>CAZSTT010000049.1:5966-19253 GCA_964609705.1 uncultured Thermodesulfobacteriota bacterium
GCCATCACCGAAGCAGGCCACGATAAAAAGAAATGCTGGGATCATGCCGGCGGCACCTGCGGAAAATACGTCAAGGAAAAATTCGGGTTTGACGGTTATGGCTGCGGTCTGTGCCAGACCGATGTCCCCTGCGAGAGCGGTATCCCGTAATAAAGCCGGTAGGCGCCGTTTCCTGCCGATTGGCTCCCCTGACTGTTTACGCCTGAATGATTTCATTCAGGCCCTCGATAATCCGGGCCATTCCCTCAGTTGCTGCTCTGCCAATCAGTTTCCCGGCTAAGCCTTCTTCTGCCATCGCTTTCCAAAAGCGACGTCGAGTTTTGAGCACTCCCTTCCCATTTGGGGCGTTGATACTTAACTAGTTTCCATCGGGAAAATACTTTTCCGGATGAGAACTAACTTGCATTTCTAAAACACTTCATTCGTTTTGCAATTTTGGTATCAACGCCCCCTTTTCTCTCACGTTCCTGACAACAGCGGTGATGAGGAGGGCAATGGCCGGCGAATACATCAACAGGCGGGATAGGTCAGAAAAGCGCTCAACCTCGCCGTCCATCAACGGCAGGCGTCCGAAAACATTCAGAACCGCTGCCGGAAGCCCAACCAACAGGAACAAGGTATAAGTTCCCCGAGCCCTTCTTGTTTCCGCAAGAACCCAAGAGGCGATGAAGGCACTGCCGATAGGATATGTTGAGATGCGTGCCGTGTCCCAGGCCACTGCATGCATGGCAAGAGGCGCGCAGACGACCCCCAGTAAGAAAATGGAAAAGGCGCTGAAGGCGCGAATCCGGAACGAGGCGTGAATGAAGACCAAGAGCGCCAGGAGCGATGGACCGAAAGACGCCAAGCCCCAGGGATCCAGCAGACGCTCACCAAAATGACTGCTTTCCTGGCGAAAAAACTGGACGAAGGTGGTCGTTTGCCACTCGGCTACACGCCTGCTTCTGGTTGGGACAAATCCAAAGGAGGCCAGGTGGTCGGCGAGTTGCTGCCGAAGTGTCTCCGCATCTGTCATCAGTGGCTGTAACACGGAGATCGCCAGAAATACCACAACGGGTACACAGAGGGCGATGAGGTGATGTCTCCAACGTGAACGCTTTTCATTTGCTGCCAGCATGGCGACGGAGGCAAGGCAAACGAGTGGAAAACCGATCAGAATGAAACTCTCGTGGGACAGGATGGCCACAACCGATATGACCGCTGCGAGTCCTGGACGGTCCCGCAGTGTCAGTGCGGTCGATACGATGGCAAAGACGTACAGAAGGGCGTCGAAATACCCCAGAAGGTGAGCGCTCATGACCACGAACGGTGATGAGGCAAATACCACACCAAGGACCCAGGCGCCCGATGTGGGCTGGTGCCGTCGAGACGCTCGATACAGGAGAATAAACATGGCTGCAGACATGGTGCCGAGCGTGAAAACGGACAGGACGAGAATAAGCTGCGGGTTCATCTGAACACCGAGCAGGTCTTTCATGAGGCGGCCTAGTGAGCCAATGAACCGCGCTTCATGAAGCCGTAACTGTAGTCAAGAAGCCAGTGAGCTTCGGAGAAATCGTTTGGCGCCCGGATGGCTCTGCCAATGGTGACGACGAATGTCCAAAAGACAATCGCCCAGGCAATCAAGTCCTTCCAATGGTGCTTCTTCATCATGGATTCCCAGCAAGTTATTAAGCAGTTTTCCCGAAATGTACCATAAAACCAATTTAAATTAAAAAATTATTGACAAAAGGTATGGGTTGGCAAAAATTCCAACTGCCTGCCATCCCACATCAGACCAATAAACCCTTTCCGGCTAATCTCCACGCCCCTGAAGTATGGTCCTTGCACCCTCCCTTCCGGCAACCTATCAAAAACACTTGCTTTATCATTGGAAGGATGAACTACCGGACTGATAAGAACCGGCCAGGAAACCTGAAAATTTTGAGGCATTCATTTTTTTCTTGACAAAAAAGGCCTTTTAGCTTTTAATATTTGAATTAAAATTAAATCTGAAGCAGCAAATATGGGCAGGACATTGATCAATTTCAGTTCCAACTTTTGGTTTAGCTTTTATTATTATTACTTCCTACCGGTCTGCCCATCGCTTAGGAGAATGTAAAGAGTCTTAAAAAAATAGAAACAAAAAAAGCCATGGGGAGACGAAAAGATGCTCCCCATGGCTTTTTTTTTGCTGTCTGAAAGCCGGGAGCAGGGATTCCACCCGGGGCGGCTGAAAGGAGTAAGCCATGGTGATCGTCATGAGAAAACAGGCCACAGATGAGGAAATAAACAATGTGATCCAATGGATTGAATCGGTCGGGTATCAAACCCATCCTTCCCGAGGGGTGGAACAAACCATCATCGGGGTGGTGGGAGACGACCGGGGCAAAGCCCAATTAAAATCAGTGGAGTATCTTCCCGGAGTGGAAAAGGCCGTGACCATTCTTAAGCCTTATAAGCTGGCCAGCCGGGAGGCCCGGGCAGGAAATACCATCGTTCAGGTCGGGGATATAGAAATCGGCGGTCCGGAATTTATCGTCATGGCCGGCCCCTGTTCTATCGAAAGTGATGAACAGCTCATGGAGAGCGCCTATATTGTAAAAAAAGGAGGCGCTCATATCCTGAGAGGCGGGGCCTATAAACCCAGAACTTCCCCTTACAGCTTTCAGGGGCTGGAAGAAGAGGGGTTGAGAATGTTGAAAAAGGTCCGGGATAAAATGGGGGTCCCGGTGGTCACCGAGGTGATGAATACTACGGAGGTGGAGCTGGTCGAAGAAAATTGCGATATTCTGCAAATCGGAACCCGCAATGTCCAAAATTTTCCTCTCTTAAAGAAAGTGGGGCAAACCAAAAAACCGGTCCTATTAAAAAGGGGGATGATGACGACTATCGAAGAGCTCCTCATGTCCGCCGAATATATCCTTTCCGAAGGGAACGATCAGGTCATTCTCTGTGAGCGGGGTATCCGAACCTTTGAAACCGCCACGCGCAACACCCTGGACCTGAGCGCCATCCCGGTCTTAAAAGAGCGGACCCATCTCCCGGTTATAGTCGATCCCAGCCATGCCACCGGCCATTGGAAATATGTTCTGCCCTTATCCAGAGCCGCCCTGGCCGTGGGTGCCGACGGGTTGATTATTGAAGTCCATCCCCAACCGGAAAAGGCCCTATGTGACGGGGCCCAGTCTCTGAAACCGGAAAAATTTTATCAACTGATGGAGGAATTGAGGATGCTGCAAGGGGCGCTCAGAAAAGCGACCGGGGTGTTGCAATGAATCAGATCAAAGTCCAATTGGATTCCCGAACCTCAACATCCTATAAAATCCATGTCGGCCGGGATATTATCGATCGCATCGGGGTCCTGTTAAATAAAGGAAACTGGATTAATCGCCATATTATCGTCACCGATTCAACGGTCAACCCCCTGCACGGGGATAGGGTACTGGACACCCTGAGACAGATGGATTTAAAGATCGACCTGATTGATTTTCCGGCCGGAGAGGCTTCGAAAAATATCCAGACTTCCCTCCGGCTGGTGGAAAAACTTATGGCCCTGGGTGCTGACCGGCATACGGCCCTGATCGCCCTGGGAGGAGGGGTGACCGGGGACATGACCGGGTTTATCGCCTCCATTTTTATGAGAGGCCTGCCTTTTTTTCAGATCCCCACCACCCTGATGGCCCAGGTGGACAGCAGTATTGGAGGCAAAACCGGCATTGATATTCCGGCCGGGAAAAATCTCCTGGGGACTTTTTATCAGCCCCTGGCCGTCTTTATCGATCTGTCCTTTCTCCATACCTTGCCCGACCTCGAATTCAACAACGGCCTTGCTGAAATTCTGAAACACGGGATCATTGAAGACCCTCAACTATTGACTGCCCTGGAAGAGGAAACCCCGTCCGTTAAAAAAAGAGAGCCCAAACTTCTGGAAAAAATCATTACCAAATCCTGCCGGATCAAAAAGAGGATCGTGGAAATGGATGAGAAAGAAGGGGGGCTGCGCCGCATTCTCAACTTCGGCCACACCCTCGGCCACGCCCTGGAAGCCGAATCGGGGTATACGATCCCTCATGGCCAGGCGGTGGCCATCGGCATGGTCTATGCCGCCGCCCTGTCGGAGAAACTAAACTATTTACCCTCCATCGACCGGGAGCGGATAGAATCCCTGATCAAGACCTACGGGCTGCCCTATCGCATCCCCAGGGAACTGGAAACGAAAGCCCTCATGTCCCGGCTGACCAAAGACAAGAAAAAAGAAGGAAATCTTATTCCCTTCGTCCTCTTGAAAAAAATCGGACTCCCCTTCATTAACGGAGAGATATCCCAACCTATCATCCGGGAAACGATTGAGGCCTTAAAAGTATGAAGATGAATTCCTTAAAAAAACTGAGAGTAGCTTTACAAAAAAAAGATCAGGAAATTGTTGCCCTGCTTAACGAACGGGCCGAATTGTCTCTCGAAGTGGGTCAAATAAAGAACCAAAGCGGCCGGGAAGTCTATGATCCTTCCCGAGAGAGCCTGGTCTATCAGTATCTGTTACAGGTCAGCCAGGGGCCACTGTCCAATAAGGCGCTGCAGGATATCTACCGGGAGATTATCTCTTCTTCCCGGGCGCTCCAGGGGCCTATTGCCGTAGCCTATTTCGGCCCGGAGGCCTCTTTTACCCACCTGGCTGCTCTGGCCCATTTCGGCCGGTCCGCCCGGTTTTCAGCGCAAACGACGATCGCCATGGTCTTTGATCAGGCCGAAAGAGAAAGAAGCGCCTATGGGGTGGTGCCTATTGAAAATTCCGGGGAAGGATCAGTTAAACCGACCCTGGACCGATTAATCTCCACTCCTCTTTTCATCCGGGCCGAGGTTTTCTTAAGGATTTCTCATTATCTATTGGCGTCCCCGGAAAAAAAGAACAAAGTCAAACGGATCTATTCCCATCCTCAAGCCCTGGCCCAATGCCGGGATTGGCTGGAGAAAAATTATCCCCGGAGTACCTTGCTGAAAGTGGAAAACACGGCCGAAGCGGCTAAAAAAGTTTTAGAGGACCAGGAAGGAGCGGCCATCGGCAGCCTGCAGGCCGCCCAGCTGTACGGGCTAAAAATACTGGCCGACCGGATCGAAGATCATCCTTTAAACACCACCCGATTCCTTATCCTGGGAAAAGGCCAAAGTGAACCAACCGGAAAGGATAAGACCTCCATCCTTTTTGGAACCAGCCATGTCCCGGGAGCCCTGCTCCATGCCCTGGAACCCTTTGCCCAGGAAGGGTTGAACCTCCTAAAGATCGAGTCCTACCCCTGGCCGGATCGGATGTGGGAATATCTTTTCTTCGTCGATTTCGCCGGTCATAAAAAGGACGAGAAGGTCCAGAGCTGTTTAAAAAAAATAGGCCGGGTCACCAGTTTTATTAAAGTCATGGGATCCTATCCCCGGGGAGAAACCCCATGAGGATCTGTATTCCCGTAACCGCCGCCACCACGGCTGAGGCCCTGCTCAAGATGGAGAAGGGGTTTGGTCTGGCCGACCTTTTGGAATTAAGGATAGACGGGATCCGAAAAGTCAATTTAGAGAAATTAATGGCGGTTCGAAAAGGAGGCCTATTAGTCACCAACCGGGTCAAGGAAGAAGGAGGGGCCTTTAGCGGTGGGGAGCAGGAACGGGTAGCCCTTCTGATAAAGGCCGTAACCCTGGGGGCCGATTATGTGGATCTGGAAATCAGGACCAAGGAGAACCTGATTAATAAACTAAAGAAATCGATCGAAACTTATCAGGGCCACACCCGATTGATCCTTTCCTATCATAATTTTGAAAAGACTCCGGGATTAACCGACCTGAGAAAAAAAATGGAAGAAGGACGAAGATGCGGAGCGGATATCATCAAGATTGTCCCCTATGCCGAAAAGATGGAGGACAATCTCAAAGTTCTGGCCCTTATTCCTTATGCCCGGAAAAGGGGTTGGGAAATTATCACTTTTTGTATGGGAGCCCCGGGAAAGATCAGCCGGGTCATGGCCCCCCTTCTGGGTTCTTATCTGAGTTACGCTTCTTTGAACAAGAGTGAAGAGTCGGCCCCCGGACAAATGACGGTCCATGAAATCAAACAGGTTTTCAGGATACTAAAATGAAAGTTACTCGTTACTGGTTACTGGTTTCTGGTTAAAAACCAAACCCACTGGACGATTAATCCTGTAACGAGTAACGAGCAACCAGTAACGAGCAACCAGAAACGAGGAACGAGCAACAAGCAACCATGTCATCATCGGAATTAAAAATATTCGCCGTTTTCGGAAATCCAGTCGCCCATAGTCTTTCACCCCTGATGCACCAGACCGCCCTGGACCGGATGGATATCAAGGCCCGGTGCGTCCCCTTTTGTGTAACGGACATCAGGAAGGCGGTGGAAGGGATTCGGGGTTTGAACATTCAGGGTGTCAGCGTGACGTTGCCTTTTAAAACCGAGGTTATGGAATGCCTGGATGAAATTGAAGAAAATGCCCTTCGAATCGGGGCCGTCAATACCATCTGGAATCATCAGGGGATCCTGACAGGATATAATACCGACTGGAGTGGTTTTGTCCTTTCCTTGAAAGAGGGCCTGGAAATAAGGGGGAAGAGATTTGCCGTCATCGGGGCCGGAGGGGCGGCCAGGGGAGTTGTCTATGGCCTGATCCAGGAAGGGGGACTTCCCATAATCCTGAACCGGACCCTTTCCAGGGCGGAAGCCCTGGGAAAGGAATTCGGTTGCCCATTTTTCCCCTTATCCGAAAAGGACAGGATCGAAGCCGATGCTCTGATCAATACCACCTCCCTGGGAATGGCTCCGAATACCGAGCAATCCCCTTTTCCAAAAGAATTCCTGAACAGGTATTCATGGGTCGTGGATATCATTTATAACCCTTTGAAGACGAAACTACTCCGGGAGGCCGAAGAAGCGGGATGCCGCATCCTCACCGGATTAGGAATGTTTGTTCATCAGGGGGCCGAGCAGATTAAAATCTGGACCGGTCTGGAACCTCCCCGGGATATAATGAGAGAAGTGGTGGAGACCAAACTTCAAAAAAATAGATAATTTTAGGTACCTAAAATAATTTATTCACCGCTGAGGCGCAGAGGACACAGAGCAGAAATTTTTATTATGAAGAAACGGGAGATGCCGTTTCTTCATATCCTGCTAGCCTGCGGCGCCCTGAAAACCACACTTTCGCGAAGCGCCCGGTCGGCTTTGCCGACCTTCAGTGAAGGTCCACATTCGTGGACCGACAGAATCCTTTGCTTTGTGGGTATCTCCCCACAAAGCAAAAAGAATCTTCTCGGCGTTCTCTGCGTCTCGGCGTTGAGAATAATAATTTCAAAAGACATCTGATATACTGATATAAAAAGATGAGAGCGATTGAGATTAAATCATTAGGTCAAAAAAATGGGCTGATAACCGTACCGGGCTCAAAAAGCTACACCCAGAGGGCTATGATCATGGCCGCTCTGGCTGAAGGAAAATCCTTTCTCCGAGGCCCCCTTCTGTCTGAAGATACAGGTTACCTGGCCGAGGCCCTTTGTTTGCTGGGTGCCGGGATTGAAACCCGAAACAGGGACCTGTTGGTTCAGGGCACCTCAGGCCGGATCAACCGGCCGCTCAAGGCCATCTATCTGGGTTACAACGGCACCGCCATGCGTTTACTGACCACGGTGGTCTGTCTTGGTAAGGGTGAGTTTCTCCTGACCGGGGCCCCGCGGCTGCTGGAAAGACCTCTTCAACCCTTGCTTACCGCCCTGAAAACCCTGGGAGTAAAGGTCACCAGCCAAGGTAAACCGGGATTTCCTCCGGTCCTGATCGAAGCCAACGGTCTTCCGGGAGGCAGGGTTATCCTGACAAATATTGAAAGCAGTCAGTATATCTCCTCCCTTTTGGTTTCCGCGCCTTTGGCCAAGGATGATTTTACTCTGAAGATTGAAGGGCCAATCCCTTCCCTGCCCTATGTGGAGATGACCGTGGCCCAGATGAAGCAGTTCGGGGTAGAAGCTACCCGCGAAAACAAGAATTATTTTTTCATCAAAGGCCGTCAAAAATACCAGGGGATTGACTGCCGGATCGAAGGAGATGTCTCCAGTGCTTCTTATTTTTTTCTGGCTGCGGTCCTGGGCCGGGGAAGGGTCAAGGTTCAACCCATCCTGCCCGAAACCCTTCAGGGAGACATCCGGCTGCTTAACATCCTGGAAGAACTCGGGGCCAGAGTAGTCCGGGGGGACCACTGGGTGGAAGTTTCAGGAGAAAGCTTGATCCCGGGAGAATTCAATTTCGACCTGGGGGATATACCCGACATGGTCCCTACGCTGGCCGTCTTGGCGGCCTGCCGTCCCGGCCGGACGATAATCAACCATGTGGCTCATCTCCGGATCAAAGAAAGCAACCGTCTGGAGGCCCTGGTCCAGGAATTGGCCAAAACAGGGATCAAAGCCGAAGAAACGGAAGATGGGTTAATCATTGAAGGGGGCACACCTCACGGGGCGGAAATCGACACCTATAACGATCACCGGATAGCTATGAGTTTCGCCGTTCTCGGATTGGCTGTGCCGGGTATTAAAATCAAGGACCCGGATTGTGTAAAAAAATCCTTTCCCGGGTTTTGGGAAGAGCTGGAAAAGCTGTATTAGATTCTTGATCCGCTTCAGGCGAAAACTCACAATGTATGAAGAATCCTTTTCGCCTAACATCTAACGCTTCACGATCAACGGTATTTTTGTTTTGAGGGCCATGAACAATATCATTCTGATCGGTTACCGATGCACAGGGAAAACCTCGGTGGGCAGGAAACTGGCTGAAACCATGCACCTCCCTTTTTACGATACCGATCAGATGCTCACTCACCGTATTGGAAAAACGATCAAAGCCTGGGTGGCGGAAATGGGCTGGGATTCCTTCCGGCGGGAAGAAAAGAGCATCATTCTTGAACTCTCCTCCCAGGCCCCTGGGGTCGTTTCTCTGGGAGGCGGAGCGGTGATGGATCCGGAAAACAGGGAACAACTGAGGCAAATGGGGCTGATCGTCTGGCTGACCGCCGAGGTTGAAACCATTTTGACCCGGATGAAATTCGATCCCGGCAATACCGACAACCGCCCCGCCCTTTCTGATAAGGATTGGGAAAACGAAACCAGAGACCTGCTGCTCCAGCGTTCTCCGGTTTACCGGCAGTTGGCCGATTTTTCCATAGCAACGGATGGAAAGACGGCAGAGATGATTGGGGAGGAATTATTGTCACTGATCAGGAGGTAAGGAATCGGGAGCAAAAAATATTAAACATTTAATCCACAAACCCAATGAACACAACGAACCAAATAGACCAAAAAGGATTTCATTATGTCCGGCAATTCAACAGGCGTTTTATTTAAAGTTACCACCTGGGGGGAATCTCACGGCCCGGCCATCGGGGCGGTTGTCGAAGGCTGTCCGCCCTTGATTCCTCTGAGCGAGGAAGACATCCAGAAAGATCTGAAACGAAGGAAACCCGGACAAATCCAGACCGCCTCCTCCCGGAAAGAAGAAGACCGCGTCGAGATCCTGTCCGGGGTTTTTGAAGGCCGGACCACCGGAACCCCCATAACCCTGCTCATCCACAATAAGGATGCCGAAAGCTCGGCTTATGACAGACTGAAAGATGTTTTCCGACCCGGCCATGGGGACCTGACCTATTATAAAAAATACGGAACCAGGGATCATCGGGGAGGCGGCCGGGCTTCCGGCAGGGAAACGGCGGCCCGGGTGGCGGCCGGGGCTATCGCCAAAAAAGTGCTGGCCCGGGAAAATATTGAAGTTCTGGCCTATACCATGGAATTAGGCGGTATCAAAGCCCGGATCATCTCTCTTGAGGCGGTCTCCCAAAATATCCTCTGTTGTCCTGATCCCATGGCGGCTCAGGAGATGGAAGAAAAATTACGGGAAACAGCGGGAAAAGGGGATTCCCTGGGAGGGATTGTCGAAATCATAGCCCGGGGATGCCCGCCGGGTCTGGGAGAACCGGTCTTTGATAAAATGGACGCTGACCTGGCCAAGGCCTTGATGAGTATCGGCTCGATTAAAGGTGTGGAAATCGGTGCCGGATTTAGATCAGCCCGAATGACCGGTTCCGAGTGTAACGATCCCATCACTCCGGACGGCTTTTTAACCAACCATGCCGGAGGGATACTGGCCGGCATTACCAACGGAGATGATCTGGTTATCCGGGTGGCCTGTAAACCCATCCCGTCTATCAAGATGGATCAGAAAACCATCGATCTTTCTGGGAACCCGGTGACCCTGACCATTAAGGGCCGACACGATGCCTCCGTTATCCCCCGCATCATCCCGGTCTGTGAAGCCATGGTCAGCCTGGTATTGGCCGATCACTTGTTAAGGCAAAAGGCCATAGGCCGATGAAAAAAGAACCGATCGGAATCATCGGCGGGACCGGGGGTATTGGAAAATGGTTCGCCCGTTTTTTTCAGAATGAAGGCTTCAAGGTCCAGATCTCCGGAAGAAAAACAGGCCCGGATTTCCCCACCTTGGCTCGCGAATGTCCCATCGTCATCGTCAGTGTTCCCATTAAGGCGACCTGCCAGGTGATTGAACAGGTGGGGCCTTTAATGCCGGCCGAATCTCTTCTGATGGATCTGACATCCCTGAAGGAAGAACCGGTCAAGGCCATGCTTCAGTCCTCCTGCTCCGAGGTTATCGGCCTTCACCCACTGTTCGGCCCAGAAATTAAGGCCCTGTCCGGACATAATATTGTCATCTGCCCGGCCAGGGGGCGGAAATGGCTCCCCGTGATAAAGGCCGTTTTTATAAAAAGGCAGGCCCGGATCATCGAAGCCACCCCTGAACGACATGATGAATGGATGGCCCTGGTTCAGGTTTTGAACCACCTTAATACCATCACCATGGGGCTGGCCTTGAAGCGGTCCGGCTTTGACCTGAAGGAACTCAACCCGGTGTCCACCCCAGCCTTCGATGGCAAGGTAGAGCTCATGAAAAAAATCTTTGGGCCCAATGCCGGACTCTACACCCAGATCATCACCCACAATCCTCATACAAACCGGGTCTTCAAAGATTATCAGCAAAGTCTTTCCGAACTGAAAAAATGGATTGGTCGGAAGGACAGCGAGGGATTGCAGAAGCGGATTGAGGAAACAAAACTTTTTTAAAACCAAAATAGGGTTCGAGGGTTTTAAATTCCATGCCTTTCACTAGACCCCTTGACTCCTCGGCCCCTTGAACCCTTGTAATAACTTTCATGTTTCGTGGTGCCCCGCAGGGGCAGGGGTGCTTAAAATAAAGAAAAAGGAAAAACCATGAGCTTCAATTATATTCGAGAAGTATCGACGCCTCAGGAGATCCTGGCGGCCATGCCGCTTTCCCGGGACCTGGCTATCATCAAGAAAGAACGGGATCAGGAGATCATGGCCGTCTTTACCAAGGAAAGCAGAAAGTTCCTGCTCATCATCGGCCCCTGTTCGGCCCATGATGAAGATGGAGTTTGTGATTACATCGGCCGGTTGGCCCGGGTGCAGGCTGAGGTCAAGGACAAAATCATTATTATTCCGAGAATCTATACCAACAAACCTCGGACCAATGGTATGGGATACAAAGGGATGGCCCACCAGCCGGATCCGCAAAAAGCACCCAATATCGTCGAGGGGATCCAGGCCATTCGGAGAATGCACATTCGCGCCCTCCGGGAATCACACCTTCCCGCAGCCGACGAAATGCTTTATCCCAGAAATTATCCTTATCTCGAAGACGTGTTGAGCTATGTGGCGGTGGGGGCCCGTTCGGTAGAAAATCAGGCCCATCGTCTGACCTGCAGCGGACTTGAAGTACCGGTGGGCATGAAAAATCCGACATCGGGAGAACTGGAAGTGACCCTTAACTCCATTCAGGCCTCACAAGCCCCCCATGTATTCAATTATAATGGTTGGGAAGTCAAAACCACCGGCAATCCCCTGACCCATGCTGTACTCCGGGGTGCGGTGGATCATTCTAAGCTGGCGGTCCCCAACTACCATTTCGAAGATCTGAACCTCTTTGCCAAGGCCTACCAGAAGAGGGAACTGCTCAACCCGACCATTATTGTGGACACGAACCACGCCAATTCCAATAAAAAATTCGCCGAACAGCCCCGCATTGCCAAAGAGGTTCTGCACAGCCGCCGGCACTCCGCCCTGCTTAAGGACATGGTTCGGGGCCTGATGATCGAGAGTTTTATTGAGGAAGGTTCGCAGCCGCCGACCGGGACCGTTTATGGAAAGTCGATCACCGATCCCTGCCTGGGCTGGAAGGACAGTGAAAAATTGATCCGTGATCTGGCCGGGATGTTGTAGTCCATTTTGTTTCTTATTGAACCCTCATGACCAGCGGGGGCAACACGAATCATGAAAATGTTGTGATACCGGTAAGTTATACAGTCATTCCCCCAAAAGCGGGAATCCAGGTTATATAATAAGCCTCAAAGTACTGGATGTTGGGACAAGCCCAACCGTGATGCCGGATCGAGTCCGGCATGACGGAGAACATAGTAGCTTTGAGATTAATCCAGGGTTATTTTCAGACTAAGGTGATCAATTAATTATGGAAACCTACGCTATAACTCACCAGGGGTTGATAAGAAAAGAAAACCAGGACCGGTATTTCGTCCGGGAATTTGAAGACCAAACCATTCTAACGGCCGTGGCCGACGGTATGGGTGGCGAGGCCGGCGGCGGACTGGCCGCCCAGACAGCCGTTGAGGCCTTCAAAGATTTCAATTCGAATCTGGCCACCATCGAAGCTTCTTTTACCGCCGTCTTCCAGACCGCGGACCGGAAGATCAGAGAAGAAATCAGAAAGAGCCCCCAATTGAAAGGAATGGGAACGACCCTGACCTCGGCTTATTTAATAAAAGGGGAAATCCATTGGGCCCATGTGGGCGACAGCCGGCTTTATCTCTTCCGGGCCGGGGAGCTGACTCAAGTTACCGAAGACCATACCTTCGTCAATCGTCTGGTCAAAGAGGGAACGATAACCAAAGAAGAGGCCAGGGACCATCCCCTGCAAAATATTTTACTCCACTGTCTGGGATGCATGCCGTTGATGATGAGCTCCGGCCGATTCCGGATTCAAAAAAATGATTTGATAATCCTTTGTACGGATGGGCTTTATCACGAAGTAAGAGATGAGGCAATGGTCTCCATACTTATCAATAAAATCGGTATTAAAGAAAAGTTTGAGGGCCTCTTCCAGGCCGCCCTGGATGGCGGAGGTCAGGATAATATTACCCTGGTGGGTCTGACGATTTAATTCCAACC
>CAZSTT010000050.1:0-13024 GCA_964609705.1 uncultured Thermodesulfobacteriota bacterium
CGAGCGGCTGAAACCTTGGAACCTTGATTCCTCGAACCCTATTTTCGAACTAAACCCTTCGAGGGGGGCCAATGGGGTTATTTTCCTCTAAATAAAGCCTGCCGAATTTTTTCAGGAATCAGATAAACCGCTTCCATTTCCGGCATATGGACGGTAACCTGCTCGCTTTGACCCTTGGCGCAGATCAATCCATTGGAAAGCAGCTTGATTTCAAAATCCATAACGAGTTTAATTTTCGCCTCCTTCAGAATGGCGGTGCAAAGGAATTCATCGTCCATCCTTAAGGGCCGGATATGTTTGATCTTGGAGCGAATAACCGGGAAAAGATAGCCCGTTGTTTTGGCGTAGTCCAGTAGATCCAGGCCGCATTCCTTAAAAAAGGCCTGCCGGGCCGTTTCAAAGTACTTAAAGTAGTGGCCATTCCAGACGATCTGCATGATATCTACGTCATAATAAGGCACCTTTAACTGGACCGTGGTTGAAAGGGATCGAGGCATTTCTTCACCAGACTGATATTAATTTTTTGTTTTTAATGGAAGGCGTCTACAAAGTCAAGAATCATGTTCGGATTGACTATCCCCTTTATGTTTTATATGATTCGGAAAATTTCCCTGGGAAAGGCGAACCTTTGTCCTTAACCGATATAAATTTCGAGGCAAGAAGGAAGGAGACTTTCGTTCCCTGGCTGGACCAGGAACATCTTCGCACCGCCTGCCTGGAGCTGGTTATCCTCGATCTGGAAACCTTTTCCCCTGATGACGAAGGTCTTTTCACTCCCCGGGAATTGGAAAAATTTTTAAGGATGG
Source organism: uncultured Thermodesulfobacteriota bacterium (assembly GCA_964609705.1). Classification (GTDB taxonomy): domain Bacteria; phylum Desulfobacterota; class RBG-13-43-22; order RBG-13-43-22; family RBG-13-43-22; genus RBG-13-43-22. Next base: position 807 of record CAZSTT010000050.1, read on the forward strand.
GAATCCCAAGAAAGAAGAGTTTCAAGGCCTCCAGAGCGGCCCTGAAGCTTTTATCCCGTCGGCTTGGCCTGATAAATGGAGAAACGCCTGATTATGCTATTGAAACTCTTGGTCCGGATAACCTGAAACCTTGCTTGGATGAAAGCGGCCTATACTGCTCGGTCTCGCATAGTTCACGGTTCGTGGTGGCGGTCGCCCACCGGCATCCGGTAGGTGTGGATATCGAAGGAGTTTCCGAAAGGATTGAAAGGATTCAGCCTATTTTTCTATCCCCTCAAGAAAATCAAATCATTTCCCAATCAGGTCTCGATTTTCGATTCGCGGCCACCCGGATCTGGACCATCAAGGAGGCAGCGGCCAAGGCCCTGGGACTTCATCTTTTTCAGGCTATTCGTCAGGTTAGGGTAGTCCAAATGGAAAAAGAAGAAAGCCTAATTAGGGTCCGGGAAAAAACCTACTGGGCCAGGCACAGTCAAGGTCATGGTCAGGTGATCGCCCTGGTAACCCTCGGGAGAAAGGCTATGCCCCAGGAACCCGGCCCCATATGAGCCGCGGAGGTAAGAGAGAGAAGCTGTAAAGAAACTTCCGTCAAGGGAAACCGGCGCTCTATTTCCGGCCTGATCTCCTTTTCCAGCCAGTCCCGATTATCGGAGTATTCCAGGAGCAGAGTGGACTTCCGATCTTTGGGGAGATCCTTTTCCAGTCTCCGAAAGGCAAATTTTACCTGATCCCGGAGGCTTCTCACCACTCCCAACTTTCGGGCTCCATCCGGAAAGGGGCTGATAATCGGTTTGATGTTCAGGACATCCCCAAAAAAGGCCCCGGTCCTGGACATACGCCCGCCGGCAGCCAGGAAATGCAATTTGTCCAGAAAGATATATTCCTGCGCCTGCTGAACAGCGTCTTGGGCAAAAGCGACCACTTGCTCGGGGTCTTTGACCTTCAGGGCCATTTCAGCGGCGGCTTTGGCCACCAGGCCAAGTTTTCCCGAGGCCACCCCGCTGTCGATGACGATCATTCGGTTTTCGGGGTCATTTTCGGATTTCCATTTCATGACCGCCGCGTAGTTACCGGTATAAAAGGAGCCCACACAGAGATAGAGGACCCGGTCGTGGACCTTCATGATCTTATGATAGCATTCCCTCCGTTCCGCATCCGAGGCCTGGCTTGTGGAGACCTTAACCCCGTCCCTCATGGCCTTGAAGAGTTGGGATGAATCCACATAGGTTTCCGGCAGGCTCAGAAGATCCATAGTAATGTAGCTGTTAAGAAGCGTGATTCCCAGGTCCTGAGCTAGGTCCCGGGATATAGATCCCGCGGCGTCGGTCATGAGGTGGATGCACTGATCCTTCCGGGGTTCAATGAAGCGCAGGGTCTGTTGGGCCAGATCATCCTCGGACCAGTTGACGATGGACCCCAGGGCGGTCAGTTCCTGTCTGGCCCTTTCCCGATCCTGGGCATGGAGGTGTATCTTGAGATAATCCCCCCCGGGCATGACCACCAGAGATTCGCCCACCTCCGACATTTTTTTCAGCACCTTTTGATTATCCTCTTCGACTTTGAGCACCACATCCAGGCAGTAGCCCTGGTGCGGTCGGTCCTGCCAGGAGGAGGAAAGATCGAGGGCATCCTTCAGTTCGTCTATAAAAAGGGATTGCTCTACCGGTCGGCCGGCCAGGGTAGTGAGCAGGGGGTCGAGAAAAACCAGCATACCCAGGGCCCCGGAATCGACCACCCCGGCCTCCTTAAGTTCGGGCAACTGCTCCGTGGTCTTTATAACCGCCCCCTCTAAATCGGAAATGACCCCCTTCACCCATGTTCCTGATTCTTCAGGAGGAAAATTATTCAGGGAGGCCACCAGGGCGTCAAAAAGGGAAAGCATGGTTCCCGGTTGAGGATTGGAAACGGCCTGGTAAGCCATATCGCGGCCGGCCTCAGCCGATGTCCTCAGGGATTCAATATCTTGGCAGCGGAGAAGACCGGCCAGAAACCGGGCGGCAATATTTCCGGAGTTACCTCTGGCCGAAATCAGAATTTCACGGATCAGTAGGTCGGAAGGGGTTGGATTATTCCTCAAGACGCTGAGGGTGATGACCAGATTCCGTCCGGTGTCCCCATCCGGCACCGGATAAACATTGATCCGGTCTAGAATATCCGCCCAGGCCACGATCCTTTCGTAACCGGCGGTTAGGGCTTGACTTAGAAAGTTATCAGACATAAGAAATCAGCTCTCTCCTATCTCTTTCCGGACCGAGGATCGGCGGAAGGAAAGAAGGGTTCAAAGATGTACCACTGAAAAGGGTATCGGCGTACCATTGCTTCCAGAGCCTCGGCATAAGCCTGGGCGCTCTCCTGCATGGCCCGGTCTCTTTCGGAACGGGAGGAGGGCTTAACCTGTCGGGGAGGAAGGACCTTGACCTGGTGTCTTCCTCTCTTAGTCCGAAAGGTAAAGAGAATGAAGAGAGGCGCTCCGGTGGCCAGGGCCAGGAGATGGGGACCGGCGGCCAGGCCCACCTCCCGGCCAAAGAATTTCACCGGCAAAAGGGCGCGCTGTTCGGTCCAGACTATATCTCCGGCTATGGAAACGAAACCACCCTCCCGTATGAATTTGATCGCCTCCAACCCGTCCAGGACCGAATCCTTTTCCCCTGAAGCCACCTGAATCGTTATCCCCTGCTCCTTCAGGGTTTCCCGCTGATCGCGGGCCACCTGCCTGGCCTCCTTTTCACCCATCATCAGTAGAAGTTTGAGGCCATACTTCTGAAAAGCGCGGGCGGCCACCTCATAACTGCCCAAATGGGACATGAGAAGAATTCCCCCGGTCCCTTTTTTATTCGCCTCTAATATGCCATCCCTTCCCGGTGTGGGAGGAAGCTCCTCTTCCTTCCTGGCCACATCAATCCGGTCCCCAAAGGTAGCTGCAAAAGAATGAAACTGACGCCAGGCGCAATAGAGGTGATACCATCCCCTTCGATCAGGAAAGATGACCTGATAGAGCCGGACACTATTTCTCCTTCTGGGGGGAAGAAAAAGAAAATACCCGGAGGACACCCACCAGGAAATAAAACGGACGGGCCAGGAACCCAGAAAAAAGAAACTCCGGGAGGCCGTTTTTATAAGGGTTGCCTTGGTCATGCCTTTTAAACCGCCATGCCCCGCCTTTTGGGGCGTGGCACCATGAAACATGAAAATAGGATTCAAGTGCCCGAGGGGCCGAGGATTCAAGTGAAAGGCGTTGAATTTAAAACCCTTGAACCCTTGAACCCTTGAATCCTTGAATCCTAGAATCCTTGAATCCTAGAATCCTGTTTTCGCGCTAAACGGCCCGAACCTCCTGTCTCAGGATCTTCTTCTGAATCTTCCCGGCCGGATCCCTGGGGATCTCCGGCCGGAAGAGGATGGTCTTGGGGATCCGGTAATCCGGCATGTTCTCCCGGCAGTATTTGAGGAATTCCTCACGGCTCCCCTCCAGGCCTTCCTTCAGAGCGAGGACCGCCAAAACGGCCTGCCCCTTGATCCGGTCAGGGATACCGATCACGGCAACGTCCTTGACCTTGGGATGCTTTTCCAGGACGGCCTCGATTTGGCTGGGGTAAATATTGAATCCGCTGGAGAGGATCAGATCGTCTTTTCGGTCGACCAGGTAAAAAAATCCATCTTCATCCATACGGGCCAGGTCCTTGGTATAAAGCCAGCCGTTTTGTAAAGCCGATGAAGTAAGCTCCGGATTATTCCAATAGCCCTGCATGATCTGCGGTCCTTTAACCGCCAGTTCGCCGATTTCACCCACAGCGCATTCTTTCCGGCCGGTTTCAATGTCCATAATCCGGGCTTCCGTGTCCGGTGAGGGCAGCCCAATGGAACCTTTGGGTCCGCCGTGGGGGGAAGGCAGGAAGTGAGTGGCTCCGGAGGCCTCGGAAAGCCCGTAGGCTTCAATGATCTTCCGGCCGGTGAGTTCTTCATATCGTTGATGAACCCAGGCTGGCAGGGGCGCCCCTCCGCTGGTCGCCACCTGCACCGAAGATAACTGGGGCTTGACCACCTCCGCCGGAAGAGACAGGATGGCCGCCCACAGGCTGGGGACCACCGGGAAGGAAATGGGCCGGTAGGTCTCATTGATTTTCATCAGGGAGAGGATGTCCGTAGGATCGATTCGGGGAAGGAGGACCATCCGGTATCCTTTCAATACGGAAACGAGGAGACAGGCCGATAACCCGAAAACATGGAAAAAGGGGATGACGCACAGGACCGCGGCATTGCCGGCATTCTGTTCTCCCATCCAGGCATCGGACTGGAGAACACTGGCCAAAATATTGGCGTGGGTCAGGGTAGCGGCTTTGGGGATACCGGTGGAGCCGCTGGTAAACTGAAGCACGGCCACCTCTTCGGCTGAAACCTGAACCGCCGGTTCTTCCGCATTGGGAGCTGAGGCCGTTAACTCCTGAAATATTTGCGGGGCAGGCTCCCCCCCTTCCAAAGGGATTTTCTTTTCCAATCCGAATATGGAGTGGAGGATGACGGTTTTGATCGCGGTTTTTTTAATCACCTGATAGATATTCTGGGCAAACAGGTCCAGGGTAATAACCCTCTCCGCCCCGGAACCGTTTAGACAGTGGGCCAGTTCTTCTCCCTGAATCCCCACGCTTATATTGGCCACAATGGCCCCCAGCTTCATAACCGCAAAAAAAGCAATAACATAAGTGGGTGAGTTAACCAACAGGAAGGCGATTCGGTCTCCCTTTTTCACCCCGTTCAAATGAAGCGCTTGGGCGAACCGGTTTACTCGCTCATCCAGTTCCCGGTAGGTCAGATGGGTCTCATTAAAGGAGAGGGCGATATAATCCGGATGCTTGGCTGCCATATCCGTCAGGATACTTTGGAGGGGAACAGCCGGATAATGGATGGAATGGGGAACATTTTCCTCATAGTGTTTGAGCCACGGTTTTTCTTGCATCTATACTCCTTTATAGTTTGAAACCTGATGGATTGGCAAAAAAATCGGCGAACTCCAAGTTGGGTCATTCCGGTGAAAGCCGAAATCCAGTATTCAAAAGCGCTTATATATATCCTGACCCCGGCGGACGCCGGGGTGATGACTTTTTATGGATGGTTCAAACCTTTTTTATCCGAACAAAATCAAAACCACCGGCTCCTTTACCTTTTTTTCCGGTTGGCCTCAATGTATTCCGCCAGAGAGGAAAGGGTTATAAAGACCTTCTCGCCCAGATCCTTACTGAAGATCTCCACCCCGTAATCCCTTTCCACCAGGACCACCAGGACCAAAAGGTCCACGGAAGCCAGGCCCAGGCCGCCATCGAAGAAAGGGGTATCGTCCGCCAATTTATCGGGGTCCACATCTTCAAGTTGGAGTTCTTCTACTATTTTTTCTTTTAATTCCTGCAGAAGTTGCTTCATTATTTATTCCTTATTGACCATCTATCCAGAAGTCTCTGTATTTATTTTCAAATTCCTTACCATTCCTGGACGGGCGGTGAATAATTCAATGATTCATTTTCCGTCCTTTTGTATAAAAAATAGAGGACTTTAAGATTTTAGGAGTGGAGATTGCCGGGGGAAAACATATTTATTTTTCTAACATACCAAGGGTTAAAGTCAATATCAAATATACATTTCCTATATTTTTCCTTGACCCCGGTTCCTTTTTCCATTTATAATTGATACAGCAAATGAAAAGGTCCTGACAAAGATGATGTTCTTCGAGAAATTCATTTTCCTGCCATCTTTTTTGAAGAACCCCAATAAATAAATAAGTTAAGTAAACAAGGAGGATAATGATGCCTATAGGCCATGACATGAAAGGCATTATTGAAAAGGTTGCCCAAATCATTATTTCTGAACTTAAATTGGAAGACGTTACGGTGGAGACATTTAATCCTGATTTGGACCTGATTGATGAACTTGGAATTGACAGTATGGATTTGGCTACAATCGCTTTGGTTTTACAGGATGAGTACAAAATTATGATTGACGAAGACGATTATCCCAAATTGAAAACCATCCGGCTGATCGCCGGATATGTCGAGGAAAAAATTTCAGACCGGGGGTAATGTTCCGGAGTTCATTCCCGGGTTGAGGACAAATCAACTCAAAAGGAACGCATGGCAATGACCACCAACCATCAGGCATCCTTGGAACCGGACAAACCGAAATTTTCCGATCTCCTCGCCCGTCCGGAAGTCAGGCAGCGTTGGGAAAAAGTCAAAAAATATTTTTTCCTGCGGGAATCGACTTATGACATGAGCAACCGCTGCAACCTTCGCTGCGATGGCTGTTATTATTATGAAGGCGAAAAACAGTTTGCCGTTGAAAATAACCAGGTGGAGGCCTGGCGAGGGCTTATGCGATCCGAAAAAGAACGGGGCATCACCTATGTGGTTCTGGCCGGGGCCGAACCATCGCTCGTCCCGGATTTGTTGGAAGTTTGTTTCCAGGAAATACCCCTGGGCAGCATAGCTACCAATGGTTTTAAAAGAATACCGGACTCGGTAGGCTACAAAATTCATATTTCCGTCTGGGGCAACGATGAGACCAGCCTTCAAGTCCGGAAGGCCCGGAATCTCCTAAGTAAGCAAATTGAAAATTACCGGGAGGACCCCCGGTCCGTTTTTGTCTACACCTTTACCCGGGAAAATATAGAAGAAGTCTCCGAAGTGGCTGAACGTCTTGTTTCCGAAAACTGTAAACTGACCTTTAATGTTTTTTCTTCTCCGGTTGGATATACCGGACCGTTGCGCCATGATGAGGGGTCGTTACTGCGGGCTCGATCGGCCATGATCGAGCTTTTGGAGAAATACCCTCAACAGGTTCTTTTTTCGGCTTATAATGCCGTGGCTCATACCCATAAAAGCAGTTTGCACGATCTTTACACCTGCCTTTATCCCCGACAGAACCGGTCCCAGGATATTGGTCTGGGCCGTTCTTTTCGACAATACCGGACCGATTTAAACTGGGATCGATCCGCGGCTTGTTGTGTGCCGGATACTGATTGCGCCGACTGCCGGCACTATGCCTCGGGTTCGGCGGTCGTCACCGCCCGTCTTTTTCGCCATGCCGCCCATTTGGACACTTTTAAAGCTTGGCTGGACTATGTGGATACCTATTTGGCGGTTTGGGTGATGGGTTATCAAAAAGGGGAAAACCTCTGTCAGGTCCCGATCAGCCCACCGCAGGCTTAACCCCAAAGACCGTTCATCGTCCGGCGTTCGGCGAAAGTCAATTTTTCACGTTTCGTGGCGCCCCGTCATGGGCGCGATGGTTTAGATTGAAAACCAGAATAAACCTAAAGGATCGGCTTCATGATCACCGTTAGTTCATTATTGGATCAACCATGGCTTGACCGTTATAAGCGAATCTCCAATCTGAATATTCGCAGTTCTATTTACGACGTGACCAACCAGTGCAATTTGCGCTGCAAGGGGTGTTTCTTCTTTTCTTCCAATGAACACCAGGCGGCCCGGGAAGAAATGGATCTTAATAAATGGGAGGCATTTATCGACCGCGAAAAAGAACGGGGCGTCAATCTGGCCATATTGATTGGCGGCGAGCCGACCCTTCACCTGGATCGGGTCGAAGCCTTTTACCGGCGTCTGCCTACCTATTGTGCAACCAACGGATTAATTAAAATTCCCCGGGACCGGTTTCCCGACCTGATGGTCGGGATTTCGCTGTGGGGCAGCCCCGAAGACGAAAAGGTCCTTCGGGGACGCGACACTTTCGCAGTTTCCAGTAACAATTATGCCGGGGACCCCTATACCTACTATCTTTATACCATTACACCGCGGCAGGTGGGGAAAATTGATGCCGTCATTAAAAAAATAGCCGATGTGGGCCTCAAGGTCCATCTTCAGTTGTTATCGAATGATGAAAAGGTGGACGGCTTTTCCTGGAGTGAAAAGGAGCTGGAGGCCGTAGGCCGGGAAATGGATGAGATGTTGGATAAACATCCTCAAACAGTGATTTCCAGCAAATATTACCATAAAATCATTACCACCGGGAAGATGATGGGACGTCCCTTCGGCTGGAATGAGTGTCCTTCCGTAACTGAATCTCTGGACAATCGTAATCCCCAACCCCGCCGCCTGATTCATTTTATCCGCTGGGCTTCCGATCTAAAGACGGTCCATCGCTGCTGTACTTCGGCCACCCGTGATTGCTCTACCTGCAAGGATGGGGCGGCCCACATGAGCTGGGTTATGGTTAATAAGCGGGAACACATCCGATCGGCCGAAGATTTAAAAAATTGGATCGAAGTTTATGAAATGTTTGCCAAGCTCTATCGCTTTATCCCCTGGTAACCCTTGCGGGCCTCAGGCCGCCTGCCTTGGTCGAAACCCTCAACGGCTTCCACGATAAAGTCATTCTCCCCCCACCCTGACCCTCCACCCTTGCGGGGGAGGGAAGGGAGGGGGGGTAAAATAAGTTAACACGGCGGTATTAGTTACGCCTGATCTGGATTCCCACCAGACCGGGATGACGATTTTTTTCGAAGCCGTCAGGCAATAAACTATCCACTTCAGACCGTGGTATATATTGTTTCAAGGATATCCCTATGGATTTAAAAAAAGCGGTCATTTTAGGATATGATGCCGTATCGCCTCTGGGCATCGATTTGGAAACGCAATGGGAAAGGGCCGTCCGGGGGGATTCAGGGATAGGTCCCCTGAACCGATTCCCGTTGAGCCCCGATTTTCCGGTTCGGGTGGCCGGCCAGGTGGCTCCCTTCGACCCTCGCCCTTATTCTTTTTTACAACCCCGGGAAATGGCTCACTGGACCTCGCCCATCTTCAAACACGCTTTGCTGGTTGTACACCGCGCCTTGGGAAAAAGTGGTTTGGTGATTACGCCCGAGATCGCTCCCCGGGTGGCCGTCACTTTCAGTACCGCCGTCGGCGGACTGGATGCGGTTTTGGAGGCTGATCGCCTGATGGTTTCCCAACAGAAGATGCCCCCTCCCTTTACCAATCCTAATTCCTGTATCAACATGGTCGGCGGCCGGGTTTCCGTATTCACCGGGGCCACCGGTCCTATTTGTTCGACCATAACGGCTTGTGCCACGGGAATCACTTCCCTGATCATGGGCGAACTCCTCCTGCAACGGGGTCTGGCTGATGTCGTCATCGGCGGTGCGGTCGATTTTCCGCTGGTGGAACCGATCGTTGCCGGATTTGCCACTATGAACGGGGCCTATCGTCCCAAGGAAGGTCAACCCCCGGAGCCGCCGGAAATAACGAGCCGGCCTTTTTCCGCCAACCGAAGGGGGTTTGTGGTCTCTGAAGGGGCCGGCTGTATTATTTTAGCCACAGCGGAATTTGCAAAAGCCCACGGACTCCGGGCCCCGTTTGAAATAGCCGGGTACGGAATGACCTCCGATGCCACCCACTTTGTTTCACCCAACCTGGAGACCGTTCAAAGATGCATGGAACAGGCCATTGCCGACGCCGGTCTGCACCCTTCGGATATTGATGCCGTCAATGCCCACGCCACTTCCACCAAAGTGGGAGATAAAGTGGAAGCCGATGCCCTCCATAATATCTTCGGCAAAAATCTCCCGCCGGTATCGGCCAATAAATCACAATTAGGGCATGCCATGGGGGCCTCCAGCGCTATTGAGGCCATTTTGGCTATGGAGGGATTACTCCAAGAAACCCTGCTCCCGACGATTAATTATAGTCCTGATCCGGCTATTGACCTGGATTGTGTGGCCGAGGGGGCCAGAAAATTCAAGGGAGAATTTGTGCTTAAAAATGCCCTGGGATTCGGTGGATGTAATGCCTGCCTGATTCTACGCAGATTGTTATAAAGGATGAGCGGTAAACTATGAAGGCACCTAAAAACAGAAAAGTATTCGTCGTCGGTTACGGAGCGGCGACCCCGTTGGGAAGTACCTTTGCCAAGACCTGGACGCGGGCCATTAAAGGGGAAGCGGGCTTCCGGAAAGTTACCCGGTGTCAGGTGGAGTCCGCCTGCGACATTGTCGGGGAGATTCCGGACTGGAACCCCCTGGATCTTGATTTTATCGATGCCAAGGAAGTTTACAACTGGAACGCCGCTTTTGTCATCATGACCATGGCCGTTTGCCAGGAGGCCCTGGTCAATGCAGGCATTATCATTGATGACCGGATTGCCCCGCGCATGGCCTGTCTTATCGGTTCGGCCCTGAATGGGCCGGACGCCTTCCGCATCGCCATGCAGGACCTGGAACACCGGGGACCTCTGCGAGTCAGCCCCTATCTGCTGCCCAACCTGTGCGCCAATGTGCCTTCGGGAAAGGCGGGCATGCTCTTGAAATTTACCGGTCCTATCTTTTCTCCCCAGGGGGCCTGCGCCTCGGGCAACCATGCCATCGGCCTGGGAGCCAGGATGATCCGGGACGGGGATTGCGATTTCGTCTTGGCCGGGGGGGCCGACGCCCCCATCCTGCCGGAATTGATTCACGGTTTTGCCAATATGAATGCCACCATCAAGGTCCATCCGGACGATCGTGCTTATTCGGATCCGGCCCAGGCCTCCCGTCCTTTCAGTTTCGACCGTAAAGGATTTGTCCTTTCCGAAGGGGCGGGCGTGGTGGTTCTGGCGGCGGAAGAGCTGATTCAGGCCTATGGTCTTCAGGCCCGGGCCGAAGTTTTGGGGGTGGGATGGACTTCCGATGCCTATCATTATACCAGCCCTAACCCCGTCACTATTATTCGGGCCATCAGGGAAACCATAGAAGATGCCGGGCTGCAACCGGCGGATATTCAATACGTCAACGCCCACGGCACCTCTACCCCCAAAGGGGATCGGACGGAGGTAAAATGTCTGAGGGAGGTTTTCGGCAAATCCTTAGAAAATATTCCGGTCTCTTCCAATAAGTCCCAGTTGGGTCACACCCTGGGGGCCACCGCGGCCATTGAAGCTGCTTTGACCATTGAAGCCATGGGAAGGGGCTTAATTTTGCCGACCATTAATCATCTTCCCGACCCCGATTTTTCGGATATTGATGTTGTCTCCAATGTTGTTCGCCAAAAAAAATGTGAAATAGTCCTTTCCAACGCTTTCGGGTTCGGCGGGACCAACTGTTGTATTGTTTTCAGGGGAGTTTAAGTATGAAGCCCAAACCGTTTCGACCTGAAATTTACAATAACGACCAAAGGTTCGTCCGTGACGGGTCGACGGGTTTGATCTGGCACCGTTCCACTTATCGGACTTTATATGCCGATACCGATCGCTCGGAAGTGGTCTATCATGCCAACTACCTGCGCTTTTTTGAATTCGGGCGGACCTCTTTAATGCGCGATTTCGGATACCCCTACAAGGAAATTGAAGCCCGCGGGTTTGTTTATCCCATCATCGATTTGAAAATCGGTTTTTATTCTCCATTGTATTATGATGATTTAATGCATATCCATACCCGGCCGACCCATTTGGAGCGGGTGCGTTTGCAGTTTGACTACCTGATCACCCAGGCTGAAAACGGAAAACAGATCGTTTGCATCGGCTTTACCAAACACTGCGCCCTGAATGCCAAAGGTCTTCCCGTGGCCGTCGATCCCCAAACGGTGGAGCTTTGGAAATCTTTCCCCTTTTAAACCGTCATGTACCGTCAGGGACGTGACACCAGGAAAAATGAAAATAGACTGGATCGCGAGATGCCCTGGAATCTATTTTCGTGTTAAAGTAAGCTATGCGCTGTTCTTTAGAAATTGAGATCGGTGGTTATCTATATGATCATCATTTCGAAGGCCGCTGTGTTTTGCCGGCGGTAGAGGCGCTGATGGTCCTGGCCAAAATCGTCCAGGACCATTTTCCGGATGTGCCCCTGCTCAGATTAAGCAAGGCCCGTTTCCCCCGCTTTCTGGTCATCCCCCCGGATGGGCATCCCCTTCCGGCCATGGTTGAAACAGATCATTCCCCGGAGGGGAGTGTAATCGCCACACTCATGACCTCGGTCAGATCCAAGACCGGCGGCATCGGCCGAAACCTGGCCCATGCCCGCGTGGAATTTCCTCCGGCCGACTCCTCTCCCGGTTCTGAACCGCTTTTCGGCGACAAGGGAAAACCTGAAGAAGACGCTTTTATAGTGCCTGCCGATTTGATTTACCCCGGCCCCGGACTGGGATTGATCCCCTTTGGGAAATCCTTTCAAAATGTTACCAGCCCGCTGTCCCTTTGGCCGGCAGAGGCCTCGGCTTTCCTGTCGGGCGGGGAAAGTGGGCCGG
>CAZSTT010000050.1:13124-15618 GCA_964609705.1 uncultured Thermodesulfobacteriota bacterium
TCCCTTTGGCCGGCAGAGGCCTCGGCTTTCCTGTCGGGCGGGGAAAGTGGGCCGGAGAATACAACACTCGGCTCCCCCTTCCCCCTGGATGCCGCTTTTCATGTGGCCTGTGTCTGGGGTCAGCGATTTGCCGGGCAGGTGCTTTTCCCAACCGGATTCGAAAAAAGGATTATTTGCCAGAGAACAAAAAAAGGGGACACCTATCTCGGCCGGATTTTTCCAACAGGGAGCAGTCAGAATGTGTTTTTATTCGACGCTTTGATCCTTGATTCCCAGGGGGCTGTTTACGAAGATATTCGAGGTATCCAAATGCAGGACGTTTCCCAGGGCCGTCTCCGCCCCCCCTTATGGATCCAAGAGTTGTAAACCACCCGATCCTAGATTAAGGCTTTTGTAGGGGCGGGTTTAAAACCCGCCTCTACAGGTCATTTTCATGCTTCGTGGCGTCCCACGGGGGCAAGGGAGGCTTAGTTTAGTAAAACTTCGCCATCTTATCCAGCGGCTCTCTGGTCGTACGCAGTTTATTAACCGGCGCGTCCCAGTCGGGATAGCCGACGGGTATTCCCAGAACCATCAGTTTTGAGGCGGGAAGGCTCAGTTTTTCCCGCAAAAGATCGGGATATAAAACGGGCTGGATGGCCGGGATGGTGCCGAGACCGTTTTCAGTGGCCAGCAGAAGGATGGTTTGGGTTATGGCTCCGCAATCAAAGGCGGGCCAGATATTGATTTTGCCATCAATATAGAGGAAGCCGCGGTCGATCATCACATAAATGCAGCTTGGTGCGCCCCACAGTATTGCGCCTCGGAGGCCCCATTGCACCCGGGCTTCTTTGTCTTCCCGGGCAATGCCCATCAATTCGAGGGCGCCGGACATAACCGCCGCGCGCCTGGAGGCATAGGGTTCCGGATATTGGATGGCCCCGGGCAGATCTACGGAAGGCCGGCCCGTATTTTCCAGGAAGCCTTTTTTGATCTCTTCCAGCTTAGCGCCGCTGACAATAGCCAGTTCCCAGGGCTGGCTGTTGGAGGCCGAGGGGGCGTGCAGGGCGCCCTCCACGATTTTCTTTAAGGTCTCGGCCGGCACCGGATCGGACTTAAAAGCCCGTATCGATTTTCTCTTATTGACCGCTTCCAAAACATCCATAATGATTTCTCCATTCTGCAACTGATTTTATTGATAATTTAAAAAAATTTCCCTCATGATTGGCCAGAAAAAATCCGGGCTTGAACTTTCACATTCCCACCCGTCCGAATTTCCGGTCGGCCTTGGTCTGCCAGCGCCGGAAGGTGCCATCGGCCATTTCCCTGGCGATGACTCGTTTGAACAGTTCGAACATCCGGTAGGATTGAGGTTTTTCGCGGTAGAAGATTTCCCAGGACTGGTCATATAATTCCTGAAGACCTTCCGGGCTCATCTGTTTGGGCTGGAAGATAACCTTGTCGCAGGTATAATCATTCCAATCGTAGGAGAGAATCCGCCCTTCCTTTTGCAGGTCGCTGAAGGCCCGGGTGTGGGGAAAGGGGGTCAGAACGGTAAATTCCGCCAGGTCCAGTTCGACCTCCAGGAGGAAATCGAAGAGGCGGCGGATATAATCCTCGGTATGGTGGTCGAGTCCCAGAAGAATGGTCCCCTCCACCCCGATGCCGAAATCGTGGTAGTGTTTGATCCGGTTGCGGATGAAGTCCGAGGTATCGAAGATGGCCTGATAGACATACCAGGCCCCGGCCTGAGCCGCCAGATCCAGCACCTCCTCATCATCCTCGATGGGATGGGAGCACCACTTTTTTTTCAGGGGAATCATCTCCCGGAACAGCTGTTTTTCCCAGTCTTTGTCCTGGGCCAGGGAGTTGTCCACAATAAAAAGCCGGTTATTTTCTATGGCGGCCAGCTCCTCCACCACCTTGTCCATCGGGCGGGGCCGAAACTGCCGCCCGCCGAGGAAACTCACACAGCAGGGATAGCAGTTGAACCGGCATCCCCGCGAAGCATGGAAAAGGTCGACCATCTGGACGCCTTTAAAGTTGTATAGCTCCCGTTTCAAGAGGTCCCTCCGGGCCGTACCGACCGAAGCGATGGGAGGAAAATCCGTCTGGTAGTCGTAGACCTTTTGAAGCCGATTGTTCCGGAAATCATCCAAGACCTGCTCCATCCGTCCTTCGGCCTCCCCCAGAAAGACCGCGTCGGCATGGAGGGCGGTCTCTTCGGCATGGAGCATGGTGGCAATGCCGCCGCAGATGACCGGCAGACCCCTCCTCCGGTATTCATCGGCAATTTCCCAGCCTCTTTTCACCTGGCTGGTCAGCATCATGGAGATGCCGATCAAATCGGCCGGTTCATTGAAATCAATGGTTTCCAGATTTTCATCGATAAAATCTATTTCCACTTCCGGGGGCAGGGTGGCGGCGAAGACCACCGGACCGTGCGGGGGAAGATGGAACTCGGTCTGTCCCTTAAGCTTTTTCCACTTCGGATAAATCAGTTTAAATTTCATAG
>CAZSTT010000050.1:15718-18898 GCA_964609705.1 uncultured Thermodesulfobacteriota bacterium
TTTATGGGCCAGGAAGATCAAGCCCATGGTCAAACCGGCAGCAATAACCACCGGCCAGTCCCAGGTAAAATGGACCATGGTTCCCAATCCTAAAACCGTGATCATAAAAAAAGACCCGATAAAGGAAACTCGAAACAGTCCGTAAACCAGGACCCAGGTCAGGCAAGACGCGCCGGCTGTTACCGGAGACAAAAAAGCAGTGAACCCGAGATAACCGGCTACCCCTTTACCACCCCGGAATCCATGGAAGATGGGCCTTTGGTTTCCGATCACCAGGATCAGTCCCAGGACAGGCACCCAGGGACCAGGCAGATACCAAACTCCGGTTTGGGCGATGGCTGCGGCCCGGCCCACATCGAGCAGGAGGATCACCGCCCCCCAGAATTTGCCGAGTTGCCTGGAGACGTTGGAAGTCCCGGCATTACCGCTGAACCGGTCTCTGGGGTCCCCCCGGCCCAGGATTTTATAGAGAATAATGGAAAAATTGATGGAGGCGGTAAGATAAGTCAACAAACCAAATAATAAGAACTTCCCCAACTATTCCTCCGTCCCCCTCGGCACCTTTCCGGGTCCGGCCAGTCGGTCGTCGGTCCTGACAAAACGAAGGAAACCTCCGAGATTGGACAGAAACCTTTTCCAACTGTCGGGGGAGCGCCAGATCATGGTCAGATAACCAAGGAGCATTTTGGGTCGCATAAAGTGTCTGCGGTAGAACCGGATAAAGAGTTTTTCCAGAAGTTCGGCCGTCATCCCCTTGGGTATGAAAAGGAAATTCATACAGTCCATTTTTTCCCAGTCTTCTTCAAAAGTCCCCAGTTCATGGGCCTTTTCATAGAGAGGGGTGCCTGGGAAAGGGGTAAATTTGGAGACATTGATATCGTCAATAGGCAATGAAAAAACATAATCCATGCTTTTCTGGATGCTTGACTCGGTCTCGCCGGGTAAACCCATCATGAGCAGCCCCTTGACGCGGATACGGACTTTATGGATCATTCGAATTTTTTCAGCCAGCATTTCCAGGTTGGGATTTTTCCGGTGTTGGGCCAGGAGGCCCTCGTCTCCGGTTTCCACCCCTAGGCTGATCATCCAGCATCCGGCCTCTTTCATCATCCGGGCCAGTTCGAGATCGATATGTTCGGCGCGAACGGCGCAGTTGAAGGTCATCCCCAGGGGTTTATCGATCAGCAGCCGGGTGAAGGCTTCAACCCTCTTGCGGTTAAAAGTGAACTGGTCGTCATAGAAATTGATGTGCCGGATTTGAAAACGGTCATGGAGATATTTCAGGTGTTCATAAAGGTATTCTGCGGAATTGTACCGGAAACTGCTCCCGAACACGGAACGGTCACAGTAACTGCAGGCATAGGGGCATCCACGGCTGGAAATGCAGCTGGTATTGGGGACGGTGGGATAATTGAAAATAGGCAGCTTGTAGGCTTGAGGATACCCGTCCAGTTTCTCATAGGCGGGGAAAGGAAGGGAATCAAGATCGATACCTTGGGGGCGGTAACCGCTAAAGCGGGGGACCCCTTCTGAATCGCGAAAGGCAACCCCGGGGAGAGGAGCGGCTTCTTCGAATTCCCCCTGGCAAGCCATCAGCTCGGCCAGGGTTTGTTCACCCTCTCCGACCACGGCAAAATCAACCTCCGGAAAATCGGCCAGGCTTTTGGTTTTGAGGGCGGAAACATGGGGGCCCCCAAAAACCGCTTTTATCCCCGGTAAAGCCTTTTTCGCCATTTTGGCAATGCGGACCCCATCCAGAAAGCTTGAGGTGGTGCAACTGAAACCGATAAAAGCCGGGCGCTCCCCGGCCAGATAATCCTGGATGGTGCCGTCGGAAAAGGGTTTGGCAAAATAGTCCACAATATCCGCTTTTATATTTTCTTTTTCCAGGTAGGCCGCCATACTGGCCAGGCCCAGGGGGGGCATGATATTGGCGATCCGGGAAACATCCTGCCCCGATCTTTCCACCTTATAACCCAGTGGATGGACGAGGAGGATTGTATTTTTTTGTAATTTGGTCATTTTTCAACCTTGTTAGTAATTGAACTGAGTATAAAATAAGGCTTAGCTCGGGTCAAGGAGGAAAACGGGCAACCATCCTTCTGATTTGGATGATCACAAGCTTCAAACAACCCCGGGAGGGGGAAATCAGGAAGGCGACTTTTTTATTTTAACTAATTTTTTAAAAAAATTTAATTATTGACTTAAGTCAATGGCATTCTCGGCAAAAGTGATTATGTTATGACTCAACAAGCTGATCCAAAGAAAATTTCTAATTATTTGAAAGGAGAACACTATGTTTTGTTACCAATGCGAACAAACCGCTAAAGGGGAAGGATGCACCCAAATCGGGGTCTGCGGAAAGAAGCCGGAGGTTGCCGCCTTGCAGGACCTTACGGTCTACGCCATGCGGGGGTTATCCCAGGTGGCGGTAGAAGGCCGGAAGGTGGGTATCAGCAGCCCTGAAGTAAATGCGTTCACTGCGGAAGCCCTGTTTTCAACCCTAACCAACGTGGATTTTGACCCCGAACGGTTCCAGCCCCTTCTTCAAAAAGTCGTCGCCTTAAGGGAAAGCCTGAAGGCCAAAGTCAAATCCGCCGGGGGCAAGGTCGATTTTCCGGATGGGCCGGCCAATTTGATCCTGGCCGACAGTCTGGAAGGAATGACGGCCCAGGGGGAAAAGGTCGGTATCAAGGCGGATACTAAGACGGATAGAGACATTCATGCCCTGGTCTGGACCGTTACCTTCGGCATTAAAGGAATCGCCGCTTACGCCGATCATGCCCGGATCCTCGGCAAAGAAGATGAGGCCATTTACGCCTTCATGCATGAGGGACTGGCGGCTGCCTTGAACAAGGATTTGAACCTGAACGACTGGATCGGCCTGACCATGAAAGCCGGCGAGATCAACCTGAAGACCATGGAAATCCTGGATGCGGCCAACACTGAAACCTATGGCCATCCCGTACCTACCAAGGTCCCTCTGGGGCATAAAAAGGGCAAGGCCCTATTGGTTTCCGGCCACGACCTGAAGGATATGGAGCTGATTCTGAAGCAGACCGAGGGGAAGGGGATCACCGTTTATACTCACGGGGAGATGCTGCCGTTGCACAGCTATCCCGAACTGAAGAAATATGCTCATTTTTACGGCCATTACGGGACCGCCTGGCAGAACCAGGG
>CAZSTT010000051.1:0-6475 GCA_964609705.1 uncultured Thermodesulfobacteriota bacterium
CCCATAGCTCAGCTGGAAGAGCCACCGGCTCATAACCGGAAGGTCCCTGGTTCGAGGCCAGGTGGGCCCACCAGATCAAATGCTATGGCGGATTATTTGGTTCGTTATTATGGGAGTTAGAAAGTCACTATCAATCAAACCCTCAGGGGTTGGAAGTGAAAAAAGGGTGCGCCCGAAGGGTTTGCACCCTTTTTTTGTTAAACCCGTCATATCCCGTAAGGGATGTGACACCACCCAATATGGAATAGAACTCGTTGGGAGATGAACGCTATTTTCGCGCAAAATGAAGGTTAAAATCAGAGAAATCCAGAAATGGATGGAGGTTCGGTTTCCACCGAGTTGGGCTGAAACCTGGGATCACATCGGGCTCCAATTGGGGGATCCGGAACAACCGGCCGAAAGAATCGGAATCTCCCTGGAAGCAACCCCTCGGTCCGTTTCCTGGGCCATCCAAAACAGGCTGCAATTATTGATCTGCCACCACCCTCTTTTTTTTCAACCTGTTTTTTCCCTCAACAGCGAACGGGAACCCGGCCGAACCGCCCTGCGGATGGCCGCAGAAAATATCGCCCTTCTGGTGGCGCATACCAATCTGGATTCCGCACCGGATGGGGTCAGCACGGCTCTGGCCCATCGTCTGGGTTTGATCAATCTTCGACCCATTGAAAAACCTGTCCAAACCTCGGTTAAACTGGTTGTTTTTATTCCCATGGGCTACGAAGAAAAAATCATGCCGGTCCTGGATGAAATGGGTGCTGGTCGTATAGGTTCTTACCGGTTATGTACTTTCAAATCCCGGGGAGAAGGGACTTTTAAAGCCGAGGCCGGAAGTCATCCTTTTCTGGGAGAGATCGGCGAAATGGAAAGGGCTTCGGAGTGGCGCCTGGAGGTTCTGGTCCCAAGAGCCAATGTCCTGGAGCTGATCGAGAAGGTACGCCGGGCCCATCCTTATGAAGAAATGGCCTATGATATCTACCCGGTAGAAAATTCCACGCCGGATATAGGTCTTGGCCGGGTGGGGCACTTTGACCCCCCTCTTTCCTGGGAAGTGTTAGTCCAAAGGTTGAAGCAGGAGGTGGACGTCCCCTCCCTGCGGGTTAGCGGATTAATCGTTCCTATGATCCAGAAGGCTGCGGTTTGCGGGGGCTCCGGAGGCGCCTTGATTCCCGGAGCCTGCTCGACCGGGGCCCAGGTTTTTATTTGTGGAGAGATCGGTTATCATCCGATGGTTTCTCACCAGGGCCAGTCACCGACGTTGATTGAGATCGGTCATTACCCGTCGGAAAAATGGGTGATCCCGGATTTGGCCGCGCAATTGAGAATAAAAAGCCGAACAGATAATTGGGGGATAGAAGTCCTGGAAGATATCCAACCCGGGGATCCGTACCTAAAATATTATTAGTTCGAAAATAGGGTTCGAGGCGACTCATTGATCCGACCTATTTTCATGATTCGTGGTGTCACGCCACCAAAGGCGTGGCATGACGGTTTAATACGAAAATAGAGTTTTGTGTCCAACGAACTCTGTTTTCATGTCCCGGCTTCCGCAGGAAGCCTATTAGAAAGCTCGGCAAAGCCGAGCGGATCGCGGTGCCACGCCTCAAAAGGCGGGGCATGGCGGTTTAGCTTTGGAGATACCATGCAAGAACAATTAAATTTATTAATCCAATTGCAGCAATTAGACAAATCCATTCAGGAACTGCTTTATACCGCGGAAGATAATCCCAGAAGAATGGATCAGGTTGAACAGGAAATCCAAGAAATCCGGGAAACTTTTCAGGCCTTTGTCGGGGAAATGGAAGGTTTGAAAAAACAACGGAAAAGTTTAGAGAAGGAAATTGAAGACTTTGAA
This sequence comes from uncultured Thermodesulfobacteriota bacterium, assembly GCA_964609705.1. Taxonomy (GTDB): domain Bacteria; phylum Desulfobacterota; class RBG-13-43-22; order RBG-13-43-22; family RBG-13-43-22; genus RBG-13-43-22. The sequence continues at coordinate 1,853 of CAZSTT010000051.1, forward strand.
CAAAAGATTAAAAAAAGCCAGGTCAAATTGATGGAAGTCAAAACCAACAAAGAATACAAAGCCATGCTGACTGAGACTGATGATTTAAAAAAGGGGAAGAGCGGGAAGGAGGACCTTCTGTTGGAATTAATGGAAAAGCTGGAAGAAGGGACTCAAAAAGAGAAGACCTTGAAGAAAACCGTGGAGGCCAGGACAGCCGAAGGGCAACTCAAGAAAGATCAGTTAGAGAAAGAACGCCAGGCCTATGAAAAAGAATTCGTAGCCGTTCAACAGAAAAGAGAAGAACTGGCCTCCCGGATCGATTCCTCCCTCTTAAAACAATATGAATTTTTAAAGGACCGTCTAAAGGGAGTGGCCGTGGCCGAGGTCAAGGAGGCCACCTGCCTGAGCTGCCACATGCAGATCCCACCTCAATTATACAATGAGCTTCACCGTAGAGACAAAATCATTCCTTGCCCCAGTTGTCTTCGAATCCTCTATCTTGCCGAATCGGGTGGAAGTAAACAGGCCTGAGGGGTTCCAATTTTAGTATTAGACCTCGTTGGACTTTAAACGCTATTTTCGTGTTAATACAAAGGAGCTATTTTGCCTATTCCAAAAGACAAAATCGGAATATCCCGCTGGCAGCTTTTTACGGACGGGGCTTCTAAAGGCAATCCCGGTCCGGCCGGGGCAGGTTGGGTGTTGAACAATGATCAAAATTCCGATCCGGTAAAGGGAGGTAAATATTTAGGTCAGGCCACTAATAATGAGGCCGAATATCAGGCCCTGATCTTGGGACTTCAGCGGGCGTTGTCCCACGGGGCTCAGGAGATCCGGATCCATATGGATTCGGAACTTCTGGTACGACAATTAAACGGGCTTTACCGGGTCAAGAATCCAAGATTGGCGCTCTTTTTCAGGCAGGTTCAAGATCTTTTGCTGAAATTTTCGAAGTATGATATAGTTTATATCCCAAGAGAACAAAACCGGGAAGCAGACCGGATGGCCAATGAAGCCATAAAAAGAAAAATGACAAGTGACGTGTGACAGGAAAAACCATTAAGAGTGACCGGGAGTAGTTGACAGGAAAAGGAAGGTAAAATTTAATATTTTTCCCGTCACTTGTCACTCGTCACCCGTCACTCATATTTATAGAGTGGAAGTGGATTAAATGATCGCTCGGCAGGCCTTTAGCCTGACGGGAGGAAAGTCCGAGCTCCATAGGGCAGGATGCTGGGTAACGCCCAGTCTCGGCAACGAGAAGGAAAGTGCCACAGAAAAGATACCGCCACGCCTCAAGCGTGGTAAGGGTGAAATGGCGGGGTAAGAGCCCACCGGTACCCCGGGTGACCGGGATAGCCTGGCAAACCCCATCCGGAGCAAGACCAAATAGGAGGGCGAAAGGGGTGGCCCGCCCTGGACCCTCGGGTTGGTCGCTTGAGGCCGGGAGCAATCCCGATCCTTAGATGAATGATCATTGTCCTTGCCTCAGGGCAGGGGAACAGAACTCGGCTTATAATCCACTTCCACTATTAAGAAAGTGGTACGAGGAGTCAAGGACTCAAGGGTTCAAGGGTTTAACTTCCATGTCTTTCACTTGAACCCCTGGCCCCTTGACCCCTGGAACCCTTCCTCTCGAAGGATCACTATTGAAAACCCTCGCCTTAATTACGGCGGCCGGAAAAGGCCAGCGCATGCAATCTTCGACCCCCAAGCAGTATCTTTCTTTGGGGGGAAAACCCATATTGGCTCAAACGCTCCAGGTTTTTGAAGACTGTTCCCCTATCGATGGGATCTATGTTATCGTTCCCGAGGAACAGATGGATATGGTTCAAAAGGAGATTGTCGAAAAATATTATTTTAAGAAAGTTCTTAAATTGGTGAGAGGCGGGAAAATTCGTCAGCATTCGGTCTGGAATGGTCTGCAGGCCATTTCCGGCGGATGCTCAATCGTCGTGGTCCATGACGGGGTCCGCCCTCTGATCAGCTCTCGGTTGATTGCCCGAAGCATTGAAACCGCCCAAAAAAGCGGAGCGGCGGTGGTTGGCGTTTTGGCCCGTGATACGGTCAAAAGAGCTGCTCCCGGGAAAAAGATCCAGACCCTGCCCAGGGAGGAAATCTGGCTGGCCCAGACTCCTCAAACTTTTCAATTCCCTTTGATTATGAAAGCCTATCAAAAGGCTCATCGGGACGATTTCCTGGGCACCGACGATGCCTGCCTGGTGGAACGGATGGGATACCCGGTTACTTTAATCCCGGGCGATTATTCCAATATCAAGATTACCACTCCAGAAGATCTGACCTTAGCCGAGGCCCTCTTCCCCGGGGGTAATCAAGAGAAATGAGTCTGCCTTTTCGTATAGGATCGGGCTATGACGTCCATCGCTTGTCTAAGACCAGACCCTTAATCTTGGGAGGAATTGAGATCCCTTTTCATCAGGGTCTGACCGGGCATTCGGATGCCGATGTGCTGTGCCATGCCCTGGGAGATGCCCTTTTAGGAGCAGGGAGTCTGGGAGACTTGGGGCGCCATTTCCCGGATACGGACCCCCAATATAAAGGGATCTCCAGCCTGCAGCTTCTAAAAAAAATCTATCTTTTGATCCAGCAAAAAGGATACAAGATAGGGAATGTGGACACCACGATTGTCGCTCAGGAACCCAAACTGGCCCCCTTTGTGGAAAAAATGCAGACCGCTTTGGCTTCGGTATTGGAAGTATCGATGGAACAGATCAGTATCAAGGCGACGACTACCGAAGGCCTGGGTTTTGCAGGACGTCAGGAAGGGATTGCGGCCTATGCTGTAGTGTTGTTGGTGAAAGAAGAGTAAGAGTGACTAGGATATTGGATTGAAAGGAAAGGAAACAAAATTAAAATTCGAAGCACGAAATCCGAATTTCGAAACAAATTCAAAACCCCCAAATAACGAATTTGACAACCTCGTAAAAAGTCAAAAAACGACTTTTCACGAGGCGGGAAATCCCGCTCAGAGCGGGACTCACCCGCCACTTGAAGTGAATTCAAGTGGTTCCACCTTCACCCCGGGCCGGGCCTTAATCGTCCTCGGCCTGTTGATGGACTTTTTAAAATGTCTCTTCGTATTTATAACTCCCAAACCAAACAGAAAGAAACTTTTACCCCCCTCCATCCACCTCAGGTAGGCATCTATGTTTGCGGGGTGACGGTCTATGACAGTTGTCATATCGGCCATGCCCGGTCGATGATTGTTTTTGATGTCATTGTCCGCTTTCTGCGTTCCCAGGGCTTTAAAGTCACCTATGTGCGTAACTTTACCGATATCGACGACAAGATCATTAACCGGGCCCGGGAAACCGATGTGGCACCAGCCCTGCTGGCGGAAAAGTTTATCCGTGAGTTTGAATCGGACATGCAGGACCTGGGGGTTCTCCCTCCGGACTACGAACCGCGGGCCACCGAGCATATCCGGGAGATCATCAGCCTGGTTCAAAAACTCATCGACCAGGGGACCGCCTATGTGGTCGATGGGGATGTCTTCTTTGCCGTGGAGAATTTTCCGGAATATGGCGCTCTTTCTAATCGCAACCTGGAAGAGATGCAGGCCGGGGCCAGGATCGAGGTGGATCCCCGGAAACGCCATCCCATGGATTTCGCCCTGTGGAAAAGCGGGAAACCCGGGGAGCCGGTCTGGGACAGTCCCTGGGGGCCAGGGCGTCCGGGGTGGCATATCGAATGTTCAGCCATGAGTTCCCGTTACCTCGGAGAGACTTTTGATATTCACGGGGGCGGGAAGGATCTCCTCTTTCCTCATCATGAAAATGAATTGGCCCAGTCCATGGCCGTTTCCCGCCAACCCCTGGCCCGTTATTGGGTGCATAACGGGTTTGTGACCATCCAGGGAGAGAAAATGTCCAAGTCTCTGGGTAACTTTTTAACCATACAGGAAATAACCCGGCGGTTTCATCCGGAAGGGATAAGGCTTCTGCTCCTTTCCCGCCATTATCGATCTCCCCTGGATTATTCCGAACAAGCCATGCAGGAAGCCCAAATGGGACTTCGGCGCCTTTATACCTTGCTTAAGGATTTGGAACATCCGGAGGGACGTCTCCAAAATAAAGGAAATCAGCCCCTGACCCGGGAACAGATCCGGGAGACCGAAGAAGCGATTCTCGGTTTCGATAAGAATTTTCAACAGGCCATGGAGGATGATTTTAACACCGCCCAGGCTATCGGGCACCTGTATGAAGTGGCCAGACAGCTCAACCGGATCATGGATACGGTGGGTCCCAAAGAAATAAAAGGTCTTGCCGATCAATTTGAAAAGGCTGCCGGTCTGTTTAAACAGTACGGCCAAATTCTGGGTATCCTGACCATGGCGCCTCAAGCCTTTTTAGAAAAGGAGCAAACAAGGCTTTTGGAAAAGAAAGGTTTGTCCGTCGAGGAGATTGAGCGGCTGATCGCTGAGCGCAACCAGGCCCGTAAAGAAAAGGACTGGGCCAGGGCCGATGTACTTCGTGACCGTCTGAATGAGCTTAAAGTGCTGATTAAAGATACGCCTCAAGGAACGGTCTGGCAGATTGAGGAATAGCTAAACAGGCAAGAGGCAAGAGGCAATAGGCGAGAGGCTGAAATCTAAAAGTTCAAAGCACAAAATAATTGCCG
>CAZSTT010000051.1:6575-7636 GCA_964609705.1 uncultured Thermodesulfobacteriota bacterium
TCAAGCTCACCGCCAGTGGACCATGGAAAGGCCCGGAACCGGGGATTGGAAATAGGGGATCCGGGTGCCCTTGAGGCTGCCGATGTAGGCGGTACGCAGATCCCGCCCGCCAAAGGTGATGCTGGCAAACCAGGGGGCGATCGTCCCACCAGCGGCGAGCATCATCTCCGGGGTTAAACGGTCTTCGACAAAGGCTTGTTCCATAGCGAGAGACGCGGCTTCGTTCCCGTCGTCCAAAAAGATGTGAAATTCCCCTTCCGGGGTTAGGAAGAAAAGCTGGTCTGACATGACCAGGGTTCCCCACAAATTTCCGAAGGCGTCGAAGGCGATGCCGTCGGGGAACCCAAACCGGCCCAATTTGGAAGGACCGAAGACCTCCTGCCGGGACAAGGAACCGTCTGCCGCCACCTTCATGCGAGAAATGTGCTGCCCGGTAGTCTCCACGATGTAGATATATTCTTCCTTCGCATCCAGCCGGATTTCATTGGTGAACTGGAACCCCTCGGCAACGATGCGGATCCCCTTTCCATCCGCCAGAGCGATATACCCGTCAGCCACATTGGGGCTCATGGCCTTCATCCAGTTTTTTATTCGGGTGGAAACTGTCAGCCAGATACGATTTTTCGAATCGCGCAGGACGAAATTCACCTTGCCGATGGGCTCACCGTCAATCCGGTCATAGAGGGTCCGTGTTTTTCCGTCCCGTTTCATGACCTCCAAAAGGTCCGTGCCGAAGTTAGAAATCAGAATGTCTCCGTTTTCTGCAAAAGCGAGCCCGTTCGGCAGGGTTCCCTGAGTGAAACGGCTCGCATCATCTGCCGCCTTCTGAAAGGCCGAGGTAAAGGTCTGAGTGATGATCTGCTGCTTCCCGTCGGGCATGATCTTCATCACGCCTCCCCGCGCGTCGGCCGCCCAGAGGGTGCCGTCCGGTTCTGCGAGAATGCATTCCGGGCGCTGTAGATCACGACCCGTATAACGAATCTGAGAACGATCGACCTGGAATCCAATCATTGGATTTTTCATTAAGGGTACCCCCTAAAAAAATAAAAACGCGCCTTACC
>CAZSTT010000051.1:7736-18776 GCA_964609705.1 uncultured Thermodesulfobacteriota bacterium
TGAGCTCCTTGAACATCAAAACAGCGGGATTGATTTCGATATTCTCGTAGAGGACGCTTAACTGGCAGATCGTACCGGTCGGGCCGGCCAAATTCATAGCTTCCGGAACCAGTCCTTTCTTCCCGGAACACTCAAAGACCACATTAAATCCTGCTCCTTCGGTGATGGCATAACCCTGCTGAACCAGGTTCTCCGAAAGCGGATCGACGACCCTGTCCGCCCCGAACCCCAGGGCCAGTTCCCGTTTTTCTTCCAGAGGTTCGGAAACTACGACGGGAAAGAAGCTATGCAGCTTTAACAGTTTTACCAGTGAAAGGCCGATAGCGCCGCCTCCCAGAACACAGGCCGATCCGTTTGCTCTTCCGGAAATCCTTATTCCATGAAGGGAAACGGCGCACAATTCAGCCAGGGCGGCGTTTATGGAGTCCACCTTTTCCGGAACGGGAATGAGCATCCGGGGATAGACCAGGATGAACTCGGCGAAGCCGCCGGGAAGGTCCCCAATCCCGACGGACCGCCGGTTGTTGGAGCACAGCTGGGGGCGACCGGACCGGCAACCGGGACAGGTTCCGCAAAAGGTCGGGCGGATAATCACCCGTGTTCCCTCCCGTACATCCCTGACTTTTTCCCCGGTTCCAACCACCATTCCACAGACTTCATGCCCCAGAATAATTCCATCCGGGGTTCCCTCATTTTCAATCAGGGAATGATCGGAGCCGCAGAACCCCGTGTAAAGGACCTTGACTAAAACCTGGTCTTTATCCGGTTCGGGTAGGGGGAGATCCTCCACCACCAGCCCTTTTGTTTTTCGTAAGACTGCTGCCCGCATGAATTTAATTCAGGGCTTCCAGCTCAAATCTGGACAGCCGTTCTTTGACAGCGGATATATTCCGCTTTTCTTCCATGGCTTTTAACAGGCTTTTTCTTCCTTCCAGGGTACCGAAAAGCAGACAGCCGACAATAAGATTTTCCTTTATGACCAGCTTCCGGTAGGTCATGGCTTCAGCATTATGATCGATAAAGGACTCCAGTTTGTGATCAGGATCGATATCTCCGGCGGCCAGCAAATCGATGCCGACCACTTTGAGCAGATTGGAGAGGGTCGTCCCGGGATATACCGTCGGTTTCCCGGCCATATTCAGTCCGGCGACCTCTCCTTGCTTTTCCGAGGCCGGCCAGATGCCGTAGAGCATCCCCTTATGCTCAATACCGTCACCGGCGGCATAAACGCCCGGGATTTCGGTTTCCAGGTAATCCGAAACCGGGATCCCCTTGCCGATCTTCAGTTTTAATTTCTGGGCCAGTTCGAGGTTGGGCCTGACCCCGGCGGAAATGATAATCAGATCGGCCTCTATCCGGCGACCGTCCTCCAGGAGAAGACCCTGGACCTGATTTTCTCCGATGATTTCTTTGGAAGCCGCGCCCAGATAAAAAGAAAACCCCATCTGTTCCAACCGGGTTTGAAGTAAAGCGGCACAGACCGGATCGGTCTGCCGGGGAAGGAGGCGGGGGGAAAATTCAACCACCGAAACCTTCATGCCTATTTTTCGGAGGCTGTTACCCACCTCCAAACCCAGGACTCCGCCGCCGATCAAAAGGGCTTTTGTTTTTCCGGCGGCAAAATTTTTGATCTCCTGAGCGTCTTTGATATTGCGCAATGTGAAAACTCCTTTTTTATCCGCTCCCTGGATAGGCGGAACAAAGGAGTGGCTGCCGTCGGCCAATAACAGTTTATCAAAATTGTGCCGTTCCCCGGATTGGGTTAGGACGGCTTTCCCGGGGATATCGATGTCGACCACTTTGGTGCTCAGAAAAAGCTGGATTTTATTTTGGTCATACCAGATTTTGGAACGGATTTGCAGTTTGGGGAGCTCCACTTCTCCGGCCAGGTATTCCATGAGACGTATGCGGCTGTAGAAAGGATAGGATTCCTCTGTAAATATTTTAATCGTTCCCTCCGGATCGATCTTTCTGATGTGCTCCGAGGCGGTGGTTCCGGCAACCCCGTTTCCGATAATGATATAGTTCATAAGTAGTCTCCCAGTTAAAAAAATTGAAAAAGGCGATAATATAGAAAATAGTTTATACGAGCTTCATTTGACAAATAATTTCTTTCAATACTTGCCTCATAGAAGGTTTTGTTGCAGGCAGAATTTCTGTTGCCATATGTTTATGCGAGGGGTATGTTGAAAAATTTCTAGCAATGGGATCGTTGGCGTTGTCATAGCGAAAGATAAGTAGATTTCCCTTCCGGTAATGGTAAGCATATTTAACTATGTGCAGTGTGGGTTGGGTAATAATAAATTCCTTGAAATCAAGTTGAGATCCATCGGCAAACAGCAGAGTCCCTTTTACCAAACCTGCATCCGGAGGACGTTCTTCATAGAAAATTGAAGTTGAGGTAAGGAAAGATGTCTCTGAAAAAAGAGCCTGTAAGTCAGACAGATGGTCCTTCAGAGACATATGGTTAAATCTTCAAGGTTCTTTAATTGCTCGCGTAGATGGTGAGATATCTCCAGTTCTCCTTCCAGCTCGAGTAAATCCATATCCTGGTTCTCTGGATGAGGGACTTCCCCTGTCAGAAGGAGATCAGGATCCACCTGGAGTTGATGCGCTAATTGTTGTATTTTCTCTTCGGTCCGGGAAAGACTCTGGAAAAGGATACGTTTCTGTCTTGCAATAGCATCTTGAAGAACCGGAAGAACTTTCCGAGGTTCAGAGGTGATTATCTGAATTTTCTCCATAAGGCCCCCTTATTCTTAATAATGAATTTCTCTGGGTTGTTCCTTTAGGAATTTTTTCAATCGGTAAACTATTTTGTAGTATAATCATTTTCAGGTAACAATACAATAATTATTAACCATGAAACTCGTGCTGGTCCAACCCCCCATCCAGGATTTTTACGATACCAAAGCCAGGCTTCAACCTTTGGGATTGGCATATTTAAAAGCGGCGGTCCAAAAGTCATTGCCGGAAGTGGAGGTGGTCATTAAAGATTTCCATCATGGCCGGGGAAGAAAGACCGTGGCCCTGCCGGGGGAGTTGGCCTACCTGAAAGAATTTTATCCGTTCCCGGACCAAAGCCCCTTTTCCCTTTTTCACCACTATTATCACTTCGGGGCCTCTTTCGAAACCCTGGCCCGGGAGGTGGCTGACGAGAAACCCGACCTGGTGGGGATATCCTCTCTCTTCTCCCCTTATTATCGGGAAGTGTTGCGATCGGCCGAGGCGATAAAAAGAAAAACCGGGTGTCCTATTGTCCTCGGCGGATCCCATGTTTCAGCGGTGCCTGCGCTCATGCTGGGGAATCCGGCGGTGGATTGGGTGATCCGGGGAGAGGGGGAGCGGCCCCTGGTGGAATTGATCAAAGCCTGGCGCAGCGGTCAGGGGTTGGAGCAGGTCCCCGGCCTGGGATTCAAGCAGGGAGGCGGCTTGGTCTTTAATCCTCCGGGCGATCCTATGCCTATGGAAGAAATCCCCCTTCCGGATTTTTCGGATTTCGATGGGAGCATTTATGGTTATGAAAAGCGCCCCATGTCTTTTGTCATCACCTCCCGGGGCTGTCCGCATCACTGCTCCTTTTGCTCGGTCCATTCCACCTTCCCCGGTTATCGAAAAAGGGCTGTCCAAGACGTCTATGAAGAAATGAAAGGCCGCTATCGGGAAGGTTACCGGGTGTTTGATTTTGAAGATGACAACCTCACCTATGATCGGGAGGAGATGATCAGCCTTTGCCGAAAAATCATACAGGGTTTTCCCCCCGGAGAAATCGAATTGCTGGCCATGAACGGGATTTCCTATCAAAGCCTGGATCGGGAGTTGCTTCAATTAATGAAAGAGGCCGGATTCACCCATCTCAATCTTTCCCTGGTGACCTCCAATCCCGGGATCCGGAGGGAATACAAAAGAATTCCAGGAATGAAGCCCTATCTCCAAATTGTTCGAGAATCCTCCCAACTGGGATTTAAGACCGTCGTTTATCAGATTTTGGGACTACCGGGTGAATCCCTGGATTCCATGATCCGGACCCTGCTGTTGAATACCCGGCTTCCGGTTTTGTTGGGCGCTTCACCCTTTTATTTAATCCCAGGTACGACCATTGCCAAAAGAACCCCGAAACAAACCGAAGCCGATCTGGTCAGGTCCAGACTGACCGCCCTGGGCCTGGAAACCGATCCAATCAAGCGGGAGGATGTCTATACCCTTTTTATCATCACCCGCATCATCAATTTTTTTAAAGGCCTTCGATTTGCCAAGAATCGCATCGGCCTGGAAGAAGCCTTGGAAACAGCTCGGAGCCATGGAAAAAGATCGGCCGTCGGGGTCGACCTTTTCCAGAAGCTGTTGGGGGAAGGACGGCTTTATGCCTTCACCAAAGACGGCTTTCAACGGCTTCCCAGATTCAAGGCGGACTTGTTTTTTAATTTCTGGGAAAAGCTGGAATGGATTCACACGCAGGAAGGAAGGGTTATTATTAAATAAAACCGGATTCGGATCGTTTGACACCATGACCCGATTTTGATATTATTTACTTGAACCGCCTGAAAAAACTTAAGCGGTCGATTCTATAGGAGACAGGGAATGATCCAAGAAGTAAAAGCCTCCTTGAAGGAAGCCCAGAAGGCCCTTGAAGCTCTGCTGGCCGATGAAACGATGTTGGCCAAGATTGAATCCGCAGCCGGGATTCTGATCGAAACCTTTCAAAAGAACGGTCGTGTTTTTTCCTGCGGAAACGGCGGGTCCATGTGCGATGCCATGCATTTTGCCGAGGAACTGACCGGCCGCTATCGCAAAAACCGCCGTGGCTACGCGGCGGTGGCCATCAGTGACCCGAGCCATCTGACCTGCGTGGCCAATGATTTTGGCTATGATTATGTCTTTTCCCGGTATCTGGAAAGTCACGGGAGTGCCGGGGATTGTCTGTTGGCCATCAGCACCAGCGGGAAAAGTCCCAATGTGCTTAAGGCGGTTGAAAGCGCACGGTCTTTGGAGATCAAGGTCATTGTCTTGACCGGAAAATCCGGATCTGAGATGGAAAGCCGGTCGGATGTATGTATCTGCACACCAGGGGGTGCTTTTGCCGACCGGGTCCAGGAACTCCATATTAAAGTGCTTCATATTTTAATCGAAATGGTGGAGAGACATTTTCATCCGGAAAATTATGAATAAGTAAAATTGTCCGGACTGGAAATAATGAAAACGCGTTATTTTTTTATGGGAATTCTCTTAATGTAAAAACTTTCCGAAGAGTTTTAGATAATGCCTGAGGCTGAGTCTTCTGTTGTCTTTCCTGAGCCAGAGCAATAAGGAGGCCTCCTGCACTTCCGGTCTTCTATGTAAAGCAACCAGTCTTTCAGCGGAGTGGTCGTCCTTTAAAAAATAGGCGTTAAGTTTATCCAATAAACGAAATCTTTTTTGAAACCGGCCTTTCCACATTTTTTTATAATTTCCGACTTTGCCTTCCAGGATCGCCCTGGCGGCCAATTCCCCGGACCTCATGGCATAATAAATCCCTTCATAAGAAAGGGGTAATACCTGGCCGGCGGAATCACCGGCAAAAAGTATTTTGTTTTTGTGGTAGAGCTCTCCTCTCCAGACCGGGATCCGGTAGACTTTCCTTTTCCCTTGGGATACCAGACCGGCCCGCACCTTGAATTGCTGAAACAGGTCGATGGTTTTTCCCGGTTCAAAAACACCCGTTCCGATGGAAAGACCGTCGTCGGCCGGAAACACCCAGGAATAGGAATAACGTGACTGGGAAGAACCAAACCAGAACTCACAATAATCAAGGTCCGGACCGGGAATCCTTTCCGAGACGGTCAGCAGGGTCGGAAGCGGTTTAATTCCCAGGGAGGTCCTGACTCTGGAATTGACTCCATCGGCAGCAATAATATATTCGGAGGCGATTTCAACCTTTTCCTGGCCGATCAGGGCTTCGACCCGGCATAGCTTATCATCCAGAACCCGGAGAAATTTCCCCTCCATAACCCTGGCCCCCCGGGCCTCCGCCCTCCGGCGGAGGGCTTCATCAAATTCCCGGCGCTCGACAATGGCCAGGCCCTGATCCTTCAGCCCGATCTCAACCCTGTTCCCCCCGGGAGATACGATTCGGAGACCGTGGACTTTTCTTTTTATCAGAGTCTTGGAGAGGCTGAATTCATCAAAGGCATTGAGGGCAATTCCGCCACCGCAAGGTTTGGCATAGGCCAGATTTCCCTCCAGGAGGATGATATCCCGTCCGTTTTCAGCCAGCAACCGGCCCGCTGTGGCTCCGGCCGGACCGCCGCCGACTATCAGGACTTGGGTGTTGAGTTTCATGATTTGGTACAAGCTGCTGTCTGACGTTTCTCAGGTTCTCAATAGAAAAAGTATAAATGTGGAGCCAGAAGGGGTCAAGGAAAATCAGGGGATTAAAAAGGCGAGTGAACTCAGCTTTCGTCTGAAAGGAGGTGAACGGCTGAATCCTTGAATGAGGCCGTCACTTGATCCCCAGGCACCAGTTTGACCCCGGGGAAAGTTCTCCGGGTTACATAGGCAACCAGGGGAAAACCACAATCCAGGGTGACTTTCAGAAAGGGACCCGTGGAGACGATCCCGGTAATTTTTCCCAGAAAAACATTCTCGTCATCCAGGGATTGACCGTTTTCTTGGATGTCGATATCCACATTTTCCGGTCGGATGCCACAATATACTTTTTCGCCCGCCGATAGATCTCCAACGGCTGCTATAGCCGCCCCATTAACGGAGACCAGGACCTTTCCCTCTTTATTTTGCAGAACGGTTCCGGAAATGACGGTTTCCATGCCAACGAATTGAGCGACAAACCGGTTAGCCGGGCGATTGATGATTTCATCCGGAAACCCGGTCTGAACAATCCGGCCCCCGTTGATGACCATGATCCGGTCCGAAAGCCTCAAGGCCTCGGATTCGTCGTGGGTGACCAGCACCACGGCGATCCCGGTTTCGCGGAAGATCTTTTCCATGTCGTTGATGATGGATTGTCTGGTCGGCGGGTCCAGGGCGGAGAAAGGTTCATCAAGGAAGATCACTTCCGGATCGGTGGCCAGAGCCCGGGCCAGGGAGGCCCTTTGCGCTTCTCCGCCGGACAGTTTCCGGGCGGAGCGGTCAGCCAGGTGATCGATGCTGAACCGCTCCAGGCCTTTCATGACTCTGGCTTTGATTTCCTCCCGCGGAACCCCCCTGATTTTCAGGCCTGAGGCGACGTTATTAAAAACGGTGGTGTCGAACAAAAGGGGTTCCTGAAAAACCATGGCGATTTTTCGCCGGTAATCCAGGATCTCCTGGTTGGATCCGATTTCCCGGCCCCGAAAGAGGATCCGGCCGGTGTGTGGTTTAAGGAGGCAGCTCAGGGTCATCAGGAAAGAGGATTTTCCGCTTCCGTTGGGCCCGATCAGGGAAAGGATCTCTTCTTCGGCCAGATAAAAAGAAGGGATATCCAGGACCTCCACCCGTCCCCGGACGACCTTTAAATTTTCCCCCTCTATAACCCGGGATGACCGATTCATCGGGGGCGATCCCGCTGTTGAATCAGGGTCAGGAGATAGTTCACCAGAAAGGTAAGTAAAACCAGAATAATCCCCAGGGCGATGGCCATATCAAAGTTGCCCATACCGGATTCCATGACGGTGGCCGTGGTCAGGACCCGGGAATAGCCCTTGATATTGCCGCCGACCATGATGGAAGCCCCGACCTCGGAAATGACCCCGCCGAATCCGGCCATGATCGCCGCCAGGAGGGGCAGGCGGGCCTCCCGCAGGAGAAAGCCGATCATCTGCAAACGGGTGGCCCCCAGGGAAAGGATCTGGAGGCGCAGCTTGGGGGGAAGGTTCTGAATGGCGGCGATGGTGATGCCCATGACAATCGGGGTGGCGATGGCCGACTGGGCGAGAATCATCGCCGCCGGTGTATAGAGGATCCCGAGAAAGCCCAGGGGCCCGTTGCGCCAGAGGAAGATCATGACAAACAGCCCGACCACCACCGGGGGCAGGCCCATGCCGGTATTGACTACACTGACTAAAAACCTTTTCCCGGGAAAGCTGTTTAAGGCGACCACCGTCCCGCTCGAAATACCGATCAGCACACTGATAAGGGTGGCCGCCCCGGAAACCTGGAGCGAGAGCCAGGTGATCCCCAGCACCTCCCGATTGAAGGTGAACAGGAGCTGAAAGGCCTTGAGTATCCCTTCAAATATCAGTTCCATTTACAAACCGAGCGACTCCGGTTTCTTCCCGGCATCAGGGAAGAAAAGGGGTGAGCCGTACTTGTCCACCCCGAACTTGGCGATGATCTCCTGGGCCTTTTTGGAAACCATGAAGGCGGCAAAGGCTTTGCCCCCGGCTATGTTGACTTTGGGCCATTTAACCGGGTTCACTTCAATAACATGATAGATGTTGAGCAGAAGAGGCTCTCCCTCAATGAGAATATCCAGGCCGAGATTTTTTTTGAGAGCCAGATAAGTGGCCCGGTCGGTCAGGGTATATCCTTTCTTCTCGGCCGCCACGTTGAGGGTTTGTCCCATGCCGAGTCCGGTCTGTTGAAACCATTTCTGCCCCTCGGCCACAACTCCGGCCGCCTTCCAAAGTCCCTTTTCCTTGGAATGGGTCCCGGAATTATCACCCCGGGAGAGGAACAAGGACCCGGATTGGGCGATCATCTTCAAGGCCTCTTTGGTCGATTTTGTTCCTTTGATCTTGGCCGGATCGGCCGGCGGACCGACAATAATGAAATCGTTATGCATAACCAACTGGCGGTTGATTCCGAAGCCCTGGCTGACGAAGGCTTTTTCCGCATCGGGAGAGTGGACCAGGAGCACGTCGGCCTCCCCCTTTTCCCCCATCTTCATGGCCTGACCGGAGCCCACGGAGATGGTCTTGATAAAAAAACCGGACTCTTTTTCAAAAACCGGGATCAGGACATCCAGAAGGCCTGAGTCCTGGGTGCTGGTGGTGGTGGCCAGGATGATATTTTTTTGCTGCTTTTCCGCTGCCTGGCCCAAAGCCGGAATAAGGGTTGGCAGAAAAAGCAGGATGGCAATCAGGAGCGTAGATTTGGTTGTAAAAATTTTCATATTCTATTTTCCTTTCTTTCTAATTGAATCCAATACGAATATCGTTAGGTTATGAGGGTTCGAAAAAAATTGCCGAAACCCATTTCGTCACTCCCTTGAAGCTTGTCCTCGACCTGATCGGGGAAAGGGAATCCAGTATTTTAAATTAGGTTGAGGATGGTCTGGATTCCCCTTTTCGCGGGAATGACGATTTATTACGAACTTGTCATGTTATGGCATACTCGGCAATACCACCAATCGCCCTGGCTTGCACCGTTCCGGCCATCACTTTCCCTGACCAGCTTTCCATTCCTCGGAATTAGGAAAAAATAAAGGACTCCCGTATTTTTCCTTTCCGAAATCCCTTATGATCAACTGTCCCTTGTCCGGGGCCGTCAGCCAGGCGATAAAGGTCAGGGCCTCTTTATGATTGACTTTGGGAAATTTAGCCGGATTTATCGGAATGAGGGAGATGAAGTTGAGAAGCACCTCATCCTTTTCAACCAGGATTACCAGCTTGATGTCTTTCTGAAGAGAAAGAAAGGTGGCCCGGTCCATGAAGGTATAAGCGCCCTGCTGATCGGTGTATTTAAGGGTGGGGGCGTTCCCTTCGTTCCCTTTTTCATAAATCTTATACCAGGAACCGGCCGGTTTGATCCCTGATTTTTCCCAAAGTTCCATTTCAGCCACATGGGTCCCTGATTTGTCGCCGCGGCTGATAAAGGGTGCGCCCTTGGCGGCGATCGTTTTAAGGGCCTCGGCCGCGTTTTTCAGGCCTTTGATGCCGGCCGGGTCGGCAGACGGTCCGAGAATCACAAAATCATTGTACATCAAAGGAATACGTTTGATCCCGAATCCATCCTTGATGAATTTTTCTTCCAGGGACTTGGCGTGGACCATAACCAAATCAACGTTTCCCTGCTGGCCGATTTTCAAGGCTTCGCCGGTTCCGGCACCGACATGACGGACCCGGATACCGGTTTCCTTTTCGAAGGCATCTTCCAGGACCGATACAATCCCGGCATCGATGGGGCCGATGGTGCTGGCCATGAAAACAAAGGGACTTTCGTCAGCCGCAAAAGTCGAACAGGGAACTAAAAATAACAGAACCGCTAAACAGGGGAAAAGAAATTTTTTCACAGTTGCTCCTCCTTCTTAGGCCCAATGACGCCGGGGTCACGGGAAAATCTTAGGATACGGAATAGAATATCTTGGTTTTTTTGATTTTTATATGCCAATTCTGGCATAGGAGTCAATAAAAAATAAGAGTTCGGTTTTTAACCCGGAAATTAGATGCTAAAGGGAGTTAGGGAAGAATCGCTCGTTCCATAATAATTAGACTAAACACCTACAGTACTCTGCCATTGGCACGAACCGCCGCTGGTGTTGGCGTTAATCTACTTCTCTTCCACGTCTCTCCGCAACATAAGGATTGAAACGCTCAGCAGGGCGGAGGTTATTAAACCGATATCTTCCCGTACCCCCAAAACGAATACCGCGCTGCTTCCCACAATGGCCCAAATGATCGGAATAAGAAGCAGCCAGAAGGAGGGCTTTCTTTCCAACCAAAGGAGCAAACCAAAGGTAAAGATCGTCGTCGGGCAGGGGGCTACTCCGAACACCGGAGAAGATGGAAACCGGTGGCCGAGCAGATAACCGAGAACGGGGTAAATAATCATAGCGTAAATAATAATGAGCAGGCCAACCAGGGAGGAGGGGTCCCGTCTAATCCGGAACGACAGGTTGGACCTGATCACTCCGGTCCAGAAAAGAAAGAGGCCCTGGAGGATAAAGAGTGTCCCGAAGGCAAAGGCTGCTTTGTTGATCCGGCTGAAATAAGTCAGTTGATAGGCGGCCCCATTTATAATCCAAAAGTAGGATAATATGGCGCTGATAACCCGGCCGGAGTATACCGTCGGCCTGAAAGCCAAAAACAGGGCTGCAACCCCAAGCAGATAGGCAATGATCTGGGT
>CAZSTT010000052.1:0-13147 GCA_964609705.1 uncultured Thermodesulfobacteriota bacterium
TTTTCATGTCTCGGCTTCTGAAAGAAGCCTCTTTTTAGGTCGACAAAGTCGACCGACTCGTGGTGTCACGACACTAAAAGCGTGGCATGCCGAATTATTGAAAAAAAGGTTGAACCGCGGGCGCATCTATGTCAATCTTGCATTTGAAGGAATTCAGTTAAAGGAAGGTTTTTTATGACCACTAAAGAAAAACTGAAAAAAATGATTGTAGAAGAACTTAATCTGGAAGAGATCCAACCTGAGGAAATCGAGGATGAAGCCCCGCTGTTTGGGGAGGGCTTGGGCCTCGATTCACTGGACGCCGTTGAACTCGTCGTTCTGGTCGAAAAATATTTCGGCGTTGAAATCAAGAATCTTGATAAAGGTCGGGTCGCTTTTCAGTCCATCAATTCATTGGCGGCCTTCATAGAGGAAAGAAAACAGCCATGACCTCTGCCTCCCCTGTGGCCATAACCGGAATGGGCTGTTTGTGCGCCCCGGGTCGAACTCTGCCCCAGGCCCTGGAGTCCATTTTCCGAAAGCACCGGAACCCTGCCCCCCCCTTGAGGTTCACTCCCAATCATCCGGTTTCCTATCCGGTTTTTGAAGTTTCCGACGATCTGACCTCGTTAAGCATCAAGGGGAGCGGAGATATCTCCCGCACCGCCAAATTGGCACTGGCGGCCGCACTGGAGGCCATCGAAAATGCCGGCCTGGACAGGAAAATGCTTCGGTCCCAAAGGATCGGTGTTTGTCTGGGCACCAGCGTAGGCAACGCCATGAACAGCGAAACTTTTCACCGCCAATTACGAAAGGACGAGGAGCCGGAAATGGCCCCTATTGCCAGGTATCTCCGCAGTAATCCGGTGGACGTCCTGGCCAAAGAATTTGATTTAACCGGGCCTTGTCAGACCGTGGTCAATGCCTGTTCCTCCGGAACGGATGCGATCGGACTTGGGGCCCTCTGGATTCAATCCGGCCTATGTGATATGGTGCTGGCCGGAGGAGCCGATGAACTCTGCCATGTCACCTATAATGGTTTTATCTCGCTTATGATTACCGATGATTCACCGTGCAAACCTTTTGACCTGGATCGAAAAGGTCTGAATTTGGGGGAAGGGGCGGCGGTGCTGGTTCTGGAATCCGAGAAATCAAGACAGAACCGGCAAAAACAGGCCCGGGCTTTTGTCCTGGGCTACGGGGCCTCCTGTGACGCCCATCATCTGACCGCCCCCCATCCGGAGGGACGGGGACTAAGGCAGGCGATTGGAGAAGCGATCCGCCTCAGCGGTATTTCTGCCGGAGAGCTGGGGTTCATCAATGCCCATGGCACAGGCACGAAGGATAATGACCGGGTCGAGTCTCAGGTCTTTTCCGACCTTCTTCCCGAGGTTCCTTTTCTCTCTACCAAGGGTTATACCGGCCATGCCCTGGGGGCTGCCGGGGCCATCGAGGCCGCCCTGACCGTAGCCTGCCTGGAAGAGGGAAGAGTCCCGGAGAGTGGCGGTTTCACCACCCCTGATCCGGAATTACCGGCCTTTCCCGTAGGACGTGAAAGGCGAATCGAAGGGAAAACCGCCCTCTCAGAATCCCTGGCCTTTGGGGGCCATAACGCCGTTCTGGTCTTTGGGCTGGAAAGGGAAAAGCCATGAAGCTCGCTATTCAGGGGATCGGCGTGGTAGGTGGTTTTGGAAGCGGAAGAGAAGATTTAGAGACCGCCCTTATTCAAAAGAAGGTCCAGACCCAGAATGTTTCCATTAAAACAGCTCAGGGGCCCCGGGAAATGCCGGCCTTTCTGGCGGATACCAACAAGTTGGAGAGTTTTATAAGTAAGAAGGCCCTCCGTCGAGTGGATCACTTTTCAAAAATAGCCCTGTTGGGATCTTTTCTGGCCCTTCAGGATGCTGAACAGTTAGATAGAGACCGACGTAAGATGGGCCTGATTGTGGCTACCGGTTATGGGGCCTGTCGAACTACCTTTTCCTTTCTCGATTCCTTTTATGACAGCGGGGATCAATTCTCCTCTCCGATTCATTTCTCCAATTCCGTTCATAATGCCGCCGGGGCCAATATCTCCATGGTTTTGGGCATCACCGGCCCGGGTTTAACGGTGAGCCAGTTTGAGATGTCCGTCCCCTCGGCCTTGATCACCGCCGGAATCTGGCTGGAACAGGGCCGGGTCGATTCGGTTCTACTGGGAGGGGTTGACGAATATTCTGAACTTCTGGGGTATTGCTGGCATCGCTTTTTCAGGGATTCCGAGTGGGGTGACCAGGATATGAAACCCTTGGCCTTTAATCTCCAGAGCGCCATTCCCGGGGAGGGTTCGGCCTTCCTTTTGCTGGTCCGGGCAGAGGAAGGGAGCCCAACCCGTTATGGGTTTATCGGGGATGTTGAGACGGGGCGATACGGCCGGGGACCCTTGGAATCTCCGGAAGAGGCCTTGTTTTTAATCGGAGCGGATGGTCATAAAAAGTGCGGGAGTTATTATAAACGATTGTTGCCTGAACAGGCAAAGGCGGCCTGCTATACCCCTCTTTACGGCAGCCTTCCAGTGGGCCCGGCCTTTGACCTGGCGATTGCCGCGCTATCTATAAAAAACAAAAAGATATTCCCTTCACCCTATCCTCCCAGCGAGGATCCGGCTTTGAGGATCATTCAGGAAGAAACCGATTTCAAGGGGGAGAAAATCTGCTGTTTAAAAATAGGCGGAGACGGCGAGTGGGGAAATATTTCTTTGAGACCTTTTAATATTTCTTGAAATGATATGATCCGCTAGAGAACTGCGAGAGAGAATAACATCGCTCCGGAGGTCGACTATGAAACGCGAGACAAGGCAATTCATTTCTTACACCATCTTTTTCATTCTGGTCTTGATGCTGGCAGGGTGCGCCTCAGGACCGAAACCAGTGCCCAGGGTCAAGGACAGCCTCACCCTCCATGTCCTGTTCGATTATGACAAGGTGGCCATCAAGGGAAAAGAAACCGGTGAATTGCAAAAAGGGATAGATTTTGTCAAGCGCTACCCCGGTTCCCGGATCGAAATCGCCGGTCATACTGACAACATCGGAACCCCCCAGTACAACCAGACCCTTTCAGAGAAGAGGGCCGGGGCGGTCCGGGAATATCTGATCAAGGAGGGAGGAGTTGACCCTTCGAAAATTACCGCTGTCGGCCATCGGGACCTCTATCCGGTTGCCCCGAACCAGAAGCCGGACGGCAAGGACAATCCGGAAGGTAGGGCACAGAACCGGCGGGTTGAAATCAACATCCTCTCGGATTAAAGAAAAGTTCACCCTGCGGCAGGATAAGGCCCTGTCGCTTCCCTGGACCCTCTCAAAATTTTAATAAGTTCGGTTGAACATTTTTCAAAGGTCTCTCCTTGTTTCATCAGAGTCATCATTTGGGGTTGTTGAGATAGATCTGATACTCATAGAGGTTATTCAAAACCCGGGCCGCGATTTCAAAAGAAGAACAGGTCGGGATATGCTTTTCATGGAACCACTCGGCCACTTCCTGGTTAAAAACTTCCAGGGCAATGTCTCCCATATGCTCTTGAGCCACCAGCATGGGTTTTTTCAGTTCCTCTTTCCCTTTGATGACTTTCTGCAGGTATTTGATGACCCCCGACCTGCCCAGTTCTCTGAACATCCAGGTAAACTCCAGGTTATAGATCAGTGCGTCGATATGGGGATCATCCCTTAATATCCGGGCCAGACGTATGAACTGATCCTCTTCCTCAAAAAAGGCGTCCAGCGGATTTTTAACACTGTTTCCCTGCAAAGGGATAAATTCTCCCAGGGCCTGAATGCTCTTTTCGGCTAAGGGGGGGACTTTAAGACCTTCCTTTTCAGCCATATCGGTCATGGTGACTGAACCTCCGCCGGCGCCGCCCAGGATGGCCACTCTTGGGCCTTTTGGCAAAGGAATCATTCTCAGGGCGGCAAAGGTACTCAAGGCTTCCTGCATGGAATGGACCGAAATGATGCCCGTCTGCCGGCACATGGCTTCCCATATTTGCTGAGAACCGGCAATGGCCGCTGTGTGGGACAGGGTGGCCCTGGCTCCCCCCTCGGTTTGGCCGCCCTTCCAGATAACCACGGGTTTTTGGGGGGTAATGCGTTTGGCGGATTCGAAAAAAGCCCGGCCGTCCCGAAGTCCTTCCAGATAAGCTCCGATCATATTAATCCTGGAATCCTGGGCAAAGTACTCGAGGAACTCAGAGGCCTGGACCCCTCGGGCGTTTCCGAAACTGACGACTTTGTTAAAAAAAATATCCCGTTGGGGCCCTTGCATTATGAAATGACTGGCCAGTTGGCCGCTTTGGGAAAAAAAACCGACGTTCCCTGGTCGGGTCGGAAATTGATCATTCCAGGCAATCCCTCCTGCGGGGCAATAGATACCCATGCAATTGGGACCGATAATCCGGACCCCGCCTTTTTCGGCGATTTCAACAATCCGATCTTCAATCTCCGATTGCTCGGATTGCCCGGTCTCGGAAAAACCGGCTGTGAGCAGGTGGACAAACTTCACCTGTTTGGACACACATTCTTCCATGACCTTCAAGGCCGCCCGGGTTGGGATGGTAAAAACAGCCAGGTCGATTTCCCCCGGAATATCGCTGATAGAAGGATAGGCCTTATAGCCCAGGATATTCTTGGCCGTTGGATGAACCGGGTAAATATCGCCCTGGAAATCCTGATGAAAGGCCCCGGACATATAGGCGTTTCCGGAACTCCAGCGTTTTCCTCTTTTGGGAGAGGCCCCGACATAAGCGATATGGCGGGGGTAAAATAGTTGGTCCAATTCGTGATTCCTTTTTTCAGGCATAACATTCCTCCAATGAAAGATTAGATTCGCACCTCGCGCTGGAATCGCTCTGAACCCACGATAAATTTAATGGTGGATAAAGAACCCAAAATGGTGCCCAAGATACCCGGGGCCAACACACTCTGACCGGCCAAAAAGAAGCCCCGCAACGAGGTACGATTCAACAGGGCGGCCGAAAGCATTTGCTCGTTCGACCGCATGACCCCATAGGCCGATCCTTCGGGGCTGTTGACCCAATCACGGATGGTCAAAGGAGTAAAGATGTCCAGGATCTGCAGCCCATGGAAGGGGCCCAGAATCTTTTCTGTTCTTCCAATGAGGCTCCGGGCCAGATCCCGCTTCTTTTTTAAGTAATCCGGACCGCGCCGGCCGGAGCGTGTCTGCTGCCAGGCTTGCCATAATTCCTGATGCCCGGAAGTGATCAGGGTCAGCAGATTCTGATCCGGATCTTCACTGGCGCGCAATTGCAGAAAAATCAGGTCCAGGAGGCCGCCTTGGGGATCGACCTGTACCAGGTACCGGTTAGGCTGAAATTCAGGATACTGTTTGGCCGGTACCAGGGCATGGACCCCCATCATGCCGGGAGTGTCTCTTAATCCCAGGATCCGGCGACGATAGGATGCCTTAAGGACATCAGGCTCCAATAGCTCGATGATCCTTTTGGGGTGGATAGTACCGATAATGATGGAGGCGTTCAGGTTTTCACCCGAATCCAGGGTGACCCCCAGGACGCGGCCGTCAGCGGTTCGAATTCCGGTGACCGCCTCTCCGGTACGCAAGCTCCCTCCCAGGGATTTCAGGCGTTGAACGCAGACGTCAGCCAAGGTCGCCCCCGGTCCCTTTAAGCGCCAGGCAGACAACAGGTAGCCGGCCAGGGTCATGGAATGATAGAACTGGGGACAGACCGCATGGGGCACCCCGATCAAGACTGAGGGCAGGCCAAAAACAGCCCGCAGCCCGGGGGAACAGCCGATCCGGTCGAAAATCGCCCCCAGAGGTTCCGCCAGATCAAACCAGTATTCCGTGGGTCGATCGGAATATAAAAAAGAGAGGCGATTCAACTGGTCGGCGCCACGCTGCAGCATAGTCATAAGAGCGGCCACTTGGGTCCTTTGGGTTGGAAAGGCAGAGTTTAGACCGGCTTCGTAAGCCTCGAAACCGGTAGGCACATCGAAATGATCGATCCCCAGACGGGCGTCGGTGAAAAGATACTGATCCACCGGCCCGCCGATCCCCATCCGAACAAGAGGCAGCTGATCGGTAATATCCAAAAAATCGAAACACCGGCGCAAGATCTGGCCCTGATCCAGGGCTCCCAGGTAATGGAGGCCGACGTTGCACTGCACCCCCCGCCGGACATAGCTGCGCGTCATACCGCCGGGTTGTCCATTCTTCTCGATGACGGTGACCTCAAAGCCGAGCTTGGCTAAAATGATGCCCGCGCTCAGGCCTCCGATACCGGAGCCGATGACCAGAACTTTTTCCTTATCCGGTGTAGACAGGGGATGGTTCCCTTTCTTTAGGGCTTCGGCTTTGGGGGCTGAACCTGGTCTTTAAAGGCCAGCCTGACTTGCTCCATCAAAGCCTGGATTGAAAAACTGTCGCTGGTATATTCCGGTTGGATGGTCATAATCCTTTTGACTTCGATCGTAATGGGAATACAGGTATTTAATAACCATTTTCCGGGTGCAAACAATTGGTTGGTATTCTTGATCCTCAAGATCTGGATCGGAGCCCGGCAATGTTTGGCCAAAGTAAAGGCTCCTTTTTTCAGCCGTCCGATCTTTCCATCCCGGCTTCTCGTACCTTCCGGAAAGACAAATAAATTCCCCTTAGACAAGAGAAAATTTTCCAGGCTCTCAACCTGTTCCAACAGGAAGGAGGCGGAAGTCTCATCAGTCGTCGGAAACAGATACCCTGATGTTTTCACCAGCCATCTGAAAATCGGCACTTTTAGAAATGTTTTTTTAACGATTGTTTTATGTTTTTCAAACAGGGAAACCAGAAGAATCGGGTCGAAAAAGGAGACATGATTACATAAAATGACTGAAGAACGGATGGAATAAACGTCTTCCTCAATATGAATCTTTAATCCGGGTGTGATGATTCTCAGGATTATAAAAAACGACTTTAAAAACCGTTGATTCAGTTTTTGAAAAGACAGCTCGGGGCTTTTAGAGAATAGATAGGAAAAGAAGTAAAAGAGGGAGAAAAAAAGACAAAAGCCCAAAGTAAAATAGATCCACAGGCCAAGGGTGATGAAAAAATCAACAGGATACTTAATCCATTTGGGAAGGGTCATTTTTTGTTTCAGGCGGTCAGCAAAACCAGCAGGTTACCTTTAGGACGCATTTAAAAAACAGCCTCAGACACCAACTTTCAAATCGCTAGGGCTGGATTTTTGATAATCAGGCAGGTATTGACTCCCCCAAAAGCAAAATTTTGGATAGCCGCGATCCGGATGTTGCCTTCTTCAAGTTTCAGAGAATGCCGAATCATGGCACAACGGTCATCGACGACCTCCAGATTGAGAGTCGGGGCAATAAATCCTTCTTCCATCTGGTAAAGACAGAGAATGGTTTCAATGGCACCGCAAGTCCCCATGGTATGTCCCATATAACTTTTTAAGCCTACGACCCGGGGACCATTCCCATAGACTTTATGAATAGCCTGGGCTTCAATAATGTCCCCCATTTTGGTCCCTGTGGCATGAGCGCTCACCAAATCAACCTGATCCGGAGAGATTCCGGCATTCTCGATCCCAAGCTCAAGGGTCTTGGTGACGCCGTTGAGGTTAGGCAAAATCAAATCGCCGCCGTTATTGGTGCAGGCAAACCCCATGACTTCGCCCAGAATATTGGCCCCCCGTTTCAAGGCATGTTCGTATTCTTCCAAGAGGACCGCTCCGGCCCCTTCTCCAACGACCAGACCGTCTCTTCTGGAATCAAAGGGGCGGGGCGTAAGATGCGGGGTTTCATTAAAAGCGGTTGAACAGGCCAAAAGATTATCAAAAACGGCAACCGTGGTGGTGTCATATTCGTCCGCTCCACCGCAGAGCATGGCGTCCTGCATTCCAAACTTGATCGATTCATACCCAAACCCGATGGACTGGCTGCTGGTCGTGCAGGCCGTGGATGAAGAAATGACCCGGCCGGTAATTCCAAACATCTTGGTAATGTTCACGGCCGTCGTATGGACCATGGATTTCAGATATTCCACGGCACCGATGTTTTGATATTGAGAAGAAGAGCCCCCGAAAAATATTTTATAGATATCCCGTTGAACCGAAGGGCTGCCATGAGTCGATCCAAAGGCTACGCCTAAGCGTCCCGAGGTGATAAACTCATTATCCAAACCGGAAGCTTCGATGACCTCCTTGGCTACCTGACAGGCATAATAGGCAACCGGCCCCATGGTCTTACGATGCTGTCGTTTGAAATCGTACTCTACAGGATAATCTACGGTTCCGAAAACTCCTGAATGGATATATCGGGTCAGAAGATCATCCTTGCGCAAGGGTTTCACTCCGGAAATTCCATTAATCAAGCTATGCACGATGTCTTTTTTCGAATGCCCAATAGGGGTAATTGCCGAACAAGCGGTAATAACGACTCTTCTTTCCATAAAGGTCATATTTTAGGCCCTTGTTTTAGCCAAAGCTTCTACATAATCACAGATATGGTTAATGGTCCTGATATCCATCGACTGCTTTTTTTCTTCCAGAGTCAATTCTGTTTTTAATAAGTTTTCGATCTCTACCAGAAGTTCTATGGCGTCGATACTATCAAACTCATACTTCTCTCTTAAATCATCATCCAGGTCGGGATTTTCGATTTCAAATTCTCTTAATAGAATTTTTAATATTTCATCCTGTAACTCTGCCCGTGTCATAATCGTACCCGTGGTGTTGTTAATATTATAGCCTTAAGCCAATAATCAGGTTCCATCCGGAAATGGCCAGGTTCCGCTATAAGACCTCTATCAAAGTCCCAAGGAAGTCATTATTAAGATGGATCAAGGTTTAAACTATAATTATAGGATAAGATATGGACATGGTCAAGGAGAAAAACGGAGAATTTGGTAGCAAAGTTAAATTGTCCCCTGACAACTCCCGAGTTAAAATGTCACCGGTGCTGCCCATTTTATCGGGAGAAATCAATGGACTCGGTCATAACAGGAGGAGGGCCAATAAAAAGAGTTATCAGGGCAATCCTAAATCATGCCCCCGTTGACCGAGATGACTTGGCCGGTAATATAGGAGGCATCCTCGAAACAGAGGAATCGAACCACTTTGGCCACCTCTTCCGGAAGTCCCACCCGGCCCATAGGAACGATTTGTTTTATCATGGTCTTGGGAATGGCCTGAATCATCTCGGTTTCAATCAGACCGGGGGCCACCACGTTGACCCGAATACCGAGACGGGCCACCTCCGAGGCCAGGGATCGACAGGCCCCTTCCAGCCCGGCCTTGGCGGCCGAGTAGTTGGTCTGACCCCGGTGACCGAGTCTGGCCGAAACGGAGGAGAGGGCCACGATCACCCCCTGGTTCCGGGCGACCATCTTTTGGAGTACCGGCCGAGTGACATTATAAAATCCTTGTAAAGAGGTGTTAAGAACCCTGTTCCATTCCTCAGAAGACATGAAGACAAAAAGACCGTCTGCCGCTACCCCGGCATTATTGATCAGGATATCAATGGCCTCATGGCGGATTAAAAGGGCTTCAAGGTTTTTCTCGGTTGCTGCCTGATCCGCCACATCAAAGCAAACCGTTTCCCCTCTTCCCCCGGCTTGCTGAATCAATTCCAGGGTCTCATCAGCCGCTTTTTGGTTGGAAAGGAAATTGATAATCACATAAAGACCGTTTCTGGCCAGTTCCAGACAGATGGCCCGTCCGATTCCCCGACTCCCGCCCGTCACCAGGGCCACCTTCATCGGCAACAAAGGTTTCATGCTTGTCTTTCTTCCTTCATACGTTAGATCCCCTTTCGGGCCGTGAGATCGGGAAGGACTTCTTCCTGCGGTTCCATAGCCTGGATTTTAATTTTACAGGTGAAGTCCGACCCGGAGTTGACCTGACCTTCGTATACGGCATATTCTCCGACATGATAGATCTCGGCAATATCGATAAAAAGCCTGGTCCCCACCGGAAACCGGGAAGCGGAAAATTCCGCTTCTTTAATACCGACCACGAATCCAAGTCGGGCCAGGGTTCCTTTACCTCCGGACCAGGTTCTCAAGGCAGCGATGGTCTGGGCGACCAGTTCGATACATATCACGGAACTCACCAGGCCGTCCCGGTGAAGAGGCCAGTCGGCCTTGACCGTAGTTTCTGCCTGAAGGGTTTTCCCTGCCGGTCTTTTTACCCAGTCCACAAGTCTCATGCGATGACGGTGCGGGATCAGAGATTCAGCAGGAAACAATTCATTGCGGTCCATTTTATCCTATCCCGTCAAATCAGTCGCCCAGTTCAAACCGGATCCTGTTCCCGGGCCTTTAAAAAACCATGGGCAACGAGTGTGGACTGACAGGTTATCTGAAAATCAATTTTAGACTCAGAACCATTCGGCATGGCTGCTACCGAAATGCGGAGTTCTTCTCCCGGCAGAACCAGATGTCTAAATCGGACCCGGGAAAAACCCAAAACATCGAGAAGCCGACCGTTTTCAAAGGCCTGTCTTTTTAGCGTTTCTGAGGCCAGGGCCAGGAGAGCCACGCCGGGCAACACAGGGAAATTCTCGAAATGCCCCGAGAACCATTCGGATGCGGGTCCGAACCGCGCCTTGGATTCCCATCGCCCTTCAGGCGTAATTTGGGGATTCTCCAGAGGCAACCAATTATCCGGGGGGGTAGGCATCCTGCTTAATATCCCTCTATCAAGTTATATCTTTCTCTTAAATTCTTCCGGTTACCGCGCGGTCTGAATAAAAATATAAGAAATCGTTGTTGGGGGTTAATTTTTTTCAAAATTTTAAAAATCTTATCCATAACTATTGGTATTGTCAATATAGAATAAACCCGCTGCTTATTTTCCCTTGACCCCGGTTTCCTCTCCATTTTATAATTCGTTTCCATTCGGAAAGATCCTTTCCGGATGAGAACTAATTCCCTTCCTTTAAGAACATCCGAAAGGAAAAAAATATAAAAGGGAGGAGCCTGATGCCTAAAAGTGATGACATTAAAGGCATTATTGAAAAGGTAGCCCAGACGATCATATTTGAACTGAAGCTGGAAGATGTGACGGTGGAGACGTTCAACCCGGATTTGGACCTGATCGACGAACTGGGTATAGACAGTATGGATTTGGCTACCATCGCTCTCGTTTTACAGGATGAATATAAAATTGCCATCGACGAAGACGACTACCCCAAATTGAAAACCATCCGCTTGATCGCCGAATATGTTGAGGAAAGGGTGTCCGCCCGGGGTTAGGATGCCGTTTGCGGACCCTTACCGATCAGCCCAGAGGAACGCCTGGGCCTCGGCCATTAAACCGCGGAATCACCGGATGATCGAAGATTTGCAGAACCGGATCGAAGTTTATGAGATGTTAGCCAAACTCTACCGTTTTATCCCCTGGTGACCGCGGGGGGTAAGGGCCGGGTTTTTCCAGTTTTACCTTCCCTTCTTTCTCCATTCATGGTATTTTCCCAAATACTTTTTTCCGATGTTTACTAAAAAAGTCCACCCTTTCTTAGGGGACCCCTGACTCTTTCAATTCAGGGCTAGGGGTCCCACGATGCCTCCTTGTCGGGAGGCCTCGCATTTTTACCAAAAGAGATTTATTCCAAACGATGAAAATATACCTTATTAATCCTAAAAATCCGGAAAATTTCTGGGCTATGCAAGGGGCTCTTAATATTATTTCTAAGCATAAAACTCTTATGCAAAACACGGCCTTGATCACCCTGATCGCCCTGACGCCCAAAGATTTAGAGGTGGAATATACTTATTGCGACGAGAATGTCACCCCCATTGATTGGGATATCGAATGTGATCTGGTAGGGATTACCGGCTTTACCCTCCAATTTGAAAGGATGAGCCAGATCAGCGCCAGGTTCCGGGAAAAAGACCGGCCGGTCGCCGTCGGCGGTATTCATGCCACCATTAATCCGGAGAAAACGGAAACCATTTGTGACCATCTTTTCATTGGTGAAGCGGAATATACCTGGCCCCAGTTTTTAAGGGACTGGTTTCAGGGTCGGGCCAAAACAGTCTATGAGCAAAAAACCTTTGTCGATATCAAGGATTCCCCTCCGCCGGATCTTTCCTATATCAAAGCTGAAAATTACCACTACTTTTCATTGCAAACCAGTCGCGGATGTCCCAATAACTGTGAATTTTGCGATGTGGTTCGTGTTACCGGAAGAAAATACAGAAATAAATCCATTGATCAGATTATGCTGGAAGTGAAGAAGGCCCGGGCCTTCGGAGCGGAAACCATTTTTTTCTCCGATGACAACTTTGTGGTGAATCGAAAGTTCACCATAGCCCTTCTCCAGGAAATCATTAACTGGAACCGGACCCTCGACCGACCGTTATCTTTCAGCACCCAGGCCACCATCATGATCGGCGCCGATGAAGAAATCGTCAAGCTCCTGGCCGACGCACGCTTCTCGGTTATCTTCCTGGGACTTGAAACCATCAACAAGGACTGCCTGGAAGAAGTCAATAAAGGGCAAATGGCTCACTATGATCCTTTTCAGGTGATTCCAAGAATCTCTCGTTATGGGATCATGCCTTTTATCGGGATGATCGTAGGATTTGACCATGATACTCCCGCTGTTTTTGAGGAGATAGAAGATTTTTTTGAAAAAACGGCCACTCCTTTTGCCTCGATCAGTATCCTCAATGCCCCCAATAATACTCCGTTGTATGATAGGATGAAAAGGGAAGGCCGCCTGGTGGATGATTTTCAGGGGGTCTGGCACCAAGCTACCAATATCATTCCAAAACAACTGACCCCCGGTCAGCTTGATTCTGGCCAGAAACAGTTGTTTAAAAAGTTATATGAGCCTGAGCACTTCGAACGCCGTATGATCGGCTGGCTCAAGAACGTCCAATACTTCCCCGATCTCTATTCGCTGAGGAAAAAAAATCTCTTCCGGACCGTCCTGATGATGAAGGTTTTATTTCATTTTACTTTTCGCGTTCCTGCATCTGTCCGGATTATGTTCTGGAATATCTTGAGAGAATCGTGGCGGATCGATCCGCGCGTAAGGTCACGGGCTGTTTCACATCGGGTGCAGTATTGGCAGTGCTATGACTTCACCCACACTCATCCCGATAGAACGATCAACCCATTAGTTCTCACAGGAGATAACCGGATGAACGAAAAGGG
>CAZSTT010000052.1:13157-18587 GCA_964609705.1 uncultured Thermodesulfobacteriota bacterium
TGTGTTTCGATTCTGCTCAAGTAGTGGCCTTACTCCGACTTACCCACACATCACCCCGTTATAAACTTCAACCAATGAGTCTTCAAAGGAATTAACCGGATGAAAGAAAAGGGATCTTCCTATGAGAACATTCTTGACGCGCAGCAACTGGTCAAGATTTACCGGAAAGGCTCTCCGCCGGCTTTAAACGGACTGACGGTATCGATCAGGGAAGGGGAGGTCTTCGGCCTCCTTGGACCCAACGGGGCCGGGAAGACCACGGCCATCTCGATTATGAACACCCTGCTCAATCCTACCAGCGGCCGCCTTTCGGTTTGCGGAATCGATGCCCTCAGATACCCGTCCCAGGTCAGAGAGCTCATCGGATTTGTTCCCCAGGAGATCGCCCTTTATCAGAACCTCACGGTTCGCGAGAACCTGCACTTCTTTGGGAGAATATATGGTCTTCAGGGAAAAGAACTGGCCCGGAGGGTCTCGGAAATTCTGGAAATGGTCGGTCTGGAGGAAAGTGCCGGTCAGCCGGTCTTTGCCTGTTCCGGGGGGATGAAGCGCCGGGCCAACCTGGCGGCGGGTATCCTCCACAAACCGAAGCTGCTTTTTCTGGATGAGCCGACGGTAGGGATCGATCCCCAATCCAGAAACTTGATCCTGGAGCGATTATCGGCCATGAAAGAAAGAACCACCATGGTTTATACCACCCATTATATGGAAGAAGCGGAATCGCTATGTTCCTATGTGGCCATCATGGACGCCGGGCAGATCATCGCCGAAGGACTACCCGAAGAGCTGACCAGCCGCCCTCCCGGATATGCCGACCTGGAGGCCCTTTTTCTGGCCCTTACCGGGAAGCAACTCAGAGACTGAAAGGGTTCCATGCTTAAACTTTGGGCCTGTGTCTGGAAAGAACTGATCCTCCTTTACCGTGATTTTTCCGGTTTGATGGTCTTGTTTGTCATGCCGGTGGCCCTGGTGATTGTGGTCACGCTGGTTCAGGAGAATGTCCTTAAAGCCATGGGTGAAACCAAGACCGGGGTTCTGCTGATCGACCTGGACCGAAAAACGATAGGTCGGCAGATAGAAGACTTTTTAAAGAAATCCGGGTCGGTCAAGATCATCAAGGAGATTAATGGGAAGCCCGTCGATATGGAATCGGCTCAAAAAGCCGTTGCCAGGGGGGAATTTCAAGTCGGCATTGTGATCCCCCGGGGAATTTCCGACGCCTTCGAAAAAACCGCCAGACAAAGGGTGAAAAATTCGATTTCTATCGACGGGGCCAAGAAAAAGAAACCGATTGAGGGGCAGGAACCGCTTCCTGATCTTCTGGTGTATTTTGATCCAACCCTGCGGGAAAACTTCCGAGCCGGGGTGGTCAGTTCCCTGGAAAATGTACTGCTGGGCCTGGATGTCAAAGAAAAGATAAAGCTCTTATTCGAACTCCTCCCCGGGGAGATGGAAGGAGCGGCCCAAAAAGCAGCCGGCCCCATGTGGTCGGAAGAATTTAAAAAAAGAATCCCCAAGGCTCAAATCGACTGGGACGACAGGCCCCTCATGACGGTCAAGGAGAAGGTGGCCCGGCATGGTCAGGAAGCCATTATTCCTAATACCGTCCAGCAGAACATTCCGGCCTGGACCCTCTTTGGGATGTTCTTTATCGTCGTTCCTCTGGGCGGATCGATTATCCGGGAGAGACAGGATGGGATGCTGGCCCGCCTGCTGACTATGCCTACCTCCTATCTGACCATTATCTCCGGCAAGATCAGCGCTTATCTGCTGATCTGCCTCGTCCAGTTTGCGCTTATTATGGCCTTGGGAAGGTTATTGCTCCCTCTCCTCGGAGCACCCGTCCTGGATTTCGGATCATCTCCGGCAGCCCTGATACTCATTATGGCAAGCGCAGCTCTGGCCGCCTCCGGGTACGGGATCCTCCTGGGGACCATCGCCAGGACCTATGAACAGGCCTCTATGTTCGGGGCCGTCTCCGTGGTTATTGCCGCGGCCCTGGGTGGAATCATGGTGCCGGTTTTTATCATGCCCAGGATTATGCAAACCATCAGTGAATTTTCTCCCCTGGCCTGGGGCCTTAATGCCTTTTTAAGCGTCTTTGTCCGTAACGGCGATGTGCCGTCCATCCTTCCCCAGGTCCTCCGTCTGCTGATCTTCTTTGTTTCCACCACGGCCCTGGCCTGGTTTTTTATGGCCCGGAGAGGTCGTTTCCATATCAGATAACCCTTGGGACTGATTCACCCGACCCTCGAGAAAAGCCAATAGCTATCCTGCCGGGGCTATAGCGTTATGATTGACGGCCTTCCGGATTTTATTTCTTTTTTCAATTTTTTCTGGTAAGTAACCTCCTCATCAATAAGTCGGACCCAATATTCCCCAAAGAAAGAATAAAAATAAAGTGGACTTTTCATCCAATTCTCTTGAGGCCCTTTTTTCACCCCGATCGGTAGCCGTGATCGGGGCCTCCGACAGTTTTAGGAAATGGGGTTTTAGTGTGTTCAGCCGCCTTCTCCAAGGGGGCGGTACTCAGAGGATCTATCCGGTCAATCGAAAGGCCACCGAGGTCCTCGGCCTCAAAGCCTACCCGCGGGTGAGCGATATCCCGGACGAGATCGAATTGGCCCTATTGGTCATCCCTCCGCCTTTTGTTCCGGAAGCCATGGATGATTGTGTGCGCAAAGGGGTCAAGACCGCCTTGGTCATAACCGCCGGTTTTCGAGAAATAGGCCCTGAAGGGACCGCTTTGGAGAGCGAGATGCTTCGAATCGCTAATCAGGGGGGGATCCGGGTGTTGGGACCCAACTGCAATGGTCACTTCCATACGGCCTCTAAGCTGTTTACAACGGGCGGGCCGGATATTAAACCCGGGCCTATCAGTCTCATCTCCCAGAGCGGTAATTTTGGAGGTTTCATAGTAAGTCAGGGGACTCAAAAGGGGATCGGTTTTGATAAGTATGTCAGCAGTGGAAACGAGGCCGACCTGACGTTTGAGGATTATCTGGAATTTTTGGGTGAAGATCCAGGGACCAGGATCATATGCGGTTACGTGGAAGGGTTTAAGGATGGGAAGCGCTTTTTCCACCTGGCCAAAGAAATTTCCCGAAAGAAACCGATCATTATTCTGAAAGCCGGGCGGACCCCGGAAGGGGCCGGTGCCGCCAAGTCCCACACGGGTTCCCTGAGCGGTTCCGCCCCTATTCACGACGCGGTGTTTAGGCAAACAGGGGTTATTCAGGTAGAGAAAGTGGATGAAATGCTGGATGTGGCTTCCGCCCTGATTCGGCAGCCTCTGCCTCGGGGCAAACGGGTCGGCATTGTCACCGCCGGGGGAGGATTCGGGGTGGTGGCCGCCGATGCCTGCCGCCGTCTGGGGCTGGAAGTGCCCACCCTGTCCGCGGAGACTATTGAAGGCTTGAATCGGTTCATGGAATCACGCTGGTCCCATTCCAATCCTGTGGACATGGCCGGAGACGCTTATCTTTCCACGCCGACTCTGGGAACTATGCTCAAGAGCAGGGATGTGGATGCCGTGCTGGCCGTAAGTTGTTTAGGGTTTGTCTCCTCCTCTCCGGATAGTGTTCCCGAACAATACCGACCAGAGTTTGTTCAATATCAGCAGGAAACGGTGGAGGGAGAGAAGGGCCTGATGGAGGGCTTGTTGCAACGGGTTGAAAAATATCAAAAACCCCTCATTGTGGCCGCAGTAAGCGACCCGGCCCGATCGGGAGCTATTGCCACCTTGATTGCCAACGGCCTTTACCCCTACCGAACTCCTGAGGACGGAGCCCGGGTCCTCGCTTATTTGGTCCGGTATGCCGACTACCTGGCCGAGCGGGAAGGATAAAGCCGCCAAAGCCCGGACCTAAAGACTTGTATTAGGAAACCTCTTTTGGTAAACTCTCAATAGCCAACCGAAAGGATAAAGAAGGAAATTTCGCTGGAAGCCTTCGATTTCAAAAAAACACTCTGGTACAAAAAAAGATCTTCCGATCAAAATGACGGGTACCCGAAAAAGGGGAGATGGAAATTTTGGGTGCTTTTCCTAACGCTCTGTTTGGGATTTTGTGCCTACCTGATTTTGAGCAGCCCCTTTATACCCAACCTGCATTTGCTTTATTATCGTCCTTCTTCCCGGATTGAAAGCAAGGCCAGGCCGGGGGAATGGGCGACCTATGCCCGAACTCCGGATCACCAGCGTTTTATTGACCAAAACGTTTCATTTAAGGGAAAGGTTCTCTGGGCATTGGCTCAGTCTGAGTGGGTGGACTCTTCTCCGGCGGTGGTAGAAGGGGTCCTGTATATAGGGGATCACTTTAAATTGGTGGCTCTTAACGTTTCCGATGGGAAGATCCTCTGGTCTTATCCTACCACCGGTCCGGTGAATTCCTCCCCGGCCGTAGCCGGCGATCTGATATTTCTGGGTTTGCTGGATGGCCGGGTTCTGGCTCTGAATCGCCATTCCGGAAAGTTGCAGTGGGAGTTTAAGACCGGGAATTTCATCATTGGATCGCCGACAGTGGTTGACGGCTTTTTGTATATCGGCTCCAGTGACCATTATATCTATGCTTTGGATGCCCAGTTTGGCACGCTGGCCTGGAAGGAAAAAACCACCGGAAAAATGATCCAAGCCCCGGCGGTTCGCGATACCCTGGTCTATGCGGCTTCCGATGACAAGAAGCTCTATAGTCTGAGTGGCCGGACCGGGACCAGACGGCTGGAGTTTTTTCTGACCGGGACCATGATCGATTCCCCGGTCGTTTCTCCCACCATAGTTTATGGTGTTACTCATGACGGCCGGTTGATAGCCCTAAAACACAAAACCCGCCAGTACCCCTGGTCGCATGGCTTAAAAGTTGTCTGGATTCAGCTCTGGATGCTGGGATTCCCGGTGCCGACCCCTTCCCTGCAGCCCGGAACCCTGTGGGGGACTTTTCCTAAAGAGAGAAAAGGCAAGTTTGTCTCTTCTCCGGCGGTAGCGGATAACCGCTTGTTTGTGGGGGATAACCGGTGCCGGTTTTATGCTTTGGACGCCCATAAAGGGACTTTCCTCTGGGAGATCGACCTGGGGGAGAGCATTGCCACTGCTCCACTCGTTTTGGGGGACACGGTTTATTTCGGAACGAAAAGCGGCGTCTTGTACGGGGTGAACCGACGGGATGGAAGCCGGCAATGGAAATTTCAACTGGGCTCTACGATAAAAGGGGATTTGGTTTATGCCGCCGGCAAACTGTTAGTCCGGACCAGCGGCGGGATGCTTCAGGCGGTTGAATAAACCGTCATGCCACGCTTTTAATGGCGTGGCACCACGAACTATGAAAATAGGGCTAGGCATGAGTGGCCTCGAATCCTATTTTCGAACTAAAGAATTAAAGCGGGTATTGATTCGAACCCGATTAAGGGGGAACTCTGATTACGAACATAAGTGAG
>CAZSTT010000053.1:0-18516 GCA_964609705.1 uncultured Thermodesulfobacteriota bacterium
CGCAAACCGGGCAGAGATAATCCTTACCCCGGGTTTGTTCCGGAGAATAACTGATGCCGCAACTCCGATGTCCGTCGAAATGATATTTTCCTTCTTCCGGAAAAAATTCGAGGGTGGCTAAAAAGCAATTTGGATCTTTTTCCTTTATGGTTTGAATAATATCTTTGTAGGTCCAGGGACAGTTGAAGATATTGGACTCACGTCCAATCTTGGCCGGGGAATGGGCATCGGAATTGGAGATAAAGCTGAGCCGGTCCAGAGCCGACCAGCGCCAGTTCATGGCCGGGTCGGAGGAGAGGCCGGTTTCAATAGCATGGATATTGACTGTTTCTTCTTCAAAGCATTCTTCCAGGCTGTCAAACCCGGAATGGGAACCAAAGACGGAAAACCAGGGGGTCCAGATATGGGCCGGGACAACCAGGCAGGCCGGGTCGATATCCAGGACAATTTTTACCAGGTCTTTGGCCGAGAAACCGAATATAGGGCGGCCGTCGGACTTGACATTGCCTATGCGGCCCAAGTGAAGGTTTATTTTTTCCACCGAACGGATCGTCGGGGCGAAAATCATCATATGGACCCGCCGGCCTTTGCCGGCCTGGGTATAGATATGACTGGTTTCGGCAGTCAGAATAAAGTGGGCCGTTGCTGCCTTGTCTTCCTTTAGTTTAAGGAGACCTTGTCCGGTTTCCTCCAGATCATTATTGATTTCTTCAAAGTAAGCCGGATGGGTGAAATCGCCGGTGCCCAGCAGGTGGATCCCTTTAAGTGCGGCCCATCGGGCCATGGTCGGCAAATGCATCTCCGGGCTGGTGGCCCGGCTGTAGGCGGAATGGACGTGGAAATCGGCGATGATTTTCATGAAAAGCAGCCGTCAGGCGTGAAACGTAAGGCGTAAGGGGTAAGGCGGGGGGCTCGAGGCAAAAGCAAGATCCGATATATTTTGTTATAAAGAGAAAACTTAATCTTGAGATTCTGGTTTTGGTTCATTTTTTCCGCCTCATGCCTCTTGCCTCAAGCCTAACGCTTTCTTCGCCTCACGCCCTCACGTTTTTTATGGCCAGATCGTGTGTACTTTCTTATTTTTTTCCCAAACCTCGTTTTCCAGACGCTTTTTGAAATCTTTCAAGGCCGCGGCCAGGGAGGATGAATTCAAGGCCAGGATCTGGACCGCCAGGATGGCGGCATTCCTGGCCCCGGCGGCCCCGATCGCCATGGTGGCCACCGGGATGCCCGAGGGCATTTGAACCATGGCCAGCAAAGAATCCATCCCTTTTAAAGAAGAAGAATCAATGGGCACGCCGATAACCGGCAGGGTGGTCTCCGCCGCCAAAACTCCGGCCAGATGGGCGGCCGCCCCGGCCCCGGCAATCAGGACCTTGAAACCCCGCTCCACGGCCTTGCGAGAAAATTCAGCCGTCTTTTGGGGCGAGCGATGGGCCGAGGAAACCATTAGCTCATAAGGGATATTAAATTCCCTTAAAATTTTCGCCGCCCCTTCCATAACCGGCAGATCGGAATCACTGCCCATTACAATACCGACCATTGGGGCCGGCTTGGGCTTACTCCCGGTGTATTTCAAGGCCTTGCGGCCGATATCGGTTCGACAGTAATCGGTCCCCCATCCGATCTTTCCCACAGCCTGATAGGCCTTTTTTATGGCTTTGGGAATATCCTCCCCCAGAGCGGTCACACCCAGGACCCGTCCCCCATTGGTGATTACCGTCTTGTCCTTCAAGGCCGTACCGGCGTGAAAAACCACCACATCCTTAAGGCTTTTGACCTGATCCAACCCTTCAATGACATGGCCTTTTTGATAGGGACCGGGATAGCCCTTTTCGGCCATGACCACACAGACCGCCGGCCGTTCGTCCCAGTCAATTTTTATTTTATGCAGGGTTCCGTTGACCACGGCCTCTAATATTTCCACCAGATCGGTTTTTAACCGCATCAACAAAGGCTGGGCCTCGGGATCGCCGAAACGGACATTAAATTCCAGGACCTTGATCCGGCCGTTGTTGATCATCAAACCGGCATAAAGCACCCCTTTATACGGCCGGCCCTCCTTCTCCATAGCCTTGACCATGGGGATCATCACCCGGTTCATGGCCTCCTGAAAAAGGGCAGGATCGACTACCGGCGCCGGGGAATAGGCCCCCATCCCCCCGGTATTGGGTCCTTGATCATCATCGTATATGGCTTTGTGGTCCTGAGAGGTGGGCAGGGGTGAAACCGTCCGTCCGTCGGTAAAGACCAGGAATGAGGCCTCCTCACCGGCAAGGCATTCTTCCAGAAGGAGCTTATGGCCCGCCTCTCCAAAGGCTCTATCAAACATGATCAATTCTATAGCCGCCCTGGCCTCCTCCTTGGTCTGACAGACCATGACCCCCTTGCCGGCCGCCAGTCCGTCGGCTTTGACCACGATTGGAGCCCCCACTTTTTCCAGATGGGCCAGGGCCTTCTTGGGATCGGTAAAGGTTTTGAAGAATCCGGTGGGGATCCCGTATTGGGTCATGATGCGTTTGGCAAAATCTTTGCTGGCCTCCAGGACCGCGGCATTTTTTTTGGGACCGAAAACTTTGAGCCCTTTTTTCTCCAGGGCATCGGCCAATCCTTTGGTTAAAGGATCTTCAGGACCAACCACGGTCAGATCGATTTTTTCTTTTTGGGCAAACCGGACCAGGCCGGCAATATCATCAGCTTTAATGGGCAGGCACTCGGCCAATTCGCTGATGCCGGCATTGCCCGGGGCACAATAGATTTTGGATACCTTCGGACTCTGGGCGATCTTCCAGACCAGGGTATGCTCCCGGCCGCCACCGCCGACAACTAGTATTTTCATGAAGCCCTCCTTAATAAAACCTTGACAGACCTATCTGAAATTTTGGAGCAGAGTTAGGATTGTTTTAGGACCGCTTCGCTTAAGGAGCGTTTCACTTGAGGAGCATTCGTCTTTGACGAATTTGAGGCCAAAGGCAATTGCCTCTTCCCTCAAACGAAGTGCTCCTCAAGCGTAGCGTTCTTGCATTCTAAAACCTCAATTTCACGTCCCCGGCCAGAAACTTTTCTTCTTGGCCGTTGTCAAGCCGAAGGATCAGGGCGCCAAAATCATCAATCCCCTGCCCCATGCCGGTCCAGGTCTTCTCATTGTTGGAAATGGTGACCTGACGATTATTGACCAGGGAATATCGGTTCCATTCCTCCCTCAGCAAACCGACTCCCTCTTCCTTGACTTTTTCGTAGAGGAGTTCCGCCTGGTTCAAAAAGCCTGTCA
Source organism: uncultured Thermodesulfobacteriota bacterium (assembly GCA_964609705.1). GTDB lineage: Bacteria > Desulfobacterota > RBG-13-43-22 > RBG-13-43-22 > RBG-13-43-22 > RBG-13-43-22. The sequence goes on from CAZSTT010000053.1 coordinate 3,272, forward strand.
AGAGGCGGAGCCGGGAAAACTCGTGACCGGTTTCCTGGAGAAGGCTGGTGGCCGGCTGTCCCTCCGGGGGCGGTTTGGGCGGCGCCCAATTGCAATTGACCCCGATTCCGACGATCATATATTCTATTCGATCGGGATCGGTGGCAAACTCCGTCAGGATACCGGCCAATTTTTTTCCGCCGATATAAAGATCATTAGGCCATTTGATGCCCACCTCGATCCCGGCGGCCTCCCTGATGGTCCGGCAAAGAGAAACCGAAGCCAGCACCGTTCCATAAAAGGCCTGTTGCGGCGGCCAGTCCGGCCGCAGGATCAAAGAAAAAAGAAGATTTTTACCGGAAGGGGATTGCCACTGGCGGTCCAGGCGGCCTTTCCCTTTTTCCTGATATTCGGCCACCAACAGGGTTCCTTCCAAGGCCCCGTCGGCAGCCAGGGATCTGGCCTGAATATTGGTGGAATCGGTCCGCAGAAAATGGAAAATTTTTTGTCCGAACAGGCGGGTTTTTCTCTCCTGTCGAATCAGGTCCGGATATAAAATATCGGGAACCGCCTTCAGTCGATACCCTCTGCCTTGGATGGATTCGATACTGAAGCCCTCGTCTTTGAGTTGGGCTATATATTTCCAGACCGCCGGCCTGGTCATTCCCAATTGTTTAGCCAGGACTTCTCCGGAAATCAAATCGTTTTGAGACAATGCACCCAGGATTATTTCTTTGGGATGGGTGTGAGATTTCCGGTCTAATACTTTCATGATTTCATTTACTGAAGGAGGACCACTTAAACCGTTTGAAAAGAAAGGCCCTATTTATTTTTTAAAAACTCCCGAACCAATTTAATGGCGCAGAATTCACCGCACATGGTGCAAACCTCGGATTCACCGGGGGGGCTTTCGGCCCGTATTTTTCGGGCCTTTTCCGGATTCAAACAAAGGCTGATCTGTTTTTCCCAATCCAGGGCCTTGCGGGCTGAAGCCATTTGCCGGTCTTGTTCCCAGGCTTGTTTGTTTCCTCGGGCCAGATCAGCGGCATGAGCGGCGATCCGGGCGGCAATGATCCCTTCCCGCACATCTTCCGGGGTGGGAAGTTTTAGATGTTCTGAAGGGGTAACGTAACACAGAAAATCGGCCCCGGCCATTCCGGCCACGGCTCCTCCGATGGCGCAGGCGATATGGTCGTACCCGGCGGCAATATCGGTGACCAGGGGGCCGAGGACATAAAAAGGGGCCCCCTTACAGAGCAGTTTCTCAAGCTGGATATTGGCCTCGATCTGATTGAGCGGCACATGCCCCGGCCCTTCGATCATGACTTGGACCCCGGATTCAAGGGCCTTTTCCCTTAATTCGCCCAGGGTAATCAGTTCCTGGACCTGGGCCCTGTCGGTGGCATCAAGAAGGCACCCGGGACGCAGACCGTCACCAAGGCTCAGGGTCAAATCATATTTCCTGGCTAGATCAACCAGCCGGTCATATTGTTCATAAAGGGGGTTCTCTTTCCCATGATAGACCATCCAGGTGGCCAGAAAGGCCCCGCCACGACTGACGATATCCAGTATCCGGCCTTGACGCTGCAACCGCTCCAAAGAACCCAGGGTGACCCCGCAATGGACGGTGATAAAATCAACCCCGGCCCGGGCCTGACTTTCAATCACTCCGAACAGTTTTTCGGCAGTCAGGTGGATGATCCCTCCCATTTCCCGGATCGTTTCCACGGCCGCTTGATAGATAGGGACGGTGCCCAGAGGAAGCGGGGAATGGTCGATCAGGGTCCGCAAGATCTCCGGCAGATTTCCTCCGGTGCTGAGGTCCATCACCGTATCGGCCTTGGTCTGGACGCAAATTTCCAGTTTTTCCAGTTCCTGGTCCAGGTCTATCTGATCCGATGAAGTCCCGATATTGGCATTGACCTTGATGCTCAATCCCTGGCCGATGCCTACCGGACGAGATTTCTTTTTCCCCGAATTGGCCGGAATAACTACGGTCCCCTGGGCTACTCCTTTTTGGATCTGGTCCGGATCCAACCCTTCATAGCGGGCCACCTCCTGCATCTCCGGAGTAACAATTCCTTTTCTGGCTGATTCAATCTGTGTCAAAACAATTCTCCTTTAGTTCGAAAATAGGATTATAGGCTACTCTCTGATCCTTCCTATTTTCATGATTCGTGGTGTCACGCCACCAAAGGCGTGGCATGACGGTTTAACACGAAAATAGATTTCGAGCCATCTCGTTGCTCCGGTCTATTTTCATGTCCCGGCGTCCGAAGGGACGCCTCTTTTAGGTCGACAAAGTCGACCGGCTCGTGGGGTCACGTCCCTGACGGGACATGACGGTTTATTTTTGAATCCATGCGTAAGGATCGGTGGGTCCACGCCCGTGCCCGATCGGTTGAGCCCCGGCAATAGCCCTGGTGATAAATTCTTTGGATTTCCCCAAGGCTTCGATTAAAGAAAGTCCTTGCCCCCAAAATGTGGCAATAGCGGCCGATAAGGTGCAGCCGGTTCCATGAGTGTTCCGGCTTCGAATATGGGGGCTGGAAAATTCCAGAAAGGTGTCTCCATCAAAAAAAAGATCCACCGCGGCCCCGGTTAAATGTCCTCCTTTGATCAGAACAGTTCCCCTGGTTTTTTCTTTAATGATTCTGGCGGCCTTTTTCATGTCGGTCCGGGTTCGAACCGGTATCCCGGTCAGGACGGAGGCTTCGGAGAGGTTGGGGGTTATCAATCCGGCTATCGGAAATAGTTTGTCTTTCAGGATTTGAACGGCCTTTTCCTCCAATAGCGGATGCCCGCTTTCTGAGATCATAACCGGGTCGAGAACCAGCTTACAAACATCGAACTTCTTTAATGTCCTGGCCACCAGAGAAACAACCTCGGCACGGACCAGCATTCCGGTTTTGATAGCATCCATTTCGATATCGGAAAGGACCGAAAGGAGTTGTTTTTCGATAAAGGCAACAGGTATCGGCAAGATCGCCTGCACCCCCAGGGTGTTCTGGGCGGTCAGAGCGGTTATGACCGAAGTTCCATATCCTCCCAACAGGGCGATGACCTTCAAATCGGCCTGGATGCCTGCTCCGCCACTCGAATCTGAACCGGCAATGGTTAAAATACGTGATTTAATAGCCAGCCCCCTTACCAATAAAAACAGGCCATACCCGAAGGGATGGCCTGGATTTGGAAAATATTTGAACGTTTCTTTTTATCGGCAGGTACAATCCAAATCGAAAACACCTGGATGCTAAGTAACGATGCCCCTCGAAAGGTGAGGGCGGTTAGCCCCTCTTTTTACGTTGATGGCGGGTCTTTCGCATCAACTTTTTGTGCTTGTGCTTCCTCATTTTTTTCCGTCTTTTTTTGACTACGCTACCCATCCAGATCCCCTCTTGATTTCCGAAATTTCTGAATAAATATATCTAAAAAGTATAACTTATAGCCGATTTGGCCCGTATTGGCAAGAAAAATAATCAAAGAAATAATCACTTGACAATATTAGGGATTATATTCCAAATTAATAAGGGCGCATAAACCACTGGGCCCGTTTTCCCTATAAATTCAACCTGTAAAAGGAAACCCATGAATCCTGAAGCCCTTTTATTATTGGAATTCACCAAAGAACCCATGATCGCTTATTTTTCCATGGAGATAGGAATTCAAAGCAGTATCCCGACTTACAGCGGCGGGCTGGGTGTTTTGGCCGGGGATACCATCAAATCCGGAGCCGATCTTAACCTTCCCATGGTGGGGGTGACCTTGCTCAGCGAAAAAGGATATTTCCGCCAGGAGTTGGATGAAAAAGGCAGGCAAACCGAACATCCTGTTATTTGGGAGCCGTCCAAATTCATGACCCTTCTTTCCCCCAAGGTTTCGGTTGAGATTGAAGGCCGAGAGGTTCTGATTCAGTCCTGGTTCTATACAGTTAAAAGCTTTACCAGGGGGCAGGTTCCGGTCTTTTTTCTCGATACGGACCTGAAGGAAAACGCCCCTGAGGATCGGGAAATCACTTCCTTCCTCTACGGGAAGGACCTGGTTTACCGGTTAAAACAGGAAATTATTCTGGGCATCGGCGGGGCTCGGATGTTGAAAAAGCTGGGCTTTGAGATTAAAAAATATCATCTTAATGAAGGGCATGCCAGCCTCTTAACCCTTGAACTTCTCCAAACTTATCAAAAGCCGATTGAAGAGGTTTGGGATGAGAAACTGGTCTGGGACGTGAACCGGGTTAAAGATCTCTGTGTTTTTACCACCCATACCCCCGTGGAAGCCGGCCATGATCGTTTTTCCTATGATTTAGTCCGGCAGATTTTGGGGGAGCCGGTTCCCTTCGATGTGCTCAAGGGGCTGGCCGGCCCGGATTTTTTGAATATGACCCTGCTGGCCCTTAACCTGAGTGAATTCGTCAATGGAGTGGCTAAAAAACATGGAGAAGTTTCCAGGAATATGTTCCCCGGCTACCAGATCAGCGCCATCACCAATGGGGTTCATTCCTACACCTGGACCTGTGAGAGCTTCAAAAGGCTATACGACAAATACCTGCCCGGCTGGGCCAACGAGCCTGAATTGTTTGTCCGTATCGGAAGGGTCCCCGATGAAGAAATATGGGAAGCTCACCAGGAAGCCAAAAAGGTTTTATTCAACTATATTCGAGAAACAACCGGCATGGAAATGAACCCGGAGCTGTTGACCTTCGGCTTTGCCCGACGGGCCACGGCCTATAAAAGGGCCGATTTGCTATTCAGCGATCTGGAAAGACTAAAGGCCATAGGAACGGGGAAGATTCAAATCATCTATGCCGGTAAAGCCCATCCCAATGATCAACCGGGCAAAATGCTGATCGAAAGAATTTTCGATTTCAAGGAAAAATTAAAAGATCACATACCGATGGTTTATCTGGCCAACTATGATATGGAGCTGGCCTTGAAACTGGTTTCGGGCGTGGATGTCTGGCTGAACACCCCTCTTCGCCCCCGGGAGGCCTCGGGAACCAGCGGCATGAAAGCCGCCCACAATGGGGTCATGAATTTTAGTGTCCTGGACGGCTGGTGGATCGAAGGCCATATTGAGGGATACACCGGCTGGTCCATCGGCCCCAGTCCAACAGAGACCATATTGGTGGATGGTTATGATACCAGGGATGCCGAGGACTTATACAACAAACTTGAAAATATAATTATTCCAATGTATTATACTGAAAAAGGCAACTGGGTCCGGATGATGCAAAACGCCGTCGGGCAAAATGCCTATTATTTCAATACCCATCGCATGATGCGCCGCTATGTGACCGAGGCCTATATTCGATAATATATATAATTAGTTTCCATCCGGAAAAGACCTTTCCGGATGAGGATACTCCGATACCGGCATCGGATCTGGCGGCCTTACAGACAACAGCTATGTGAGATGGAGACGTACAACATTATTGCGCGAACATGCTTTCCGATAAAGTTATTACAGCAGAAAAACCTTGACTTCCCCTTTTTCTCTTAATATATTTGTAAAAAAAAATGAACTTGAGTGCGGTCCAATCATTTAGTCCATTCACCTTTTATCTGTACAGTTAACATTTCTTTGTTTTTTGAAGCAAAGTCTCCGGTCAAACGGCCAGGTGAAGTGATAGCGGAACAGATATTCCTTTCTTGAAAAAATAAGTGTTCAGCTTTTTGTTATTGTAACAAGTTAGTTTCATTATATAAACTAGAGAAGTTTCCATCCGGAAACCTCGGATTTCCAGATAGAAGGGGACGGCTATTAGCATATAGCAGTCAGCAAAAGCTCTTTTAAAAGGGTTTTCCTAAAAGCTGACCGCTAATCGCTGATAGTTCTCATCCGAAGATATCATTAATATGGTTGAACTAGAGTTGAATCAAGAGCAGGCTCCTCCCCTTGAAAATCATTTATTTTTCAATCCCTTAAAAAGCGGGGGTGTCGAATATTTTTTTGTTCCAATAGTTTCAACTTTTCAGGCCGTTGAATTTCCCTATGATCTTAGACGATTGCCTAAAGGAGGTGAAGTCAAGCATTAAAATGGGTTGAAACCCCGACCACCACTCAGATACTTAAAATAACCTGAAGCAATTTAACCAGAAGGAGACACAACGAGATGAAGCCAAGATTTTTTATATTCCTTTCCTGTATTCTTGCCCTTTTGATGTTAGCCTTCAGCCCTGTTTCAGCCAAAGAGATCAAGGTCCTTTCCCAGTTTCCCATGAGCGGCCCGGTGGGCGCCCTACCCGAATTCGGCTGGGGATATATCGATGGGATGAGCTGGGTCAACGGCGAAGGGGGCGGGGTCAATGGAAAAAAGATCAAATGGTATCTCGAGGATTTTCGCTACGATCCCACCGTGGAGGTCGCCAATTTCAACAAGTACGTTGCTGAGCACAGCAAGGATGAACTCCTCCTGGCCACCGGCTATATCACCGGCGGCCTGAAGCCGCTGATCGACAAGGTCAATAAGGAACAGAAGATCCCCTGGATTGAGGGCTCCTATTCCACGGAAATCTTCGGCGACGAGGGTGGGCCATCCAAATACCCCTATTACTATTCTCTCGGCGCCACCTACGGCGATCAGGTCATGATTCTGATGAAGTGGATCAAGGAAAACTACAAAGGGGTGGGCAAAGCCAAGGTCGGTTTTGTCTACAGCCCGACGGCCTGGGGCAAGGACGGGACCCCCGAGGGGATCGCCTATGCCAAAAAAATCGGCCTGGATGTAGTGGCCCAGATCGAGTATCCCTACACGGCCACTGACGCCACCAATGAGTGCATGCAACTCCGGAAGGCCCAAGCCCAGTATGTGGTCTTCCACGGCTATTCCGGGGCCGCCGGTCATACCGCCATCTTCTTCAAGACCGCCAAGAAGATCCTCAAGGACGTTCAGCTCATGGGCACCCATTACACCACCGGAAGGATGCCCATCCTGGCCTGCCAGGAGGCCTATGACGGATACATCGGGGTGGCCACCCGGCCTTTTCTGGATGCCGTACCCCGCTCCAACACCCCTATGGACAACCCCATGGTCAAACTCGCCCACGATTTTGCCAAGAAGTATCGGCCTGCGGAATATAATAAGGGTCCAACGGAGAAAGATTCCATCAAAGATATGTTCCTTTATACGGAAGGACTCCTTTATGCCCTGCTGATCCAAAAGGTCCTGACCGATGCCGACAAAGCCGGCAACCTGACCCGGGAGGGAGTCAATAAGGCCCTGGACAACCTGGTCTGGGACTTCAAGGGCATGTTTAGGGGAAAGAAGTTTGCCTACAAGAAGACCCATACCATACCCATGATGCAAATGTTCAAGGCCAGCGTCAAGATGGTCAAGATGGGAGATGCCATGGTTCCCACCGGCGCGGTGATCCCTATCAGCGACTGGATCAATAGCGACGAAGTCAAGTGGTAGCCTATAACCAACCCCTTTGAAAATCCCCCCTGCCTGTCCGCGGGACGCAGGCAGGTCTTTATCCCCCCTTTGACAAAATAAAAAAAGGGGGGGGGAAGGGGGGATTTATTAAGCCTTTTTTTGATGAAATAGGATAATCTATTTTCCCGGAGGTCTTCATGACCGATCTTCTTCAGACATTAGGTTCGGGAGTCCTGGTCGGCCTGGTATATGCATTGCTGGGTCTGTCCATTGTTATCATATTTAAGGCCTCTGAGGCCTTTAACTTTGCCATAGGCGAATTTCTGGTCATCGGGTCCTTCCTTTTCTACACCCTGTTTTTTGATCTCCATATCCCTTTCCTGATAGCCCTGCCTCTGGGGTTATTAGCCGCAGCCCTGGCCGGGGCCATTGTTGAACGCCTGACTATCAAACCGCTGCTCGGCCGGTCCCCCATCTCCATGACCATCGTCACTCTGGGCCTGGGGTTTTTCTTGAGGGCCTGCCTGCAACTCATCTTCGGGTCCCACAGCTATTCCTTTTTTCTGAATTTGCCTGATATATCCCTGGAGACCGGGAGCCTCCTTTTTCTGTCCGATCCCATCTGGGCCGGGATCCTATCCCTGGCAACCTTTGGACTGGTCATGTTTCTCCTCTTTCGGACCCGCTGGGGGCTGGCCATCCGGGCCACCTCGGAAAACCAGGCCAAGGCCATGGCCTTTGGCATCAATGCCCGATTTATCCTCTTGATTGTCTGGGCCTTAAGCTCGGCCTGTATCGCCGTGGCCGGGATCATGATTTCAAACTTCGGGGCCCTGTCCACCATGTCCTCCATCGTCGGGCTGAGGGCCATGCCGGTGGTCCTGATCGGTGGGATGGACAGCATTGGAGGCGCCCTGATCGGGGGTGTTATTGTCGGTATCTGTGAATCCCTGGTCGGCGCTTATCTTGAGCCCCTGGGTCTAACAGGATTTAAGGAAGTGGCCCCTTACATCCTTTTGCTGATTGTACTGCTGATCCGGCCTTATGGTCTTTTCGGCACGATCCGGATTGAGAGGGTGTAAGCTATGTTGGCCATTGAAAACCTGAGGGTCGTTTACCACGATGTCATCTCCGTTCTGAACGGAATATCGCTCACGGTCCAGGAAGGGGAGATCCTCATCATCCTTGGGGCCAACGGGGCCGGGAAGACCACCCTGCTTCGGGCCGTGGCCGGGATGATTGATTTCTATGACGGCGATATCATCGAAGGGGAGGTCAAGGTGGGAGGGGTCTCCATCAAGGGGCTGGACGCAACCGACATCATGAAGCGCCATAGACTCACCTATGTCATGGAGGATCGACCGGTCTTCTGGTACCTGACCATTGAAGAAAACCTGGGAGCGGCCTCCTTTTCCCGGTGGGATAAACAGGTCAAACCCGATATGGAGATGGTCTTCGATTATTTCCCGGCACTCGGGGCGCTGAGGCACAAGAAGGCCGGCTACGCCTCAGGCGGTGAGCAGCAGATGCTGGCTATCGGCATGGCCCTGATGACCAAACCCAAGATCCTCCTCCTGGATGAACCATCTCTGGGACTGGCCCCCCTGATCACCGAGGAGCTCTTTAGGATCATCAAGCAGCTTAACGGCTCCGGTATCAGCATTGTGCTGGTGGAGCAGAATGCCCACGCCGCCCTCGAAATCGGCACCAGGGGATATGTGATCGAACTGGGCCGCATCGTTCTTGAGGGAAAGGCCGAAGACCTCATAACCAACAAGGATGTCCGCGAATTTTACCTGGGCTCGGGAGAGAAGCAGCGAAAGAGCTACCGGGACGCCAAACGATACAAGAGGCGAAAACGATGGCTGTAGAGATAAAGACCGGACCGGAGATCCTGGTGATCGATAGCGTGAAGCTTTCATTTGGCGGTCTGCAGATACTTAGCGACATCAACCTTACGGTTCATAAGGGAGAGATCTTCTGCATCATCGGCCCAAACGGGGCCGGTAAGACAAGCCTTTTGAATTGCATCAATGCCCATTACCGGCCTCAGGCAGGTGAAATCCTTTTTGAGGGAAAAGATATCACAACCCTGCAACCTCACCAGGTGGCCGGTCTGGGCATAGCCAGGACCTTTCAAAAGGTTGAGCTCTTTCAAGGCATGACCGTCCTGGACAACATCAAGCTGGGCCGTCACTTCCTGATGAAGTTCTCCCTCCTGGGCAGTTTTTTCAGGCTCCCCCATATAAACCGCGATGAGATGATCCACCGGAAAGAGATTGAGGAGGATATCATCGATTTCATGGGCCTGTCGAGTTTCCGTAACTCTCCGGTGGGGATCCTCCCGCTTGGGGTGCGCAAGCGGGTGGATATGGCCCGCGCTCTGGCCATGAGACCCAAAATTCTGCTGCTCGATGAGATTATGTCGGGAATGGCGGTTGAGGAAAAAGAGGACGTTGCCAGCTATATACTGGATGTTCAGAGGGATATGGGGGTGACCATCGTTTGGATTGAACACGATCTGGCCGCCGTCATGGACCTCTCGGATCGGGTCTGCGTCCTGAGTTTTGGGATAAAAATCGCCGAAGGGAAGCCGGAAGAAATCCAGAAGAATCCCCAGGTGATTGAGGCTTATCTCGGGAGGCAGAAGGAGGCCTAATGGGACCAATGCTTGAGCATAACTTGATCGGCCTCATTGTCAAGAATGCGGTCGAGATGCCGGATGAGGTCGCCATCCGGGAGAAACGCTTCGGGGTTTGGAGCCCCTTGACCTGGGGCCAATTTCAGGAAAAGGTTCAACGCTTTGCCCTGGGCCTGCTGGCCCTGGGCTTTGGGCCGGACCAGAAGCTGGCCATCATCGGCGATAACAAGCCGGAATGGATCATCGCCGAATTCGGGGCCATGGCCGCCGGAGGTCTCCCCACGGGCGCTTATCCGGACAGCCTGCCGGAAGAGATGGAATATTTGATCTCCTATGCCGAGGCCGGTTTCCTGGTTTTGAGGGACCAGGAGCAGGCGGACAAGATCATTGCCATCTGGGAAGGGATAAGGAGTCAGGTTACTAAGGTGATCGTTTGGGACTCCAGGGGGATGAGCCATTACTATCAGGAGTATCCCTTCCTGATGCGCTTTGAAGAGGTGCTTGAGATCGGCGCCAGGGAGGAGGCCGCCGGCAAGAAGGATTATCTGGAAAAAAGGGCCAAGGAAATAGATCCCTCCCAACCGGCCATTATGCTCACCACTTCCGGGACCACGGCCAAGCCCAAGCTTTCTATCCTCAGCCACGAAAACCTCCTGTTCGCCTCTGAGAGCTACGGCCAGGTGGTCCGGATGAACAAGGGAGATGAACTCCTCTCGGCCGCACCCCTTTCCTGGATTGGGGAACAGCTTTATAACGTCGCCCGCTTCCTGACGGTCGGTGCCCATTACAACTTCCCGGAAGAGACCGAGACCCTTAGAAAGGATCTCCTGGAGCTTCAGCCCTATTATTTCGGCGGCACACCCATAGTCTGGGAACTGATCATATCCACCATCCAGGCCGCCATGGACAATGCCGATTTTTTCAAGCGCTATTGCTACGGCCTGGCCATAAAGTCCGCACTAAAGAAGACGGAGGCCGAGCTGGCCGGTGAACGGCCCGGCGTCTGGAGCAGGATAATCCACCCCCTGGCCAACTTTTTTGTGATTCGTCCCCTGAAGAACAAAGTCGGGCTGGGACGGGTCAGGATGGCCATAACGGGCGGAGGCGCCATCTCCCCCGAGGTCTTCAAATACTTCAAAGCCCTGGGGCTTGATCTTCGCCAGGTGTTCGGTCAGTCTGAGTGTGCCGGGATTGCCACCACCCACAGGGAAAACGATGTCAGACCGGAGACCGTGGGGGTGGCCATTCCCGGGGTGGAGGTGAAGCTCTCCAAAGAGGGGGAGATCCTGGTACGGGGAAAGAACACCCATGTCGGTTACTATAAAAACGAGAAGGCCACTCGGGAATGTTATACCGAGGACGGCTTTCTCCGAACCGGGGATGCCGGGTATTTTGGTGAGGACGGACATCTCTATGTCTTTGACCGGGCCAAGGACGTTATGACCCTGGAAGACGGCACCCGGTTTGCTCCCCAGGATATTGAGACCCGCCTGAAATTCAGTCCCTACATCCATGAGGCCATGGTCTGCGGGGGCGGAAGGCCCTTGGTAACCGCCATTGTCAGTATTGCCCTGGAGAATGTGGGAAATTGGGCCAAAAAGAGGGGCATGTCCTATACCACCATCCAGGACCTGGCCCAGAGACGGGAGGTCTATGAGTTGATTCGAAACGAGATAGCCAAGATCTGTAAACGCTTTCCTGAAAACATAAGGATCAAGCGTTTCGCCATACTCCTTAAGGCCCTCCACCCGGATGACGGAGAACTAACCAGGACCCGGAAGGTCAGAAGGGCCTTTGTAAACGAAAGGTACCAGGCCCTTATCGATGACCTCTACCGCGCCACAGACAGGCATAACCTGGATATCGAGATACGTTACGAAGACGGACGCATTTCAACCTTTAAAGGGATTATTGCCATAGAGGAGATATCAGAGTGAGATCCTTGCCCGAACTCTATAATGACTATTTTTCTTCTTCCGCCGTATTCAGCTACCGGGAAGATGAGAGGATCTTTCGAACCCGCTTTAAGAGGGCCTGGTTTGTCATTTTCCTCATCCTGGTCGGTTTGATGTCTTTAGGTTCGGCCTTGGGTGGTGGAGCCAATGAATATCACTACTTTATTATGAATCTGATTCTGATAAACCTCATCTCCGCCCTGGGATTGAATCTCCTGGTAGGCTTTACCGGACTCCTTTCCCTGGGTCATGCCGCCTTTATGGGAGTCGGCGCCTACACCTCAGCCCTGCTTATTACCAAATTCGGGATTCCCTTTGCCCTGTCCATTGTCTTCGCCGGCTTGGTGTCCGCCCTGTTTGGGATCATCGTGGGTACCCCCTCGCTCCGGATCAAGGGCTTCTACCTGATGGTGGCCACCCTGGCCTTCCAGTTTGTAATTGATTATATCATCATCCATTGGGATGGGGTCACCATGGGCATCAGGGGGATCGGGCTCCCGACCCCTTATTTTCTCGGGATTTCTCTCGAGAAAAACCATGCCTACTTCTTATTCTTATTTGTCCTGGCCCTTATCCTTATGTGGGGGGCCAAGAACATCACCCGGTCCATGATCGGTCGGGCCTTTGTCGCCATACGGGATAATGACGTCTCGTCTGAGATCATCGGCATATCCATCTTCCGCTACAAGCTTTTAGCCTTTGCCATCGGTTCGTTTTATGCCGGCGTGGCCGGGGCCCTGTTTGCCGGGCTCCTCCGGACTGCGATTCCGGGAGACTACACCTTCCTCCACTCCATTATTGTCCTGGCCATGGTCCTGGTGGGAGGTCTGGGACGGCTGGTGGGCACGGTCTTTGGAGTCATCTTTGTGACCTTTGTGCCGGTCTTTCTCGATCAGATCGTGAGTTATCTGGCTCAGGTCTATGACCCGAACATCACCATTCTTCTTGGGCCCATGAAAGAATTGGTCTTCGGCGGCCTGATTATACTATTTATCATTTTTGAGCCGGAAGGGATTGTGGGGACCTGGATCAAGTTTAGGGATTATTTCCGAATCTGGCCGCTGCCTTATATTTCGGAATGAGCAGGTAAAGGTTAACAGGTTGCTGAAAAAGGCCTATCTATCCCACCCCGGCAGGATTGCCCTCGTCCTTCGTCATTGCGACGTACTACTATGTACGACCCATTCCTCAGGATTTCGGGCGCCTCGTAGGCGGTCGGCTTCGCCGACCTAAAAAGGCTTCCTTTGGAAGCCCGGACCTTTTTGAGCAACCTGTAAAAAATGAGTTTTTCAGCAACCTGTTAATTTATTAAATTGTCTTGATTTTTCTTAAGAAGGGGACCGGTTATGAGCATTCGAGACTTCACCGTTTATGATGTTATTTGCAGAAATGCCCAGATTTATTCTCACAAGGAGGCCCTTGTATTTAAGGATGTCCGCCTTACCCACGAGCAGTTCAAAAAAAATTGTGACCGTTTGGCGACCGGTCTACTGGCCGCAGGCATCCAACTGGGTGACCGATTGGGAGTGATTGCCCAGAATTGTGATGAATTTATGATTCTTTACGGTGCAGCCTCCAAGATTGGTGCGATTGTGCTCCCAATAAACTGGCGGTTTCAGCCGGACGAAGTGGAATTTGTGCTCAACGATTGCACCCCAAAGTTGGTCTTTGCCGGCCCAGAATATCGGCCCATGGTGGAGGAAATATCTAAGAGGCTTAATTTCGTCGAAGGATGGTATACCATGGGCGGGGGGGTTATCCCCATCAGTTTTAGGACTTTTGAATCCCTTTACTCTGAGAATAACGGCCTACCGGAACCTGACCTCTCCTCAGATATCGGATTTGTTATTATACACACGGCAGCGGTGGCGGGAAGACCCAGGGGCGCCCTTCTGAGTCAGTCCAATATTATCCATTGCAACCTGCAGATGGTCGAGAGCAATGGCTTGGGCACCGAAGACTGCTTTATCTGCCTCCTTCCTCTTTTCCACATAGCCGCCCTTTCCATGGCTATGGCCGTGATGCAGGCCGGTGGAAAGAATGCGATTGTAGAGCGTTTTGATCCGGAACTCGTTTTGGATCTTATCGAGAGGGAAAGGGGCTCAACCCTGGTCCATTTCGCGCCGATCCTCCAGATGCTTATGGATAAATATGAGGAAAAGAGTCGATCCCATGATCTATCTTCTATCCGGAATGTCGGCGGTCTTGACAGTCCCGACAATATTTTTCGATTCAAGGAACTTGTTCCGCAGGCCAGATTCTGGACCGGGTTTGCCCAGACCGAGGCCATACCCGTAACCGGGGGATTCATGGAAGAGAGACCGGGCAGTGCCGGGAGGCCTTCTCCATTGGCCAAAGTGGCCCTTTTCGACGATTACGACCATGAAGTCCCAGTAGGGACGCCGGGCGAAATATGCGTCCGCTCACCGGTGGTCTTCTTGGGTTATTGGGGTCTGGCTGAGGAGACGGCCTACACTTTTCGAAACGGCTGGCACCATACCGGCGACATCGGCCGTTTTGATGAGGACGGCTACCTCTGGTATGTCAAGAGAAAGGCGGAAAAAGAACTTATAAAGCCCGGGGGGGAGAATGTCTACCCGACAGAGGTGGAAAAGACAATTCAGACTCATGAGGCCGTAACCGAAGTCTGCGTCATCGGCGTGCCGGATAAGGAGTGGGGCGAAGCCGTTAAGGCTGTCTGTGTGCTTAAGTCCGGGGAGTCCCTTGAGACCCAGGTCCTGATCGAGTTTGTGGCCTCCAAAATTGCCCGGTATAAAAAACCAAAATTTATCGTCTTTGTGGATTCCTTGCCGAAGAAACCAGATGGGACAGTTGACCGGGATCAGGTAAAAAAGGAACACGGGGGGAAGTATTAAACCGTCATGCCACGCTTTTAGTGGCGTGACACCACCCAAAATGAAAATAGGCTCGTTGGGTGGTGAACCCTATTTTCGAACTAAACCGTCATGCCACGCCTTTTGGGCGTGACACCACGAAACATGAAAATAGAGCGGGTCAACGAGATGCCTCGAAATTTTTTTTCGTGTTAAAGGTATTTTCCTGATCACTTATCCCTTTCATGGTGGACGAAAGGGATACCGACAAGAACAAAAGGGTAATAGAGAGATGGGGTCTTTTATTTAAAAAAATATTGAGATCCATGGTGCTGCCTGTAATCTCTTACAGTTTTTATACTCAAGCGAGGTTCTTTCAAAAGTCTAAATTATGCAACAGGCTCAGGTGTTTAAGAGAAAAACTTTGCCAGCCGGGACCCGCTTTTTTTCTTTTCCAACTC
>CAZSTT010000054.1:0-18355 GCA_964609705.1 uncultured Thermodesulfobacteriota bacterium
AGGGATCCGACCGAAACCAACCGGTCCCGGATATCAAACATTAATTTCATTATTCGGAAAGCCGGGCGGGGCATCCGGTCCATATTAGAGCCGAACAGACTTATTTTCATCACAGACTCCCTAACCGATATCTTCCCTCGGATTCTTGGCAGGATTTGTTCTTGTTATAGTGCAATTATACACCAACAACCTAAAAGGTTCAACCGGATGACCCGCCTGGAATCCTGGGGGCCTCAGGAAAGAAGTTGAAAAAAAAACAGTTTTGGTAAATGATCTTATAAAGTGAGAGACTTTCCTGGATCGCCAAGCAAGAAAAGAGACAATTCATGACCATTCAGAAACCGTTAAATACCTTTTTCAATCCCCAATCGGTGGCCGTCATTGGGGCGACCGAACGCCCCGGATCATGGGGGTCATTTATTATCAAAGGGCTGCTTTCCGGAGCGTTTCCCGGCCGTATCTACCCCGTTAACCAAAAGGCCGAACAAGTCTTCGGATTGCCGGCCTTCAGAAAGGTCGGGGAGATTCCCGGTCCGGTTGAACTGGCGGTTTTTACCATTCCAGAAAAAGCCGTGGAGGAGACCGTCAGGGAATGCGGTGAAAAAGGCGTCCGAGGGATCATTATCATCTCGGCCGGGTTCGGAGAAGCGGTCGAAGACGGTAAACAAAGGGAAGCGGAACTGGTGCGTCTGGCCCGGTCTTACGGTATGCGTCTGCTGGGTCCCAATGTGAGCGGCGCTTTTAATCTCAACGCGGAGTTCAATGCTTCGGCAGCCCCGGTGGGGTATCTTATCAAAAGTCCTATTGCGGGCATTTGTCAGGGGAGTTATGCCATTTACGATCTGCTGGCTCATGGGTACTCCAGAGGCATGGGTTTGGGCCTGTTCGTCCAAACCGGTAATGAGGCCGATCTGACGACCACCGATTTCCTGGAGTATGTCGGGACTGATCCCCAGGTGCAGGGCGTCATGATGTATATCGAAGGGGTTAAGGATGGAAGACGGTTCGCCGAGGTGGTGCGCCAGGTTGCCGGGACCAAACCCGTTATTGTTTACAAGGCGGGAAAGACGCCGGATGCCGTTCGGGCCGCTCAAAGCCATACCGGGGCTCTGGGAGGCTCTTATCGTGTATATGAAGGGGTTTTTGAACAATCCAATATCGTCGATTGCCCCACTATGGAGCTTTTGCTTCCGCTGAGCCACGCCCTGGTGGAACGGCCGGCCATGCGCGGAAAACGGGTGGCCATCGTGACCATGGGCGGGTCCTGGGGTGTGGCTTTAAGTGACGTCCTGGAGGCTGAAGGGCTTTGTGTGCCCATACTGAGCCCGAGCCTGCAAACCAAACTGAGGGAACTGGGAATGCCCATTCGGGCCTCGGTCCGGAATCCGATCGACATCGGGGCTTCCGGACTTTTTCAGAACGTGGATATTTTAACAGCCCTGGGTCGGGAGATATTGGCCTCGGGAGAAGTGAATGCCCTGATCCTGCACGGCCTGGGGAGACCGGGCAGGATCTCCGAGGGAATGGCCGAAGAACTCCGGTTCTATCTGGAAATCAATAAAAGCATTGTGCGGGAATATGCGGGGATGGAAAAGACCTTCCAGACTCCCGTTCTGATCGGCAGTATCTATTCCCCCTGGGAAAGTCAGCTCGTTTTTGACCTGAATCAGGAAGGTATCCGCACTTATGACCGTCTGGATGAGACCGCCCAGATTCTCTCACGCCTGGCCCATTATTGGGCCCGGAAGAACTCATTATAAGCTGGTTTCCTGTCCGGCTTATGCCAGGTCTTTCTTTTTGCTTTCAAATTCCTCTTTATTGATCTCACCCCTGGCATATCTTTTTTTGAGGATCTCCAGGGCTGAGTCCTCCTGAGGAGGAGCGGTTATTGGGGTGCTGCCAGAAGAAAGCAGTCTTCGGATCAAAAGGATAATCAGCACAACGATCAACACCCAGAAAACCAACATAAACACCCAGCCCCAGCCCATCATCCCCGGATACATGCCCCAGCCGCAATAATTTCTATAGTCGGCTAAAGCCTCTCTGGCGATCAGGAAAAAACCCATTAAGAAGATCATGCTTTTAAAAAATATTCCCGAGTGTTTCATCGTTTTCTCCTTTCTAAGATCTTTGAGGTGTTTGTTAAAGGTCTACTTGCCCAATAAATCACTTCCCAGATCAAAAATATCGATCAGACTGTGAGCGATATCCAGGGACATGATCAGAGTTTTGTGGCCGGATTCCGCCGCCTTGATTCCGGTGGCCGCCGCCACGCTGGTTTTACCCACCCCGCCCTTTCCGGCGAAAAAGATAATGCGCAACTTCTTTCTCCTTTGTTAGTTGTTGACTTGTCATAAAATTTAATCATAAGGCTGAAAATAGTCAAGAAAAACCCTTGACTAGCTTTTTTTATAAATGGTATCATATACCCTACATGACGGCAACTTTAATCTTTCATCGAAAAAATATCTTACCCTCCGGGGATGTCGTCGAAATGAAAATCTGGACGGTCCCCCAAACCGCCGGGAAACCACATGGTCTTAAATATTCCCTGGTTTATATACAAATGGAAGAGAGATTGATTGGGTATGATAACGCGGAAGGCAAAGGAGATCATAAACACTTCAGGGGGAAAGAGATCCCTTATCGGTTTAAAGATATTGATACATTAATTCAAGGTTTTTATGACGACATAGAAAGGTTGAAATAAATCAGAATGAAAATAAAAAAAATTGACATTGGTATCAAAGGGCTTAAAGAAAGCCTGGGCGACTTCGCCGCTACCTGGAAAAAGCTGGAGGCGGGAAAAAGGGTTAAAAAGGAGGAAGGGATTTATTTTGAATCGGTTGACGCCATGAGGTCCGTTTTAACCAATAAAAGACTCCTGATCCTCAAGACCATCAAGGAAAAAGAGCCGGGCTCGGTTTATGAACTGGCAAAACTTCTCAATAGAGATCTAAAAAATATAAGCCAGGATATTAAACTGCTGGCCGAGGTGGGGCTGGTGACCCTGGAAAAGATTGAAAAAGAGAAAAAAAGGATCATCCCTCATGTGGACTATTCCAAGATTCTATTGGAAATACCAGTTTAATAAGGGGACTCGTGCGATATGAGATACGAATCTCGGTCAAGAATAGTAATCTATACGGCGACTGGGTTTTAGAAAAAATATTTATGAAAAAATTATCCATGTTATTTTTTCTTTTATTTGTTTGTGTTGGTTGTGATCAGGGTACCAAATACACGGCCAAATATTTTTTGGAAGGCCGACCAACACTGAGCTATCTGGGAGATCTTTTCAGACTGAGCTACATCGAAAACAGCGGTGCTTTTCTAAGTCTGAGCGCGACTCTCCCGGAAAATATTCGTTTGATCCTGTTCGGTGTTTTGGCAGCCATTTTATTGTTTGGGTTTTTGCTTTTTGTCATTCGAGACTACGAGCTCAATTTATCAGCCCTATCGGGCCAGTGCCCTAATCATTGGCACCGGTTTGGGCAATTTAACCGACCGGATCCTGAATCAGGGGACGGTTATCGATTTTATGAATATCGGTATCGGCTCCATAAGGACCGGTATTTTTAATGTGGCTGATTTGACCATTCTGGCCGGAATTATTATGTTTGCGGCTTCTTATGCCAGGAAACGGTCTATCCAGGCCAAGACGACCGACTCTTAAGACAGAAATGAACTACGTATGATAGACTCGCCTTTACGCCCAATGAATATCGGTGAAAATTCCAGCCAACAGAAATCTGATTTTGAATAAAGGCTGATGGAGGGATTCATGGCACTCTCTTTGGAAAAGGCCCTGTTTGTCACCTCGTTTATCCCGGTGGCCACTTTTAAAACGATAGCCCGGATGGGCCAGGCTACCTGGGGCCAGGCCAGGGCGGCGGTGTTGATCGGCTTCATCCTGGCCCTGATTCAATATATAGCCGCCAGGAGAATCCTCAAAACCAACACCTATTTGGAAAAGGCCTTTTTAGGCTTTCTTTTAGTCGGGACGGTTTGGGTTTATCTCCTTCCGGCCAGGCCGGCCCATCTTTTCGTGGACCATTCGGTATCCATCCTCTATTTCACCCTTTTTCTGATGACCTTTCTGCCCCAGCTTTTCGGGTTCGATCCTTTCACCTATGCCATGGCTAAATTATGGTACCCTCCCTCGGTCTGGGGAACGGATGACTTTCGTCTCATTAATTTTCGCATCACCTATTTGTGGAGTGGCGTCTTTGGGGCCTGTTTCCTATCCAGTACCTGGGGCCTGGGGAAACCTCTTTACGCGATCATTATCCCTTTCGCCCTTTGTATCGGAATCGGTTTGGTTTTTTCCAAGAAATACCCGGATTATTATCTAAAGAAAAAATATCGCGTTTCCCCGGAGGCGGCTGCTGCCGTGCCTGATTCCGTCACAAAATTGATCGAAGGAATGCCTGGTGCCTTCAATCCAGAGGCCGCCGGAGACCTTCAGGGTTCAATACAATTCCTTCTATCCGGCGATGAGGGAGGGCAATGGGTGCTCTCCATTTCCGAAGGAAAGTGTGAAGTCCGGGAAGGACGAATCCCCGACCCCTCTTTGACCATCGAGTCTTCGGGAGAAGTCTGGGTCAAAATGGCCCGTGGGGAAATCGACCGTCCGAAGGCCTTGCTGCAAGGTTTGTATACGGTCCAGGGAGATTTTTCTTTGTTGTCCCGGATGCCTCAGCTCTTCGGGGCCGGAAGGAAACCGGGGAAGTGACAGGCATGGACAGGCAGCCAAGCCCATGGAAAACCAGGGAACTGGCCCGGGCTTTCCTGGAAGGGATTCGGGGGGCTATCCCGGGGCAGACCTCCAGTTGGAGGTGATACGCCGCGGATCAAGTCTGGTAAATTACCCTTCCCCTGAGGAGGGCTGTTGAGGTATCATAGAAAAAAGTAGGTAGCGGTCCCGTCAGTCCAGGCGGGCGAACCGCATAAAAAATTGAAAGGAGAGTTATGAAAAAAAATATTCTGATTTCGGTCTTTTCCATACTGCTTCTTGGCAGTGGTTGCGCCGGTCGATATCTGCAACCCATCTCCACCTGTCAACCTCTGTCGGCCTATAAGACGATGGTGATCACGCCCTTTGATGGGGATTCGGCAAAGATAGAAGAATTAAAATACGTCCATCTCCCCCGCTATATTGCGCAAGGGGCTTCGGCTAGGTTGAAAGAGCAGTTAGAGTTTTATTACGTGTTCCCCAAAGTCACTCAATCCGCTGAATGTGCGGATCAGGCCGTCAGAATAGAAGGGAAGATTGTAAATTTGGACCACGCCAAGAGGTCCTTTCATGTAAAGGTTCGGGGGAGAATTATCGATTGCAAAAATAATACCCCCCTTTACCTCTTCGAATTTGATGAAGATGATTCTGAGAGCACGAGATTACCCATCCAGATCGGAGATAAGCTTTTTGAGGGTATTAAAGAAAGATTAACCTGCCAGTAACAATAAGAGGTAAGAAGGAGAGGTCTCAAAGATATGGGGCCGGGTTATGGAAATGGATTGATCTTTAATTCAAAAGAGGAGAAGAACCATGAAAGCAGAAGAAATCTGGAATCGTTTTCAGAAGCACATGGGATATACGGATGAGGAGATGCGTCTCTTTCGTTCCGATCCCAAGAAGGTGCAGATGGTCACCGCGACCCCCGATTTTGTCAAGGCCCGGGTTATTGCCGAGGTGATCGAGTCTCAGGGGTGCCACGCTCAGCATAAGGTGGGCGACCGATTTGTGATGACCGCCGGAGGCCAGCTTATCGCCGAAGCTAGTCCAAAACGGATGTGTATGTTCGCCCTGGGACCGGTGTCCAATCAGCTTCCCGCCATTTATGAACGACTGGTCTCCAAATCCGATCCGGAATTGGCCAATTTCAACATTGTCCAATGCACGGATGTCGGCCTGGACAAGGGGGGGTGGGGTAAGATCCTGATGAAGGTTTATGTGGAAAAGCCGAAATGAAGATTTGATAAAAGTTTAAGCAAGCTGTTAAATAGGGCTTAGGGAACTAAAGTCTGAAGGAGGGGGCATGAAAAAATTAATAGAGCCAGGGGAAAGAGGGAAGGCGTTTTTACTCAAAGATCATCAGGACAAGGAGATTCGATTGTCGGACTTCAAAGGGAAAAGGGTGTTACTTTCCTTTCACCCTCTGGCCTGGACCGGTCTCTGTGCCGAACAAATGAAGGCTCTGGAAGCCAACAAGGGACGATTTGATCTTCTTAACACCGTTGCCCTGGGGCTCAGCGTAGACACCGTCCCTTCTAAAAAAGCCTGGGCCCAAACACTCGGTATTCAACAGACCTCTCTGCTGTCCGACTTCTGGCCCCACGGCAGAGTCGCCAGGGACTATGGCCTGTTCCGGAAGGCCAATGGTTTTTCGGAGAGGGCCAATATTCTTCTTGACGAAAAGCACCGGGTCCTTTTCGTCAAAGTCTATCCTATCAGTCAGTTGCCTGATCTTGAGGAAATATTCAGTGTTTTATCCTGAGACCTTGAAAAATGTCCCCTTTGGGCCAATTTCTGTGTCAGACTCAAATTTCAATCCTCGAAATATTACATATATTCCTGTGGTTGAAATTTTCATCTTCCTTGACCTTGGCCAAAATTGAACATTTTTCAAAGGTCTCATCAAAAAAGGGGGAAAGGGCCTCCGAGAGCGAGAATCCCTAAGGGCTTTATTTTTTATAGGCCAGGCCGATAAGCGGGTAAACGACCATCCCAGATAGGACGGCGATGTCTTCGGCGGAAAGGTATTTGGAGATACTGGCATCAAAAAGCAGGTTGCCGTCAGCGGGGAATTCATCGTCCTCAGCCCAGAGAATCAGGCAGACCGGGATGCGTGGAAAAACCTGAAAGCAAAGCGAGGCATCCCCTTCTTCGCCTTTGATCCCACCCATTTGGCTGCCCAGTTCCAGGAGAAGTCCGGGATTTTTCCCAAAAGTTTGAACCAGGGGATCCCTGGCCCTTTTGGCAAAGGCCGAATAATAAAATTCCCCGGAAGGAATTTCCCGGAAGGTGATCCGGGTGTTGGTCAAAGGAGCACCCGAGGCCTGAGTCAGATAATGCATGATCAACCCCTGTTCCTGAAGCGACAGCTCTTTGGTGTCTTCGGGGGCAATCACTTCTCCTCCAGGCCAGGTTATTTTAATCTCCCGATTGATAAAGGGCAGAACCAGGACGACTCCGGTAGGTTCCGACTGATAGACGGCCCCGCTGTCCCGGGCCATGATCTTGGCGTCTTTTCTTTGGAATACCTCCCTGGCAATCATCAGGGTGTTTTTAAAATCATCTATTCGGGGCATCGGGCTTCCTTTTGACTGCACTGGGTGCAGAGGGTCTTGTCTTTAAGATCGATCAGGCGGTAACCCCGGGCGCAAATCTGATCCCGCAGCCGGTCGGCCTCGACAAATTCTTTCCGCTGACGGGCCGTTTCCCGTCGGCTTAACAGGTTTTGGACTTCCTCCGGCAATCCTGTTTCCGGAAAATCCAGAATCTGCAATACTGAATTGGTATTTCGAAGGACCTGGTCGATTTCGGTGAATTCGGAGGCTGAAATTCTTTTCCCCACCAGGACAGGATTAACGGACCGAACCAGTTTGAATAAAGCCGACAGGGCCAGGGAGATGTTCAGATCATCATCCATGGCCTCTTTAAACTGGGTCTTAAATTGGAAAAGGGCTTCTCCCACTTCGGCGGTTTCCTCCGCACCGGGCTGAACCGTATAAAGTTTTTGAATAAACTCATCCAGACGTTTTAAGGTCTTTCGTGAGGCCTCCAGAGATTTCAGGGTAAAGGCCAGCGGTTTTCGGTAATGGGTGGAAAGGAGCCAGTAACGGACCTCCCGCCCGGTAAACCCCTGCTCCAGGAGATCCCTTAAGGTCCGAGTATTGCCGGCGGCTCTGGACATTTTCTTCCCGTCAACCGTGACCAGTTCGCTGTGAAGCCAGTAATTGACGAACTTTTTTCCGCTGGCGGCTTCGCTGATGGCGATTTCATTTTCATGATGAGGGAAGATCAGATCTACGCCGCTGGTATGGATGTCAAAGGTTTCCCCCAAATACTTCTGGGCCATAGCCGAGCACTCGATATGCCATCCGGGTCGGACATTTCCCCATTCAGTGGCTGTAAAAATCCCTTTTTTTAATTCCGCCAGGTTGGAGCGCTTGAGCAAGGTGAAGTCTCTGGGATTGTCTTTTTCATATTCATCCAGATCTACGGTTTTTCCGATCTGGATCTGTTTTAAGTCCACTCGGGAGAGACGGCCGTAATCTTTAAACCGGGAGATGTCAAAATAAAGGGAGCGAAGTTTTTCATAAGCAAAGCCTTTATTAAGCAGGGTCCGGGTCAGGGTCAGCATATCTTCGACATGCTCACTGGCTTTGGGATAATGGGCGGCCCGCTTGATTCTCAGCGTATCAATGTCTCTTAAGAATTCTTCCGCATAATGACCGGTAAATTCGTTAAGGGGTTGGTGAGCGGCCTCGGCCCCAAAAATAGTCCGGTCATGCAAATCGGTGATGTTCATGATATGCAGAACTTCCAGCCCTTTGAATTCCAGATAACGGCGCAACAGGTCGGCCATCACGAAACGCCGGCAGGGACCCAGATGAACCAAATTGTCCACAGTGGGACCGCAGGAATAGATGGAGACTTTTCCTTCCTGGATAGGCACGAAGGTCTCTTTTTTCCGGGTCAGGGTGTTAAAAAAGAAGAGGCCGGTTTTTTCCTTTTCGGCAAACAGGGTGGTGCTCAGATACCGTTCCCCACCGTCGGGGCAGATGACCACGATCAGCCCTTTTTTCAGAGGTTGGGCCTGATGCAGGGCTACGGCGACGGCTGCGCCGGAACTCATCCCCACCAGGAGTCCTTCTTCCCTGGCCATCTTCCGGGCGGTTTCAAAGGCTTCTTCATCTTCCACATGGACCACTTCGTCCAGGATGCTCTTGTCATAGATCCCCGGCTTGTAGGATTCCTTCATGTTTTTTAGCCCTTGGATTTTATGGCCGAGATAGGGCTCTATTCCGATGATCTTTATGGCCGGATTCAATTCTTTCAGCCGCCGGGTCAGGCCCATCAGGGTTCCGGTGGTCCCCATAGTGGCCACCACCATGGTCACTTTGCCTTTGGTCTGCTGCCAGATTTCCAGCCCCGTGCTCTGATAATGAGCCGCACTATTATCCGGATTGTTGAATTGATCAAGCAGGCAGTATCGGTCCGGATGCTCCCGAGCCATCTGGTAAACGGTTTCAATGGATCCGTCGGTCCCCTGGTGGGCCGGGGTCAACAGGAGTCTGGCCCCATAAGCCTTCAGAATTTTTTGTCGTTCCACACTGGACGATTCGGGCATGGCCAGTAAAAGGGGATAGCCTTTTACGGCGGCAACCATGGCCAGACCTATCCCGGTGTTCCCCGAGGTGGCTTCGATGATGGTCTTGCCTTTGGTCAGTGCTCCGCTTTTTTCGGCGGCTTCGATCATGGACAGAGCGATGCGGTCCTTGACGGATCCTCCGGGATTAAAAGATTCGATTTTGGCCCAGATCGTCACTCTCTTGTTGGGATTCAAACGGTTCAGCCTGACCAAAGGCGTATTGCCGATCAGTTTTAATATGTCGGGATAGGCCTGTTTCATAAAATTATTTCTTTCTTCCGGATTCCTTTTTATTGATTCGTTCAAACAAAGCGATCTGTTCGGCTATCGAAAGCTTCTTAGACCTGGATTTTTGCGGAGAGCGGCACAGCCGGCAGCGGTCCTGGGAGCAGCCCTGACAAAAGTGACAGTCCGGACAGGGGCGTCGACGTTTTGGGTCTCTTGAATTCTTTCGGCAACAATCTTTATTCGGCATAAATCAATAAAATGCAATTTCAAAATTCAAAACGAAAAAATCAAAATGCAAAATTAAGCGAAGAATAAAGAATCTTAAAAAAGGAATTTAAATTTTGCACTTTGCATTTTGACTTTTGAAATTTTCTTCTCGCCTCATGCCTTTTTTTATTCCACAGTCACACTCTTGGCCAGGTTTCGCGGCTGATCCACATCGGTCCCCCGAAGTACCGCAATATGATAAGCCAGCAATTGCATGGGGATGGTATACAGAATCGGGGATAATCCCCAGCCGGCCTTGGGCAGTTGAAAAAAATCATCGACCCTGGATCCGATTTTCCCTCCTTTTTTTTCATCGGTAAAGGAGATAATAATACCACCGCGGGCCCGGACCTCTTCCATATTGCTGAATACCTTCTCCTGAATATCGTTCTTGGGGACCAGAAAAACCGTGGGCATCTTTTCGTCAATCAGGGCAATGGGACCATGTTTCATTTCACCGGCCGGATAGCCTTCGGCATGGATATAGGAAATTTCTTTTAATTTCAAGGCGCCTTCCAGGGCAATAGGGTAATGGATGCCCCGGCCGAGAAACAAGAAATCCTGCGCCTGAAAATATTTCTGGGCAACAGCCTGAATCCGGTCTTCTGACTCCAAAACCTTCTCAATATCATGAGGAATGCGTAAAAGTTCCTGGATCATAGCCAGTCGGTCTTTTTTGGGGATCCGTTTTAAGGTTTGTCCGATATAGAGGGTCATCAAATAAAGGGCGACCAACTGGGTGGTAAAGGCCTTGGTGGAGGCCACCCCGATTTCCGGACCGGCATGGGTATAAATGACCCCGTCGGCCTCCCGGGCAATACTGCTGCCGACAACATTGCAAATGGCCAAGATACGGGCCTTTTTCTTTTTGCCTTCCCTCAAGGCGGCCAGGGTGTCGGCCGTCTCTCCGGATTGGGAGATCAGGATCAGCAGGGTCCTGGAATTCACAATGGGATTCCGGTAGCGGTATTCTGAGGCATAATCCACGGCCGTAGGGATGCGGCAATATTCTTCCAATAGAAATTTTCCGACCAGGGCCGCATGCCAGGAAGTCCCGCAGGCAATGATATGGATCTGGTCGATTTCCTTCAACTCCCCGGCGGCCAAGCCGATCTCCGGCAGAAGGACCTCCCCTTTTTCCGGAGAAACCCGGCCGCGAAAGGTATCGATAACGGCCTGGGGCTGTTCGAAGATTTCCTTTTGCATGAAATGTTTATAGCCGGCTTTCTCGGCCATGACCGGGCTCCAGGTGATCTTCTGCACTTCCCGCTTTATTTTACCCTTTTTGGAAGAGAGGACTCGGGGAAAGGGTTTTTCTAATACGGCCATTTCTCCATCCTCCAAATAAAGGACGCGGCTGGTATGATGAAGGAAAGCCAGGACGTCGGAAGCGATAAAAAATTCTCCGTCTCCGATTCCTACGATCAAGGGGCATTCTTTGCGCACGGCCACGATCCGATCCGGGTCCTGACTGTCCAGAATAACCAGGGCGTAGGATCCCCGGATTTTTTCCTGGGCCATTTGAACCGCTTTTACCAGATCCCGACCTTTGATATACTTGTTGATCAGATGAGCGACAATCTCTGAATCCGTTTCCGATGAAAATTGACAGCCATCGTTCAGGAGTTGTTTTTTGAGGTCCAGGTAATTTTCGATGATCCCGTTATGGACCAGGGCGATCCGTCCGGCTACATGGGGATGGGCATTGGTTTCCGAGGGACGGCCGTGGGTGGCCCAGCGGGTATGCCCGATTCCAATCCGGCCGGCCAGGGGATTTTTAGAAAGTAGACGGCCCAGTTCGCTGAGTTTGCCCTGGCTGCGGCGCACCTCGAAGTTCTGGTTTTGGATCAGAGCGATCCCGGCCGAATCGTAGCCCCGGTACTCCAATTTTTTTAATCCTTCGAAAATGACCTCCACCGGATTCTGAGGACCCAGGTATCCAATGATGCCGCACATAAGCTGTCTCCTTAGTTTGAAAACACGGTTTAAGGTTTACGGTTCAAGGTTTAAGGTTTAAAGGGCACGGATTCTTGAAGCTGAAGGTCTAGATCCGTCGGACGAAGTGAAGGCCCTACTGTTAAAACTCTCGAACCCTTTAACCCTGGAATCCTTGACCCCTATTTTGGAACTAAATCCTATTGGCTTCAACCACCAATTGTTCCGCTTTCTTAAAAACCTCTTCATCCATCCGGACATTAATAGGCAGCACCAGCAGGCAGGACATTCTTTCATCGGTGCGGGGGAGAAGGTCCTGGGGGTAGGTCAAATTCCGGATGTTATTTTCCACCTGAAAAGGCCAGCCGTTGGGGCAGGAGGTTTTTTGATGAAGCAGGTGCTCCCAGTTGCGATAATAATGCCATCCGTTTTCAAAAAAATAGACTAACCCCAGCCACAACTTTTTTCCTAAATCCTTCAAGGCCCGGGTTTTTTCAGCATCAGGCAAAGAGAAGGCCAGGAAGGTGGCGGTGTCTCCCCCCGGGTCCACCAGTTCCCGGAAACGAATCCCTTTGATTTCGGTTAGAATTTTCTTCAGCCGGGTCTTATGGGCCATTTGGTCAGCAATCATTTTATTTAATTTGGACAACTGGGCCAGCCCCAGGGCCCCCTGCAGTTCCATCATACGATAATTAAATCCGATAAAGCTCCGGCTTTCCAAGCCCCGGTCAGGGCCGATATGATCGTGGCCGTGATCATGATACTCCGAGGCCCGGCGATACAGCTCCGGATCATCCATGATCAA
Source organism: uncultured Thermodesulfobacteriota bacterium (assembly GCA_964609705.1). GTDB lineage: Bacteria > Desulfobacterota > RBG-13-43-22 > RBG-13-43-22 > RBG-13-43-22 > RBG-13-43-22. The sequence goes on from CAZSTT010000054.1 coordinate 12,613, forward strand.
CATGCCCCCCTCGCCGGTGGTCAGGGTCTTCACCGAATCGAAAGAAAAGGTGCCGATGGCCCCGAAGGAACCCAGGGCCTTTCCTTTGATAAATCCACCGCAGGCTTGGGCGGTGTCTTCAATCACCGGAATATGGCGTTGATCGGCTACGTCCATAATGGTTTCGATCCGGGCCTGGGCGCCAAGCATGTGAACCGGGATGATGGCTTTGGTTCGGGGAGTGATCTTTTTGGAAAGTTCTCCTGGGTCCAGATTTAGGGTATCGTCAATATCACAAAAAACCGGGACGGCCCCGCATTCCAAAATGGCCTCCCAGGTAGCCACAAAAGTGAAGCCGCTGGTAATGACCTCATCACCAAAACCCACTCCCAGGGCCGCCAGGGCCACTTTCAAGGCTGCACTGCCGGAGGAAACCGCCAGGGCATATTTTCGACCGGTAAATTCGGCGAACCTTTTTTCAAATTCTTGAACTTTGTAGCGCCCCTGGCGCTGGGTTGGAAAACCATAGCGAAACAGGACCCCTGTTTCCAGGACCTCCAGGATTTCTTTCTTTTCTTCTTCTCCTAAGACTTCATAACCGGGCATATTTTTCTCCTTTCGGCCTTGATGTCCAAGGTCCAAAGTTTAATAATCCCTTAAACCTTACACCGTATGCCGTTGTTTAACTCACCCTAAACCGCCTCGGCTCAACCCCATAACGGTCGATTTTATAATTGATAATCCGTTGCGTAATCCCCAACTGCTCGGCGGCCCTGGTCCGGTTTCCGTTCGTTTGTTTAAGGGCTTCAATGATCAATTCCTTCTCCACCGCTTCAACCGCCTGATCGAAGGTCAGCTTGCTCTGGGTATTGGAGCTTTCGGCAGTTTGGAGGGTCGGCGGGAGATGATGGGCCTTGATGGCTTCCCCTTCGCAGATCAGGACCGCCCGTTCCAGGCAGTTTTGAAGTTCCCGCACGTTGCCCGGCCAGTGATATTGCATGAGCATGTCTATCGCCGGGGTGGAAATACGCCGAATATTCTTTTGATGCTCTTTATTGAATTTTTCCAGAAAATGTTCAGCCAGCAGAAGGATATCCGTCCGTCGATCCCGTAGGGGGGGAAGGTAGATGGGAAAGACATTCAAACGGTAATACAGGTCCTCTCGAAACCTCTTTTCCCCGACGATTTTTTCCAGGTCCTGATGCGTGGCGGCAATGATTCGCACGTCGGATTGAATCGGCTGGCGGCCTCCCAGCCGGTCAAATTCCTTTTCCTGAATGACCCTGAGCAGCTTGGTCTGAACACTGGGGTTTAAATCTCCAATCTCATCCAGGAACAGAGTGCCCCCCTGGGCCCTTTCGAAGCGACCCGGTTTGAGGGAAGTGGCCCCGGTAAAGGCGCCCTTTTCATAACCGAACAGTTCGCTTTCCAAAAGGGTTTCCGGCAGAGCGGCACAGTTGACTTTGATAAAGGGCTTGCGGGAACGCAGACTTTGATAATGGATGGCATTGGCCACCAGTTCCTTCCCGGTGCCGCTTTCTCCCCGGAGCAGGACCGTCGCGTTGCTTTTGGCCACCTTATGGATCATCTCATAAACTTCCCGCATAAGACGGCTGTTGCCGATGATATTCTCAACCTGGTATTTTTCGGTCAGTTCTTTTTTAAGCCGGATATTTTCATCTAAAAGCTGTTCCTTTTCCCGGTTCAGGTACTGCACTTTTTTTACCGTCTCAGCAATCAAGGCGGCAATAATGGTCAGGAACCTCAGGTCCTCTTCCAGGGCGATCTCATTGGAAAATAAGCGATCAACACTCAAAGCCCCGATCGTGCTTTTCCCGATCTTGATCGGCACACAAATGAAAGAAATATCCTGTTTGTCCAAGTCTTTTCGGGTGCGGGTCCGGTTCAAAAACATCGGCTCTTCACTGATCCGGGGGATAACGGCCGGTTCGCCGGTTTGAACCACCCGCCCGGTAACCCCTTCTCCCAAGCGGTATTTGCCCCTCCGTTTGGCTTCAGGGGAGAGATCATGGGCCACCTCAATCGATATCTCCGAGGTGTCCGGATTCAGAATGGTCAGGGTAGCTCGCCGCATGCCCAGTAACTTGGAAATGATCCCCAGAATCTCCTGGAGGGATTTACTCAGGTCAATGGAGGCATTGAGGGCCTTGGCGATTTCATAAAGACAATAGACCTCCCGCACATATTGAGATTGATCTATGTCTTTGCTTTTTAAGAATGGTTCTTTCAAAAAGGTTCCTCCACTTAAGCTTCACCAACATTAACACAGACCTGATTAAAAAACAACATTTTTGTAAAAAAAGACCATGGACGGTTTATTCCATTGGACCTCTGGAGGGATCTATGTTATAGGTTCACTCATTTACTGATGAGGTCTTGTCCGGTTTGGGCCGGAAGAGAAAAAGGAAATCCGGTTATGAAAAAGGTGAAAATTCAAAAAGCCATCGGGATGGTCCTGGGCCATGATCTGACCCGTATCGTTCCGGGCCGCTTTAAGGGGGTGGCCTTTAAAAAAGGGCATATCATTAGAGAGGAAGATATCCCGGCCCTGTTGGATATAGGGAAAGAAACCATTTTTGTCCTGGAAATCCCCCCCGGCCGGCTCCATGAAAACGATGCCGCCGGACGTTTGGCCCAAGCCTTAAAGGGAGACGGCCTGACTCTGAACGGACCGTCAGAAGGAAAAATAAGCCTGACGGCTCAAGTTCCCGGTCTGCTGAAAATTAAGGTGAAGGATCTGGCCCGGATCAACCTCATTCCCAATATCATCTTTTCCACCCTGCACAACAACAGTCTCTGTGCCGAAGGCGAAACCGTGGCCGGCACCCGAATTATCCCTTTGACTATCGATGAAAAGAGCATCGCCAGGGCGGAAACGATCTGTTCCCGGTCCGGACCGGTAGTCTCTCTCAAGTCTTTAAGCAAAAAAAAGGCGGGGGTGGTCATAACCGGATCGGAATTTTATAAGGGTCGGGTGCAAGATGGGTTTGAAGAATGGGTGGGTAAAAAATTGCTGGCTTTCGGATGTGAAATCATCCGGAAAGAGATCGCCCCGGACAACGTCTCACGAATTGCCGGTTCCATTAAGGGCCTAATCGAGTCGGGGTGTGACTTGATCATTACTACCGGTGGGATGTCCATTGATCCCGACGACGTAACCCGGAAAGGAATCCGTCGGGCCGGGGCCAGGATCATATTTTTCGGTACACCGGTATTGCCCGGGGCTATGTTCCTATATGCCCGTTTGGGGGAGATTCCTCTCCTGGGCTTGCCGGCCTGTGTTTTTTATCATAAGGTCACCCTTTTTGATTTGATCCTGCCTTTAATCCTGGCCGGCGAGGAACCAACCCGTAAAGAAATCGCCCTGATGGGTCATGGAGGTCTTTGCCGAAATTGCGCCGAATGCCGTTTTCCCGTGTGTCCTTTCGGGAAATAGGGAAATTAGCGATCCCGATCAGGGTTGATGGGTTTTTTGGCTGAGCGCCCGTACCTCATCATCATTGACGGAGTGACCGGTAAAGGTCTCTCCGGTCTGCCGGGCCAGCCACAAGGCCGCCTCGGCAATCTGCTCGGGGCTCTTCATGCTTTTCAAAAGATCTTCCGGGAAATTATGTTTGGCAAAGACCCTTTTGAAACCATCGGTAGTCACGCCCCCGGTGGGGTAGAGATCGTTGACGGCGATATTGTACGGTTTTAGCTCTTGAGCCAGCCCCCAGGCGAAAAATTCGATACCAACCTTGGTAATACTGTAGCAGATCTCACCGGGCGGGGCCTGCCGTTTGGCTGCTATGGAGGTCAGACAAATAATGCTGCCGCTTTTCCGGGCCATCATTGTCGGCAGAACGGCTTTAGTGCAGAGGAAGGTGCCGCGCAGATTGACGCGCATCATAAGGTCCCAATATTTCACCGGCAGGTCGACCACCAAGGCGTTCAGGTTGGCTGCGGCGTTATTTACCAGAATATCGATCCGGCCCCACTCCTCCAAGACCCGTTTGGCCATATTTTCAATATCCGTATCGACGGTGAGGTCGGTTTTGACCGGGATCGCCGTACCTCCCAGGGCGCGGATTTCAGCCACGGTCTGGTGAATGGTTCCGGGCAGCCTGCTGCTTCCTTCCTTTTCCGTCCGGGCCACCACAGCGATTTTTGCACCATTTTTAGCCAGGGTCAGGGCGATCTGCTTGCCTATCCCACGGCTGCTTCCGGTTATAATAGCCACTTTTTCATTCAGAGTCATTGGACGCTTTCCTCCCCGGGATTAAAGTTTTCCAAATTTACCAACTTACCCAAAGTGCGTCAATTCCTTTATTGGACCGTTTTATTTGATTGTTGGGAAGGTGGTTGATAATTATCAATAAACCAGTTAAAATGAGGTGAAGGTAGATCATGAACGGAGCATTCGTTCCAGACGGAATCACCTTAACCCGGTCATCAAGTCCTCAAAACGATAGGAAAGGAACTTTCCATGAAATTATTTGAACCGATAACCATTAGTAGTATGGTCGTCCCGAACCGCATTGTCTATCCGGCTATTCAATTGAATATGGGCATGAACGGCCGTCGAGCCAGGGCCTTTTACTGTGAGCGCGCCAGGGGGGGCGCCGGTCTCATTTTAACGGCCAATACCGCCATAGATAACTTTGCCTGCGAAGATCTCTGGGGCGGTACCGCAGGCCTGAACGATTTTGTCAAAAGACTGCGTGTTTTCACCGGCGAGGTCCACGCCGCCGGCGGTAAAATAGGTGTGCAGTTGTGGCAGGCCAATCGTTTTCCACAAGGCAAAGGGGTGCAGGCGGCCGGTCAAGAGATGTTCCCGGACAGCGGAGAAAGTGTCGCCCCTTCCGCCCTGGAGGATAGGCGGGCACTGACCCTTCCGGAAATTGATTCCATTATTTATCGGTTTGCCAAGGGGGCCCGAAATGTTCGCGAGGCCGGGTTTGATTGCGTGGAAATTCACGGGGCCCATTCTTATCTGTTGGCCCAATTTTCCAATCCGGCGACCAATCAGCGGACCGACCAGTTCGGCGGTGATTCGGCCGGCCGAATGAAATTGGGAGTCGATATCGTTAAGGCCATGCGGGCTTTTGTGGGAACGGATTTTCCCATTTTGTTCCGGCTGGGGGCTCTGGAAGAAGACGGAAAAATACACCCGGACAGTCTGACCTACGCCCGGGAACTGGAAAAAGCCGGAGTCGATTGCCTGGATATTTCTACCGGCGGCTGGGGCCCGAATCCGGTTTCCCCCGGCAAAAAGCATCCGCTGGGCACTTTTGTTTATCTGGCCGAACCTATTAAAAAAGTGGTTAAAATCCCGGTAATCGCTGTGGGTCGAATCAACACCCCCGAGGTGGCGGAATCGATTCTGGAAAAAGGACAGGCGGATCTGGTGGCTATCGGAAGACAGTTAATCACCGACCCTTATTGGCCTATAAAAGTGAAGGAAAACCGGCTGGAAGAGGTCGTGGCTTGCGAGTCCTGCAGTATCAACTGTTTTGCCCCGGCCTTCGAGCGTAAATTACCGCCGGATGCCCCCCTCTGTAAAAACAACCCGCTGGCGGGCAAAGAATGGGAAGAAAAAATTTAAACCCTTAGTTTTAATTTTTTAAGGGAATAAATAGAATGGAGTATGGTCAGGATGAAAAATTCAGCTTTGGCCTTTTCAAACCGCATCCCAAGAAAAATAGATTACCGTATTATTTAATTGACAATTTTTCCGAAAAGTGACTAAAATTCGCATCAAGTA
>CAZSTT010000055.1:0-7756 GCA_964609705.1 uncultured Thermodesulfobacteriota bacterium
TTTGAAAGTATTTCTGGCCCTAGATGATGACCAGTATCGGAGTGTTCTCATCCGGAAGGTCTTTTCCGGATGAGAACTAGTTAAGAAAAAAATTCAAAGCAGATAGGAAGAGCGGTCCGTCATGAAAATCGCCATCGATGTCCGAACCATTCTGCCTAACCGGTCCGGTGTGGGAAATTATGTCCTTAATCTTATCCAAAACTTGAGGCAGGTCGATCCGGAACCGATTTATTATTTCCTGGCCCAGAAGAAAAACATATCTCTTTTAGGCCATCTGGCCCGGGAACAGAACCCTTTTCTAACCGCCTTTTCCCATGAGAATCATCCCCTGAGTGATTTTTGGGAGCATTTCATCTTGCCCCTGCGGTTGAAGCAGATGGGGATTCATGTCTTTCATGGTCCCGCTTCCCTGATTCCTTTTCGGAAGGATCATTGCGGATTGATCGTGACCATCCATGACCTGGTGGCATTTCTCTTTCCGGAGACCATTCCCCGGAAATACGGGGCCTATATGCGCTACCTGCTGAGGCAGGCGGTTAAAAAAGCCGATAAGATCATTGCCGTTTCCCACCACACCAAGATGGATTTGACCAGAATACTAAAAGTCTCACCGGATAAGATCGTGGTTATTCATGAAGCTTCTTCTCCTATTTTTCATCCCGATGACCGGCAAGAAGTCCACACCCGACTTAAACAGCAATATGGAATCACTCAAAAGTTTATTTATCATCTGGGGAATATTGAACCTCGAAAAAACTTGATTGTACTCTTGGAGGCCTTCACCCTGGTCTGTCGGGAGCTGGGGCCGGAATATCAACTGGTGGTGAGCGGGCAAAAGGGATGGTTGACCGGCTCCTTATACCGTTTTTTTAAAAATTATCCGATGAGGGATCAGGTATTTTTTACCGGCTATGTGCCCATGGAAGACATCCCTTTGTTTATGAATGGCGCCGAGCTCTTTGTTTTTCCGTCGCTTTATGAGGGATTCGGTCTGCCGGTCCTGGAGGCTATGAGTTGTGGAACGCCGGTCATCTCTTCCAATCGTTCTTCAATCCCGGAAATCGTGGGTTCGGCCGGTGTCTTGGTGGATCCGACCAACATCCAGGACCTGGCGAACCGGATTATTGAATTGTTGAGAAATCCGGATGAAAGAATGCGTCTGAGTCGGTTGGGTATCGATCGGGCTTCTCAGTTTTCCTGGATAGAGGCCGCCCGGCAAACCCTCAACGCCTATCGATCGGTTATGAAAACATGAAAATCGTTTTTGATGCCCGCGTCCTTGGAAACCGGATGCACGGGATTTCACGCTACACCTTAAATCTGCTCCAGCATTTGCTGGCCGGGGACCAGGGTCATGAATACCTGATCTTAACCGGGCCTTCTCCCATTCAAGAACAATTCAACCCGGCGGTGCCGGTTCGCTGGCTTCGGACTTCGATTCCCCTTTACAGCCTGCGGGAACAGCTCTTGCTTCCTTTTCAAATCCGGAAAGAAACGTTCGATCTTTTTCATTCGCCGACGTATACCATTCCTCTATCCTTTTCTTCTAAAGGGATCATAACCATTCATGATTTGATTCCCCTTCTTTTTCCCAAGGACTTCGGCTTCAGGCATCGTCTCTTTTTTCGTTTGATCGTTCGCCGGGCCGTTGCCCGGTGTCTCAGGGTATTGACCGTTTCCGACCGGTCCAGAAAAGATATTGTTACCCATCTCCAGGGGCGCCAGGGGCAGACGGTGATTACTCCCAATGGACTGGATTCCCATTGGGGGCCCAAACCAATGGATCAGGATTTTCTTCGCCGTTATGGGTTGGATCAGGGCTTTCTTCTTTTTGTCGGTAATCCGAAGCCCCATAAAAACTTTTCCGGGGTCTTGTCGGCTTTTGAATTACTGGTTCAAGAGGATCATTATCCGGGGAAATTGGCCTCCATCGGTGTGCTCCCCCAAAATCTATCCCCGGCATTAAGGGATCGGGTTTTATTCCTGCCCCATTGCAACGACCAGGAGCTGGGACTGTTCTATGCAGGGGCGGACCTCTTGGCGGCCCCATCCCTTTATGAGGGATTCGGCCTGCCCGTTCTGGAAGCCATGGCTTGCGGCTGTCCGGTCCTGATCAGCGATCAGGGGGCCTTGCCGGAAATCGCCGGGGATGCCGGTTTCCAGGTGAATCCTTATGATATCCGTGCTATAAAGGACGGGATGGGGACGGTTCTGCTTCATCCGGATCTTCGTCAAACATTAAAGGATCGGGGAATAACCCAAGCCGGGCGGTTTTCCTGGGAAAAAACAGCCCGGATTGTTTTGGAGACCTATCGGTCCTTGGATGAGATGCGCGTACGGCGAAAACCAATATGAAAAAAAGAGTTCTGAGTTCGGAGAACCGCTGTTCTTGTTTGACAGCCAACTTCGAACTCCGAACTATAATCTCATAGTTGATAAAAGAACTAATGAAAGAAAATTATAAAGGAAATCAAAAAACGCTATCCTCCCTCCGGGTGGCCTTGGTCCATGATTGGTTGACCGGTATGCGAGGCGGGGAAAAATGTCTGGAAATTTTTTGTGAGATCTTTCCCCAGGCTGATCTTTATACCCTGCTGCATATCAAGGGATCCGTTTCGCCGCTTATCGAAAGTCACCGGATCCGGACAACCTGGGCCCAACATCTCCCCGGGATTGAAAAAAGGTACCGCCATTATCTCCCTTTTTTCCCTCTGGCCATCCGGGGTATTGATTTAAGAGGCTATGATTTAGTTCTTTCCAGCAGTCATTGTGTGGCCAAGGGGGTCCGGGTCCATCCCCCCGCGGTCCATATCTCCTATGTTTTTACCCCCATCCGTTATGTCTGGGATATGTATGATATCTATTTCGGCAAGGATTCATCGGCCGGGTTTTTGGTTCGGATGTTGATGCCCCCCCTGGCGGCCATGCTCCGGCGCTGGGACGTCCGCAGCACCCGCGGGGTGGATTATCTTCTGGCGGATTCTGAAAATGTTCGCCGGCGGATTTTAAAATATTATAATCGGGAGGCCCAAGTCGTTCCGGTTCCGGTGGACACGATTCATTTTGATTTGAATTTTAAACCCCGGGATTATTATCTAATGGTTTCAGCCTTAGCCCCTTATAAACGGATTGATCTCGCGGTTCAAGCCTTCAATCGAAACCAAAAACCACTGGTCGTTGTCGGCACCGGACCTTTGATGGCCTCCCTGCAAAAGGAATCAGGAAAAAACATTGTCTGGCTGGGATGGCAATCAGCGGAAAACTTGAAAAAACTCTATGGAGAATGCCGGGCCTTGATTTTTCCCGGTGAAGAAGATGCCGGGATTACCCCCCTGGAGGCTCAGGCCTCGGGTAGGCCGGTGGTGGCTTTCGGACGCGGAGGGGTGTTGGAAACGGTGGTCCCCCTGGAGGATTATCTGGAGGGTGGGAAGGATTTTTATAGCGGGGTTTTTTTTCAAGAACAAACCGAAACTTCCCTGATAGAAGCGGTCGAGAGACTGGAGCAACACGCTCATCTGCTGAACCCGGTCAAAATACGGGCCCATGCCCTTCAATTTGACCGGGAAGTTTTTAAAGAGCGAATGGTTCAGACTATTACTGAAAAGTTAAACCAATCCATAGCCCGGCCTGACGGTTCAGAGGAAAACCAATCATGAAAAAACGTGCCTTAATTACCGGGATAACCGGCCAGGATGGGAGCTATCTGGCCGAATTGCTTCTTTCCAAAGGATATGAAGTCCATGGTATTGTGCGCCGTATGGCCCTGGAAGATCCTATGCATCGGCTTTGGCGGCTTCGCCATATTCTGGATAAGGTTTCCCTCCATGCCGGATCCATGGAAAGCTATCCCAGCATCTTCAACGTCATCGAGACGGTCGAGCCCGATGAATGTTATCATTTGGCCGCTCAGAGCTTCGTCAGTTATTCCTTTGAAGATGAATTCTCGACCATCAATACCAACATCAACGGAACCCATTATCTCTTGTCCTCCATCAAAAGAAAGGCCCCCGGCTGCCGTTTTTATTTCGCCGCCTCCAGCGAGACCTTCGGAAAAGTGAAGGAAACCCCGCAGGATGAAAACACGCCTTTTCATCCCCGCTCTCCCTATGGGATTTCCAAGGTGGCCGGATTTGAACTAACCCGGAACTACCGGGAAGCCTATGATCTACACGCCTCCTGCGGTATATTGTTTAATCATGAGTCTCCCCGACGGGGGCATGAATTTGTTACCCGGAAAATTACTTCTCAAGCCGCCTTGATTAAGTTGGGCAAAGAGAAGCGGATCAAACTGGGAAACATTCAGGCCAAGCGGGACTGGGGGCATGCCCGGGATTTTGTTCGGGCCATGTGGCTGATGCTTCAACAGGAAGAACCGGATGACTATGTCATTGCCACCGGGACTTGCCACACGGTGGAAGAATTTCTGAAAAAATCTTTTAACTTACTGGAAATGGATTATCAGAAATACCTGGAAATTGATAAAGCCCTTTACCGGCCCTCGGAAGTCATGGTCCTGATGGGGAATTATTCCAAGGCGGAGCGAGTGCTCGGCTGGAAGCCGATGACTCCCTTTGAAGAACTGATACGGGAAATGGTGGAAAGTGATTTAAACTTTTATTCCTGAGGTTGGTTAATAGGGCCAGGTTCAGGGCTGAAGGAATTCAGGCCGAAGGTTGGGGTAAAACTCTCTGCGTCTTCTATTCTTCAGCCCAATACCCTGAATCACGAGAGGAGAAATAGTCATGGAAGAAATAAAGGTCTATTCTTTGCCCTCCTGACCGGAATGTCTGGCGGCGAAGGAGTTCTTTCGCCAAAAAGGAATGGCCTTTCAGGAATTCGATCTCTCCAAAGATCAAGGGGCGGTCAGGAAAATGCTCAGACTGACCCGCCAAAAGCGAGTGCCGGTCATCCAGCAAGGGGAGAAATTTGTTGTCGGGTTTGATGCCGGGGAAATTGAGAATTTGATTTCCTCTACGATCTAATAGTAACCGATCCAATTGCGGTTTTCGGGACCATGGACATCAATTTATTTACACTTTTATCCTTTCTGTCGGCAGCGATCTATCTTTACCTCGGTTTATTTACCTGGAGGAAAGAACCGGGATCAAGACTGACCCAGGTCTTTTTTCTGCAATGTTTGAGTCTGGCCGTCTGGGCCTACTTTTACGCCTTTGTCTATCAGGCCCCCAACAAGGAGATCCTCTGGTTCTGGTTTAAGCTCTCTTCTTTGGGGTGGTGCACCCTCGGAGGGATTACGCTGCATTTTTTTATGCTCCTCTGCGGCAAAGAAAAATTGCTGAAAAAAGGTTGGGTTTATATTCCCCTTTATTTGCCGGGCCTGATCCTGATCTATAAGACCTGGGCCGGATTTGTTACGGCCAAGGATTTTATTCCGGGCCCCCTGGGCTGGGTTGAAGTGCCCGCCCTTGATTCCTTCTGGTATTGGTTCCACATCGTCAATCTCCTTGATTGTGTTCTGATCAGTCTTTACCTTTTCTGGCAGAGGGGGACGACCTCCCACCTGGCCCGGGAAAAAGCGCAGACACGCTTCCTCTTGACCACGGCCGCTTCGGTGGTGGTTCTCGGTTTTGTGGTCAATATAATCCTGCCGGCCTTTAGTTTTAAGGTGGTACCGGCTATCGCCCCGATCCTTCTTCTTTTATGGGCTAAAGCCGTCTGGGAATCCATGAACAAATATCGTTTAATGGCCCCTTCTCCTAAAGTGGCCGGCGAAGAAATCATAATCCGAATGAAAGATGTCCTGCTTCTGATAAACACTTTCGGGGAAATTATCCAGGTCAATCCCCAGGTCGAAAACCTGCTGGGTTATGGGGAAGAAGAACTCCGGGGAAAGGAATTAGAAACGATCATTCCGGACCGCGCTCTGGTAGCGGCCCTGAAGCACCCCTTGAGCAAAGGTTTAATCAGTTGTCCGGATCTGGAAGCCGTGATGAGAACCCGAGGGGGAGAAATGCTCCCATTCCTTATTTCCTCCTCCCTCATCCGGGATGATTTTAATGATCCCATAGGATTGGTATTGGTCGGCCATGATTTAAGACAGACCAAAGCCCTGCAAGCGGAAATCACCGTTCGGGAAAAAGCGGAAAGGGAATTGATCAAAGGTCAGGAGCTTTTGGAGTGGCAGGTCCAAGAAAGAACCAAAGAACTGGCCCGGACCAATCAAAAACTAGAAGAGGAAATTAACGAACACTTGCTTTCGGAAGAATACCTTCGTCGCTCCGAGGAGAGATATCGCACCATTTTGTCCAGCATCGAAGACGGCTATTTTGAAGTCGACCTTGATGGCAACCTGATCTTCAGCAACGAAGCCAATGAACGGATTTTCGGCTATAAGCCGGGAGAGCTGATCGGGATGAATTACCGGGTGTATACCGATCAGGAAAATGCCGAAAAGGTATTTGCAATCTTTAATAAGGTCTACCTGACCGGTGTGCCCGACAAAGGGTTTGTCTGGGTAGTCGTTAAAAGAAACGGTGAAAAGGCTTATGTGGATACCTCGGTCTCCTTAATCCTGGATTCTAATCATCAAAGGATCGGCTTTCGAGGTATTCTCCGGGATATAACCCCGCAGAAGCAGGCTCAGGCGGCCCTAAAAGAATCGGAAGAGAAGTACCGGAGCATCCTGGAGAGCATTCAAGAAGGATATTACGAAATTGATTTAAGAGGGACCTATCTTTTTTTTAACGATGCTTTGTGTACCATCGTCGGGATACCCAGGTCAGAACTGCAGGGGATGAATTATAGAAAAAGTGGGGAGGCTTCGGAGATTGAAAAGTCCCTCGAGATCTTCCGTCGGGTCTATGAGACCGGGACTCCGGTTGAAGGATTTGAACGGGAAATAACCAGAAAAGATGGATCGAAGCGACAAGTCGAGGTCTCCATATCCTTGCGGAAGGATGCCGCCGGAACACCCATTGGATTTAAGGGAATTGCCAGGGATGTGAGCGAGCGCAAGAGGGCGGAGAAGGCCCTGAGGGAAAGTGAGATCAAATATCGAACCCTGTTCAATGCCGCCCAGGTCGCCATATTTTTAATAACCGGGAATCGTTTTGTGGATTGCAATTTCCACACGCTGAAGATGTTCGGTTGTTCTCGGGAGCAGATCATCGGAAAAGGGCCTTTTGATTTTTCGCCCCCTTTTCAACCGGATGGTCGGAAGTCGATGGAAAAGGGCCTGGAAAAAATCAGGGGCGCACTGCTGGGGGAGTCACAGGTATTTGAATGGAAGCATTGTCGCCTGGATGGGACCCCTTTTGATGCGGAGGTGACCCTGAACCGGACCGAAATCGGGGGCGTTTTTTTCATGCAGGCCATTGTCGCTGATATTACCGATCGAAAACAGGCCGAAGAGGCTCTGAAGGCCCTTTCCCTGGTTGATGACCTGACCGGACTTTATAACCGAAGAGGTTTTTTTACCTTTGCCGAACAGGAGCTAAAAATAGCCCAGCGTCTGGAACGGGGGATTTTTCTACTTTTCGCCGACGTGGACGACATGAAAGGGATCAACGATACCTTTGGTCATTTGGAAGGGGATCGGGCTTTGATCGAGATCGCCCGTATTCTTAAAGAAAATTTCCGTGATCCGGATATCATTGCCCGTATCGGAGGGGATGAGTTCGTCATCCTGGCTATCGAAGGGATTTTGGAAGCCGGTCCGGAGGTTCTCCGGAAAAGATTACGAGAGAGCCTGGATCGTTATAATAATAAAGAACCGGATCGAAAATACCGGCTTTCC
>CAZSTT010000055.1:7856-12081 GCA_964609705.1 uncultured Thermodesulfobacteriota bacterium
TAACCCGCCGCAAACGCAAGGAATTGCTGACCACGGATACTGAACTGAAGGCCATGGCCGCCGAGGCCAGAATCGGGTTGAGCAGGATCCCCCAAAAAGGGTAAAGGATCCCGGCGGCAATAGGGATGCCCAGGACATTATAGAAAAAGGCCCAGAAGAGATTCTGCCGTATGGTTCGAATGGTCTTCCGGGACAGTTTGATGGCCGTCAGGATGATCCGAAGATCATCGCGGATCAAAGTGATATCCGAGGCCTCCATAGCCACATCCGTACCGGTGCCGATGGCGATACCGACATCGGCCTGGGCCAGGGCCGGTGCATCGTTGATGCCGTCGCCCACCATGGCCACTTTTTTACCTTCCCCTTGAAGTTGCTTGATCTGTTTGGTTTTATCCTGGGGCAGCACCTCGGCGATGACCCGGTCTAATTGGAGTTCCCGGCTGATGGCCTGGGCCGTTTGCCGGTTGTCTCCGGTGAGCATGATTACTTCCAGGCCCATCCTTTTCAGTTCTGCTACCGCTTCTTTGGAATGTTCCTTGAGGGTGTCGGCCAGGGCCATAAATCCGATAATCTTTCCACCTCGGGCTACAAACATCAGGGTCTTCCCCTGATCGGCCAGGGCCTCGGCCATCTCTTGAACAGGGGTGAGATCCAGGCCCCGGGCTTGCATAAGACGCTTGTTGCCGATATAAATTTCCTGTCCTTCCCATTGAGCCGCCACGCCCTGTCCTGAAAGGGCTTCAAAATTCTCCACTCCCTCAAGGGTCAGGCCTTCTGCCTTGGCCTTTCGGACAACGGCTTCCCCCAGGGGGTGTTCGGAATTTTTTTCCACCGAGGCCACCAGGGTCAGGATCTCCCGGGGGTCGGTCCCTTCCAGGGGTACGATATCGGTGACGGACAACTCCCCTTTAGTCAAGGTTCCCGTTTTATCAAAAACGATGGTGGTCAGTTTATGGATCGATTCCAGGCTCTCTCCGCCTTTGATCAGGATCCCGTTTTCCGCGCCTTTGCCGGTTCCCACCATAATGGCCGTCGGCGTGGCCAGACCCAGGGCACAGGGACAGGCAATGATCATGACCGCCACAAAATTGAGCAAGGCAAAAGTCAGGGCCGGGGGGGGACCCCAGAAAAACCAGACCATAAAGGTCAGCACGGCAATTCCCATGACGATCGGCACAAAAATACCGGCTACCTGATCGGCCAGACGCTGTATCGGGGCTTTGCTGCCCTGGGCTTGTTCCACCAGTAGAATGATTTGGGCCAGGGCCGTTTCCTCCCCAACCCGGGTGGCTTCAAATAAAAAACTGCCGCTTTTATTCAGAGTGGCCCCGATGACCTCATCCCCCGGGTTTTTGTCTACCGGCAGGCTTTCCCCGGTGAGCATGGATTCATCCACAGCCGAACGGCCCTCCTGAATCCGGCCGTCCACCGGGATCTTCTCGCCCGGACGGACTACGATGAGATCTCCTTTTCGGACTTCCTCAATGGGGATATCCGACTCTTGACCGTCCCTGATAACCCGGGCCGTCTTGGGAGCCAGTCCTATCAATTTGCGTATAGCCTCAGAAGTCTGCCCTTTGGCTCGGGCCTCGAGTAAACGCCCCAAGAGGATCAAGGCAATAATCATGGCCGCGCTGTCGAAATAGATTTCGGCCTTTACCCCGCTTTGATGAAAAAGGGAGGGGAAAAAGGTGACGACCGATGAATAGCCATAGGCCGACAGAGTCCCAACGGCGATCAGGGTATTCATGTCGGCACTGCCGTGACGGGCGGCGCCCCAGGCCCCGGTGAGAAACTGCTTTCCGGCCCAGAATTGGACCGGAGTAGTCAGGACAAAAAGGATATAAAACAAGAATTGGTGAGGGAGCTCATTCAGATAAGGAATAAAATGAGGCATGGACAGGATCATGATCAATAGTCCGAAAATAACACTGAAAATGAACTTTTTTTTCAAAAGGGCCAGATCTCTTTTCCGTTCCTCCCGTTCCCGGTCCCGGAGTTCGGCCCGGGCCAGACCACGAAACTGATAACCGGCATCTTCGATGGCCTGCCGAAATTTTTCCAGATCGACCTTTTTAGGATCATAAGTTACCTGGGCCTTTTCCGTGGCAAAATTAACGGCCGCCTTTTCCACCCCCTCCAGCCCGCCCAGGGCCTTTTCCACCCGCCTCACACAGGCGGCACAACTCATCCCGCCTACCGACAGGGCGGTCTGTTCCAGTTCTTTATCTTTTTCAGCCTGTTCCATACCTAAAGCCTTTTCTTGGATATTTTAGCAATATTTTTATATTGTAAGCAGAAATCGGCCGATGTCAACTGGAGGGGAAAACCACGGTCTGGAAAAATCTAAGCCTAACACAGAGAGGCCTGCTGTTTGACCCAGCCCCATTTAAACTCGGCTGTCCCCTTCAGACCAAAATCCCTTATCACCTGTCATCAAAATCGTGTATAATTAATCCATTTCTTTGGCCATAATAATCATGAAGGAAGGATACTTTGATATGAGCTGGGATCGAGAAATAGATGAGCTTCAGGCCCGGGCCGCCTTGGCCCATCGGATGGGCGGAGAAGATAAGGTGGCACGGCAGCATGAATTCGGTAAACTGACCGTACGGGAACGGATCGACGCCGTTGTGGATAAAGATACCTTCCACGAAATCGGCGAACTGGCCGGGCGCGGACAGTATGGTGAGAATGGGGAGCTAAAGGCGTTTATGCCTTCGAATTTTGTTTTTGGGACGGCTGAAATCGATGGCCGGCCGGTCGTGGTTTCCGGCGATGATTTCACCGTACGCGGGGGTTCCGCCGATGCTTCCATACCGGCCAAACGCACCAGTGCGGAAGGGATCGCCTATGAACTCCGGCTGCCTCACATAAGACTCGTGGACGGGATGGGAGGGGGCGGTTCCGTGAAGACCATTGAGATGGCCGGTCGTACCTACATACCGGAATTGCGAAGCTGGGAAACCGTGGTTAACCATCTCGCGGTAGCGCCATCTGTATCCCTGGCTCTCGGGTCCGTTGCCGGGATCGGCGCCGCCCGTGTCGCCACCAGTCATTATTCCATTATCGTCAGCAAAACCGCTCAGATGATGATTGCCGGTCCGGCCCTGGTGGATTGGGCCAACCTCGGAACGGTATCCAAAGAAGAGCTGGGACACGCACGGATCCATACCAGAAACGGCGCTATCGATGATGAGGTGAAAACCGAGTCAGAGGCCTTCGAAAAGGTGCGCCGGTTTCTTTCTTATCTCCCGAGCAGCACCGATGAACTGCCACCTTTGGCTGAGACCAAGGACAGTAGAGAGAGACGAGAGGAAAAACTGTTGAGCCTTGTCCCCAGAGATCCTCGTAAGGTTTACAAGATGCGCGCCATTATTGAATCGGTTGCTGACCAAGGGACCTTTTTCGAGATCGGAGCCAAATGGGGCTGCTCGATGATTTGTGGTTTGGCACGTTTGGGCGGTATTCCGGTGGCCATCTTTGCCGAGGACCCCTTCTTTTATGGCGGCGCCTGGACGGCGGATTCCTGCCGGAAATTGACCCGATTTATTGATTTGGCCTCCACCTTCCATCTGCCTCTGATCCATCTGGAAGACTGCCCCGGGTTCTTAATCGGCAAAGAGGCGGAACATGCGGGAACCATTCGTTTCGGCTCCCAGGCGCTGGCGGCTCTGGGACAATCATCGGTTCCCTTCTGCTGCATTGTGATCCGCAAGGCCTTTGGAGTGGCCGGCGGGGCTAATCACAAACCCGGCAGTCATCATTTTCGCTACGCCTGGCCGTCCGGTGACTGGGGCTCTTTGCCGATCGAAGGGGGCATCGAAGTAGCCTATAAGGCGGAGCTTGCCGAAGCTGATGATTATGATGCCCACCTGGCCAGGATTAGAGATCGGCTCAACCGGCTCCGGTCCCCGTTCCGATCGGCCGAGTTCTTTGAAATCGAAGAGATCATCGATCCACGGGAAACGCGCCCGATACTCTGTCGTTGGGCGGGTCTGGCAAGAAAGGCGACTCGGCCCGGCCGCTATTCCTTCACCTTTCGGCCATGACTATGATCCATAATTTTTTGTCACACGTTTGCCTGACGAAATAGATATTATGGATGCCCGGAGCCTCTTGTGCTACAGGGCGGTCAGGGAACCGGGAGTGGCCATGTCCTTCCTGGCCCGAAGGCTCAGAATATCTGGTCCGGCAGTCAGTTTATCCGTCACTCGCGGTCGTA
>CAZSTT010000055.1:12181-18336 GCA_964609705.1 uncultured Thermodesulfobacteriota bacterium
CGAAGGCTCAGAATATCTGGTCCGGCAGTCAGTTTATCCGTCACTCGCGGTCGTACGATCGCACATACGAAAGGAATTCTATTATTATGAACTTAATAACTTAACAATGTCCCTTAATCATTTAACTTGGTGGAACCCCATTAGGTTCTCTCTTGGGGCGGACGGGCGAAAAAGACCAAGACCATGGCCAGCAGACTGGCCCCGGAAAAGGAGGTAAAGGCGATTCGATAATCCTGGGTGGCGTCGAAAATCCAGCCGGCGATGGCCGGACCCAAGGAGGCGATTAACATAGTGAACAGCCCGGATAAACCTGATATCGACCCAAAGGAGACCATGCCGAAGCACTCTCCAATGAGCAGCGGCTGCATCATGACGACTCCACCCATGGTCAAACCGAAGGCAAAGGTTCCCAGATAAAGGACCGCCACCTGGCGAAAATAGGCTAAGGAGAGGATGGCCACTCCCTGGACAAGGAAGCAGAACATGGCTACGAAGCGCTTGTCGGCCCTGTCAGCGATCGTCCCCAGGAAAAACCGTCCGAAAATGCTGGCAGTGGCTGTTATACTCACAGCCGTGGCGGCTCCGCCGGGTCCCAGGGTTTTACTGAGAAAGGATATTTGATGGACGAGAAAAGCGATCTGACCGCTCAAGGCCAGGATGAAGGCCCCCACAATGGCCCAAAAGGCAGGGGTCTTTATGGCCTCGGACCGGGTCCATACCCGCAACTGGGAAGTCAAGGAACTTCGGATACCTCCAGTTTCCGTGGGGTACGAGACCGGGGGAACCTCCCCATCCGGAAATTGGCCTACCTCCGAGGGGCGCTGTTTGATCACCAGGAAGGCTATCGGTATGATCACAATCCAAAAGAGCGATCCCAGAACCGGCAGGGCCGTCCGGAGACCCCAGTGCGAGATAAGATAGACGCCGAAGGGGACCAGAACTATTCCTCCCAGGCTTAGTCCGGTCATCGTTAGTCCCATGGCAAATCCCCGTCGGCGGATGAACCAGTTGGTAATCAGGGTGCTGATGGGAATGAGAGAAGTGCCGCTCCAGCCAATAGCCATGAGCAGATACACGGCAAAGAATTGCCAGAGTTGTGAAACCCGGCTTAACAGGAGGAACCCTATTCCCATAATGGTCGAACCAAGAATCAGAACCGGCTTTGGGCCGTATTGATCGATAAACCGCCCTATTAACAGACCCATGGCCCCGGTGGTGGCGAAATACATGGTTACCGCCAGGGAGACCATTCCCTTGGACCAGCCATATTGGTTCCGCAAAGGGTCCAGAATAACCCCATGACCATAAAACCCGATTCCGGAGGAAACGAAAAGGATGGCGGTGCTGCCCAGAATGATCCACCAGCCGTAAAACCCTCCTTTGGAAAATAAGGTCAGCCAGTTGAAGTTTGCTGTTATAGAGGAGATCCTTTTTGACATGTGGCCTTTAACACGAAAATAGGGTTCGAGGTTTCAAGGATTCAAGGTTTCAAGGGTGTTAAATTCCATGCCTTTCACTTGGCCCCTTGACTCCTTGGCCCTTTGAACCCTTGTATGAATTTTCATGCTTCGTGGTGCCTCAACGAGGCATGACGGTTTAGTACGAAAATAGAGTTCACTACATAACGAGCTTATTTTTATCTTTGGCTGTGTCATGCCACTAAAAATCGTGGCATGACGGTTCCCCTGTTTGGCGGAATTCGATAACATGACTCAGGAACGGATAAAATAAAAACACAAACATTAAGTAAAGTCAATTGTTGTAGGTCAGACCAGCAGGGTAATTTTGTTCTCCGCGCATCTAATTGATTTTACGTTAGTAATGAAAACAAAAAATCTGCAATTTGCCGTCTAAGTCGAGCAGAACAAATTTGCCGTGGTCAGACCAGTGGGCTGTTTTAAAAAAACATCCGGTTTCTCCTGGAGGTTTTTCATTTGAGCCGGCCGGGAATAAGATAGAGAGGTCAGGGCGTTTCCCAACTTCGGATAGCGGCCAGCACCTCTTCCGGGGTTTGGGCGGATTTGAGATTTTGCAGCAACAGCCTGTTTTGAGCGGCCCGACTGGCTAGACCTAAAATTTTGATCTGGATATCGGGGGTTTGGGCCGGAGAAAAAATTAAAAAAACCATTTCAATGGGCTTTTCGGTCAAGACATCGGAGACCCCCTGTCGGGGTAAGCCCAGGGCTACCAGCGGGGTCGCCAGACCGTTGATCCTGGCATGTGGGAAGGCCACCCCTTCGTTAAAAAAAGTGGACCCCTGTTCTTCCCTTTTGAGGATTTCTTTTAATAATTTCTCGGCATCCCCTATCCGGTCGGATTTCGCCGCAGCCTCGGCCAATTCCTGGAGGATAACTTCTTTGGATGTCGGCTGATCCCAAATGATAACCCGTTGAGGGGTGATCAATTGATTCAACAGCCATTGATCAGGGATCGTCGGTTCGGCTTCTGAAAGAAGAGCGGCTTTGAAAATTGTTTCCGGGACCTCTTGCCGGCCCATAGTCATCCGCGGTTCTTCTTCCCGGGTATCCAGAACAATCACGGTCACCCCCTGGGCCTTTTTGATCAGGTTCCCGACAATGTCCTTATTCTTTCCGAATTTTTTAAAGAAAGGTTTAGAACCGGGTCTTCCGATAATGATATGTCCCACCCGGTATTCCCTGGCAAAGCGGAGGATGGTATCGACGACATCTTCCCCTTTGTAGGTAAATACCAGGGCCCCTAAATGCTTGGCCAGGGTCAAGGTCTCGGAGAGCAGGCGCTGAGTACGGGCATCGATGACCGTAGCTTCCTCGGAAGGGGTTTGAACATAGACGGCATACCAGTTTCGATTCAATTTTCCGGCCAGGCGGGAGGCAAAACGGAGTAACTTATCGCTGTTGGGGCCCCGTGAGCTCAAGCAGACCATGACCTGGTCGGGAGTAATATCACTTTCTTTTTCTTCCGTCTCCCGCCTCCTTAAATCAATCTGAGAGGCCAGTTCCCGGAGGGTGAGTTCCCGGAGTTGTTCCAGATTGGAGGTCTTGAAAAAATGATTCAAGGCGGTTTGGATACGTTCCCGGGGATAGATTTTTCCTTCTTCCAACCGTTTTTGCAAGTCTTCGGTGGATAAATCCACGTCGACGATCTGGTCGGCTTCGGCCAGGACCGAATCGGGGAGCCGCTCCCGGACCTTGACCCCCACGGCCTTTTCGACCATATGGTAAAGGCTTTCCAAGTGTTGGACATTCAAAGTGGTGATGACATGGATCCCGGCGGCCAGGATGTCCTGAACGTCCTGATAGCGTTTTTGGTTCGGGCTCCCCGGAACATTGGTATGGGCCAGTTCGTCGATCAGGGCTACCTGGGGTTTGCGCGACAGGATGGCCTCCACATCCATCTCTTCCACTGGAACGCCTCGGTATTCCTGCCGGCGCCGGTGGACAACCTCCAGGCCTTCGGACAATTTGGCGATATCGGTCCGGCCGTGAGTCTCAACCAGCCCGATAACAACATCGATCCCATCATTTTTCAGCCGGTGTCCTTCCTGAAGCATCTGATAAGTTTTCCCGACCCCCGGGCAATAGCCGAGATAAACCTTCAGTCGTCCGCGCTGGGAGTGCCGGATCATTCTCAGAAAAGCGTTGGCTCTGTCGTTGTTCATAAAAAAACCTAAATACGGTATAAGGTCCAAGGTATAAGGTGTACGGTAAGGACAGGGTATTTGGGTGAGCCGACCTTGGACCTTAAGCCTTATACCTTGAACCGGGTTTTACTGTATCAGTTGGTCCAGGGCCAGATTCAACATCAAGACATTGACCCTCGGTTCCCCGAAGATGCCCCAGTCCCGGCCTTGGGTGTAATGCTCGATCTGTTTCAAAACGGTTTGATCTCCCACGCCCCGGGCTGTGGCTACACGCGCGGTCTGCAGCAGGGCATTTTTCAGGCTTATGTGCGGGTCCAGACCGCTGGCTGAGGCGGTTACGGCATCGGCCGGGATCAAGACATCCGGAGAAAGTTTATTTTCTGTACGATATTGGGTCAGGCGTTCTTTAAGGCTGTCGTTCAGTTTTTGGGAAAGAGGTCCGAGATTGCTGCCGGCGGAACTGAGGCCGTCATACCCCTGCCCGGCGGCTGAAGGACGGGGATGAAAATATTTCGGATGGCCAAACCCCTGGGCGATCAGGCTTGATCCCCTGATCGTCTGTTTTTCCTTAATCAACGACCCATTGGCCTGGTCAGGGAATAATCCCTGGGACAGGGCCCAGACCAGGAGGGGATAAAAACCACAGAGGATGATTACCAGGGATAAAGTGGCCAGCAAGGCGATACGAAGTTCAGTTATCATATTTTTCATGTTTTTAAACCTTTCAAGGTTATACGGTCTACTGTTTTCCTAGACCTTGGACCTTAGACCTGGTACCTTGAACCTTTTTTGTGCTCACACAATATGCAGCGCATTGACGATCATGTCGATCAGCTTAATACCCGGGAATGGTGCTATAAGACCTCCCAGACCATAGATCAGTAGATTACGCCTGAGCAGTACGGCGGCCCCTAAGGGTCGAAAACGCACCCCCCGCAAGGCCAAAGGGATGAGGGCAATAATGATCAAGGCATTGAAAATAACGGCACTCAGAATGGCGCTTTGAGGGGATTGCAGGCCCATAATGTTAAGAGGGGAGATAACCGGAAAAACACTCATCAGCATAGCCGGGATGATGGCAAAGTACTTGGCCACATCATTGGCAACACTGAAGGTGGTCAAGGCTCCCCGGGTGATCAGCATCTGCTTGCCGATTTCAACCACTTCGATTAATTTGGTCGGGTTGGAATCCAGGTCCACCATATTGCCGGCCTCCTTGGCCGCCTGGGTCCCGGTATTCATGGCTACCCCGACATCGGCCTGGGCCAGGGCCGGAGCGTCGTTGGTGCCGTCTCCGGTCATGGCCACCAAATGACCGGCGGCCTGTTCCTTACGGATCAGGGCCAGCTTGTCCTCCGGTCTGGCTTCAGCGATAAAATCATCCACACCCGCCTCCCGGGCAATGGCCGCAGCCGTCAGGCGGTTGTCTCCGGTAACCATAACGGTTTTGATGCCCATGGCCCGAAATCGTTCAAAACGATCTTTTAACCCGCCTTTGACGATATCTTTCAGATGGATGGTCCCCAGAACCTTTTCCTGGTCAACCACCAGGAGGGGCGTTCCGCCGGAAAGGGAAATGGAATCCACCGTGTCTTGAACCTCCAGAGGGAGATCCTTCCCGATGAAGGCCTTAACGGCGTCGATGGCCCCTTTGCGGATCTGCCGTCCCCCTACGTCCACTCCGCTCATTCTAGTCTGGGCGGAAAAGGGGATAAACCGGGCATCGGACATTTCCGCGATGGAACGCCCTCTTAAACCATATTGTTTAGCCAGGACGACGATACTTCGGCCTTCAGGGGTTTCGTCGGCCAGGGAGGCTAATTGAGCGGCATCGGCCAGTTCCTCGGTTGGAACTCCAGGCGCGTGAAGAAAGGCACTGGCCTGGCGGTCCCCCAGGGTGATGGTCCCTGTCTTATCCAGGAGCAGCACATCGATATCTCCGGCGGCTTCGACGGCCCGGCCGCTCATGGCCAGGACGTTTTTTTGGACCATCCGGTCGATCCCGGCGATCCCGATGGCGCTGAGCAGTCCGCCGATGGTGGTGGGAATCAGGCAGACCAGCAGGGCAACCAGGACCGTGATGGAGAATACTGCCCCCGAATAAAGACCGAAGGGCTTCAACGTGAGGCAGACCAGCAAAAAAATGATGGTCAGGGCCGAAAGGAGGATGGTCAGGGCAATCTCGTTGGGGGTTTTCTGACGTTCGGCCCCTTCCACGAGCTGAATCATGCGATCCAGAAAACTCTCCCCCGGGTCGGCGGTAACCAGGACCTTGATCTGGTCCGAAAGGACCCTGGTGCCGCCGGTGACGGCGCTCCGGTCGCCGCCGGCCTCGCGGATCACCGGCGCCGATTCGCCGGTTATGGCCGATTCGTCCACCGTAGCCACTCCGGCAATGATCTCACCGTCCGAGGGGATGATCTCTCCGGCCGAGACCAGGACCAGGTCGCCCTTGCGCAGGCGGTCGGCTTCGATCTTCTCCACCGACTCATCAGATTTCACCCGATTGGCCGTCGTCATGGTCCGGGCCTTC
>CAZSTT010000056.1:0-6358 GCA_964609705.1 uncultured Thermodesulfobacteriota bacterium
ATGGGGGGCCGCCATGGAAGAACCGCCTCATCTCAAGGCCATTGCCCCGGCCATTATCTCCTCCGGGCCTTTAAGTGAAACCAGGAGAAAAGGTCTGGTCGACCTGGAGCAATCCATCAGCTGGTTCGGGGCCATGGCCATCGATATGATCGAAAAGCTGGCTAAAGAGGGAAAAGACGTGGCCGAAATGCGTCGGAAGGTGGGTTACGCTCTGCTGAATCTCGATGAAGCCTGCCGCTACCTCCCCCTGAAAGATCTTCCCTACTTTAATTTTGAAGGATTGTCAGAAGGGTTTGCCGCTCGAATCGGAGACGGGGTTCTGGCCGGGATGAAATCCGAGGAGGATCTCTACTGGAAGTATGGAAAGGTCAAAGTGCCCTGTTTTCATGCCGGGGGCTGGTACGATCTTTTTTTGGGAGGATTGTTTGAGAATTTTATGAATATGAAAGATGGGGGCGGCTCAAGGGAAGCCAGAGAAGGGCAATACGTTTTTTGCGGTCCCTGGGCCCATGAGACGAACCTGACGCCCTATGTGGGAGGGCTTCATTTCGGTCCGACCGCCTCGGGAGCGGCCGGGTTTGCCATGGAAAGGCATATTGCCTTTTGTAATAAATACCTGAAGGGGATCGAAAGCAAGTTTCTGGTTCCGGTTCGTTACTTTGTCATGGGCCGGAACCGTTGGAAAAACGCCGATACCTGGCCCCTGCCGGAAACGACCTGGCAGCGTTTTTTCCTCCACAGCAAGGGTCGCGCCAATTCAACGGCCGGCGACGGCTGTTTGGCCAGAGAAAATCCGGGTGCCGAACCGCCTGATGTCTACACCTACGACCCCAGGTTCCCGGTTCCCACCCAAGGAGGAAGGAACCTACCGGCCGGGATACTGGTGCCGGGCCCCCTGGACCAGACTCATCTTGAAAAAAGAAATGATGTCCTTTGCTATACCACCCCAGAATTGCAGGAAGCCCTGGAGGTGACCGGACCGTTATCTCTGCACCTCTTTGCCGCCACTCAGGCCCCGGACACGGATTTCACGGCCAAACTGGTGGATGTCTATCCGGACGGTTCGGCCTATAATGTGGCCGAAGGATGTATCCGGGCCCGTTATCGAAAGTCGGTTTTGAAACCGGAGCTTATCAAACCGGGTGAGATCCTGGAGTACACCATTGATATGGGCGCCACCAGTATCGTCTTTAACCGGGGACACCGTATTCGGTTGGATATATCCAGCAGCAATTTTCCCAGAATCGACCGCAATCTGAACACCGGGAATCCCTTCGGTGAAGATGCCGAGGGAAAGCCGGTCATCCAGACCATTTTTCACCAGGCCGACTTCGCCTCTTATATGGACCTGCCGGTTATTCCGGCGACCCGATAGATAAGGACGAAAAAAAAGAAGACCACTTAAACGCCCATCTTCTTCTCCCATTCGGTGAGCGTGGTATCCACAGCTTCCAGGAGTTCATCGATCTGGTCCCTGGTGATGCACAAAGGCGGTGCGATCCAGAAGGGCAGACCGCGTTTCTCCATGGAAGGCACGCGGGGGCCGTACAGAGTGGAATAGAATACCACCCCATTTTTCAGGCCGATAGACTGGAGCCAGTACTCGGCCCGGGCTTCCCGGGAAAAGAAATCCATGGTCTCTTTATCGGCTACGATTTCGATCACCATTAAAAGACCTTTCCCCCTGGCATCGGCAATGGTCTTGTGGGCCAGCAATCGATCTTTCTGGGAGTGAAGATAGTCCCCCATTTCAGCGCTGTTGGCGATGAGGCCGTCTTTTTCCAATATATCGATCACGGCCAGACTGGCCGCACAGGCCACCGGATGACCTTGGTTGGTAAATCCGTGATTGAAATAAGTGCCCTTGGCAAAGGGTTCATTCACCTGGTCGCTGATCATAACGGCCCCCAGGGATTGGTAAAGACTGGTAATCCCTTTCCCCATGACCATCATGTCCGGCTGAAGGTCGAAATGTTCGATGCAGAACCATTTGCCGGTCCGGCCGAAACCGGTGACCACCTCATCATCGATATAAAGGATATCGTTGGCCGTGCAGATCTCCCGGATGGTTTTCCAGTAACTGGCCGGCGGCATCAATCCGTATTCGGCTGCACAGCCGATCGGAGTGGCCAGGAAGGCTGCAATATACTGTCTGCCGGTCCAGTGGATCACTTCCTCAAGCTCCTGGGCCATGCGCTTCCCCCATTCCGCCGGGCTTAAATCCTTTGACCGCCCATAGTCGGTGTACTGATGGATCTTAGGCCATTTTAAAAGCATGGGATCGTAGGGTTTTCGCATTCCCGCCCCCCCGGCAACGGAAAGGGCCCCCAGGGACATGCCGTGATAACTGTCGTAATGGGAGACGATCATATGCTTTTCCATGTTGCCCCTGGCCAGATGATACTGCCTGGCCAGTTTGATGGCCGACTCGATAGCGTCCGATCCCCCTCCCGGGCTTAAGTAGGCTGTGTTCAGGTTCCCCGGTGCCACTTGACTGAGCCTTTGGCAGAGCTCGGCCCGGGGTTGATTGGAGAGCATGGGGTGGCAATAAGCGAATTTATCCAGCTGCCTGCTTATAGCTTGATTGATTCTTTTATCGCCGTGGGCCATCCCGATGGCCATGGGACCTCCGGAAATATCGATATAACGCCGTCCCTCGGTATCATACAGATAGATCCCCTCCGCCCGGTCCAGAATGGGTTCAAAGGCGTGGCTGGAAAAAACATGACTCCACATCCCTTCCGATTTTCGGTAACCAAACTCTTCGGTCTTTGCCTCTTCCATGAAACCTCCTCGGTCAGATTAGGGTTAAGATCTGATTACTTGTTTCGAGCTCTTATAAGTGCTGTTATTCGTATGTTTTTTTATATAATAGCACTTGTCTCCTCTCCTGTAAAATTGAAAGAAGGATATCTGGATATCTGGGTAGAGTAGAGAGCTGGGGCCCTCCGGTGTCCGAGGGGCTCTTTATCGAAGCAGAAATGGCCTCGTCAGTGCTCATGCGTCAGGACAGGCATTCGGAATGGGCCAGGCCTTTATAGAAAAAAGACAGCCCGACTGGAAAAACTTCGGCCGTTGAAACCTTTATGGTTCGAACTGGAGCTTAGATCCGGTGAGGTAATTGGAGTATCGGGGGGCTTTGCCGCCAAAAACCTGTGGCCTCTTCCAAGGCATAGGCCAGCTGCAGGACCGAAAAATCCGCCTGGTGGCGTCCGACGATCTGCAGCCCCACCGGCAAGCCGCCGGTCGTGAAGCCACAAGGGACTGAGATGGCCGGCAAACCGGTCACCGAGATATAATAACAGGATTTCATCCAGTCGATATAGGAATCCATCTGAACCCCGTTGATCTCAGTGATATATTCCTGATTGACGTTAAAGGGCGGCACCTGACTCACAGGCAAAATAAGGTATTCGTACCCTTCCATCAATTGGCGGACACTTTCGTAAAGCAGGGTGCGTTTGATCTCTGCCTGACCGATCTGCTCAGCAGTAAGTCTTGACCCCTGCTCTACTTCCCGGAGCAAGGTGTCTTTTAACTGGTCCGAGCGGTCTCCGACCAGCGTTTTGATACGGTGGTAAGTATACCAATGTCTCAGCGTTTTGAATATTGCATCGGCGGGTGAAAAATCGAAGGTCACCTCCTCGATATGGCAACCCATCTGCTCAAAGGTTGACCGGTGCTTCTCGATAACCCGGGTTATCGCAGGATCGACCGGCAATCCGCCCAGGTCCCTGCTCCAGCCGATGTGCACCCCTTGGAAATCCCGTCCGAGATCCCGGTTGAATCTGGATCCGGGTTCGGCAATGGAAATGGGAGAGCGTGAATCCGGTCCGGCCATGACACTTAAAAGCAGAGCGGCATCCCTGACGGTCC
Source organism: uncultured Thermodesulfobacteriota bacterium (assembly GCA_964609705.1). Lineage (GTDB taxonomy): Bacteria > Desulfobacterota > RBG-13-43-22 > RBG-13-43-22 > RBG-13-43-22 > RBG-13-43-22. The sequence goes on from CAZSTT010000056.1 coordinate 3,877, forward strand.
TGGCCATAGGACCTTCAACCGGCAAGGAAAACCACCCAAAAAACGATTGGGTCGGCACACGTCCCGGGGAAGGGCGAAAGCCGACCACATTGCAGAAATTGGCGGGATTTCTTAAGGAGCCTCCCAGGTCGCTCCCGTCGGCCAGGGGGATCATCCTGCAGGCCAGGGCAACCGCCGCTCCCCCGCTGCTTCCGCCGCAGGTTTTTGACAAATCGTATGGATTAAGGGTTGGACCGAAGACCCTGTTGAAGGTCTGACTGCCGGCCCCAAACTCCGGCACATTGGTTTTTCCCACACAGATCGCTCCGGCCTCCCTAAGCCTGGAGACCAGAATGGCGTCTCTGTCCGGCAAATAATCTTTCAATAAAGGGGATCCGAAGGTGGTACGGATACCTTTAGTCAAAACCAGATCCTTGTGGGCAATCGGCAGCCCGGCCAGGGCGCCGGGGTTATCCCCCCTGGCCATTTTTTCATCGGCGGTATCGGCCATTTTCCGGGCCTGGTCCGGAATCAAAGTGACAATGGCGTTCACTCGGGGATTCAATGCCGCGATTTGATCCAGATGGGCGTCCATGACTTCGCGGGCGGACAGCTGCCGCTTCCTGATCAGCTCGACCATCTCCGTTGCGGTTAAAAAGCAGATTTCTGAGTTGGACAATAAAATCCCTCCTGTTAAGGTCGGTTTAATGATAAAATAATAATAGTTCCATATGATTTTAACTTGATTAAGACCATTAAGCAAAAGAAAATCTAACCAAACCTATTTGAAATTGGAAAAAGGTCCAAGGGGGGTCTTATTTTTGGGACGATCGACGCGGCTCCCGAATGGGAGTCTTTCTTGAGATCGGCAAAGCCGACCGTACTGTCAATCTAAAGAAGAGTCTTCCGGAGGAAGCCGGAACTGTCCAAAGGGTAACCAACAGTTAGATTTTTCGAATCGAACCTTACCCCTTGTACCTTATACCTTAAACCGTTTTTTTTGAAAGGAGCACATCATGAGTTACACCGAAATTATTTTTGAAAAAAAGGACCGGATCGCCACCATCACCCTGAACCGACCGGAGCGACTCAATGCCTTTACCTGGACCATGGGTCAGGAGATCCGTCAGGCCTTGCTGGAGGTGGAAGAGGATCCGGAAATGAGGGTAACCATCATGACCGGGGCCGGCCGCGGATTCTGCGCCGGGGCCGATCTGCAGGGAGGCAGCAACACCTTTGACGGGACCAACCGTCCCCGGGAGGAAAACCGGGGCAGTCTTTTGAAATATTATTTCTCCCTCAAGAAACCGGTTATCGTCGCTTACAACGGCGCGGCCGTGGGTGTGGGGGTCACCATGACCCTGCCTTATGACATCCGCATCGCCGGGGAGAGCGCCCGGCTGGGAATCGTCTTCAACCGACGGGGCATCATCCCCGAGGTGGGCTGCCCCTGGCTGCTTCCCAGGATCGTGGGTATCAGCCGGGCGGCGGAACTGATGTATACCGGCCGCATCCTGAATGCCCGGGAGGCCCTGGAATTTGGATTGGTCAGCCGGGTGGTGCCCGATGACCAGCTTATGTCCACAGCCCGGGAACTGGCCCGGGATATTGCCGTGAATTGCGCTCCGGTCAGTGTGGCCCTGACCAAACACATGCTCTACCAGTTTCTCAGTGAAACGGACATTGAAAAGGCCGAACGGATCAACCACAAATATTTCGCCTGGACCGGACAACAGCCTGATGCCAAGGAGGGGGTTGTTTCCTTTTTGGAAAAACGGGAGCCGGATTGGAAGCTGAAGGTTCCCGGTGATATGCCGGATTTTTTCCCATTGGATTAAGGAAGAACTGGACGCCGGGGGGGCCGAGAACAGGGCCCACTATGTGAAATCCAACCAGGGACATATCGGAAATGCCATCAGGGATGCCTAAGGACTCTTCCGAGTGGGGTTTTGCTGAAAGACTATTTCATTACAGGAGGCAAAAATGAAAAGAGCTTCATTTTATTCTTGGATTATTATTTTCGGATTGATGACTGTTTTTTGGGGAGGACCGCTCATGGCGATTGAAACGACCCCTTACCGGGTGCTGTTGAAAGATGGCAATTTTGAGCTGCGCCAATATGATCCTTATATTGCAGCCGAAACATTGGTAGATGGGGAAAGAGATAATGTGGACAATGTAGGATTCCGTCGACTTTTCGATTATATCTCCGGAAATAACCGGAAGAAGCAGGCCATATCCATGACCGCCCCGGTCACCCGGGAAAAAACTTCAGAAAAAATATCGATGACTTCGCCGGTTACCCGGGAGGATACAGGCGGCAAGTATCGCATCACTTTTAAGATGCCTTCAGCCTATTCCCTGGACACCCTTCCGGAACCCCTGGATGCCCGGGTGGTCCTGAAGTCCGAACCGGCCCGCCTGATGGCTGCCGTCCGGTATTCAGGCACATGGAAAGTAAAACGTTTTGAAGAGTTTAAAGGGAGGCTTAATGACTGGCTGT
>CAZSTT010000056.1:6458-13485 GCA_964609705.1 uncultured Thermodesulfobacteriota bacterium
CATGGTGGGAAAGACGGGAATACCGTTGCTCTGGTAGCGGGGGATGATTTCTATGGCTTCCTGCATCTCCTCCGGAGTTACAAAAGGAAGCACCGCGATCAGGGGTTTGGGGGACTTTTGCCGGATGCGGGCGGCTATCTCGATATCTTTTTCCTGCAGATCCCTGGAGTAAAGAAACTTTCCCACCCGGGTCATCAACAGAAGATGGTCGATATTGGGATCGTCAGCCAGAATCATCATCACCCGTTCCAGATGCCGGCGGTTGGGGCCGATGTCGGTATCAATAGGATTGCGGCAGCTCCCCCCCACCAGAGAGAAGAAGGTATTCAGCTCATCATAGGATTTTGGGGTAAGCTCGGGAACCTTCAAACCGGTTTCAGCCAGGAGGTCGGTGATGGCAATGGATTCTCCTCCGGCTCCTCCGGCAATGCCGACCCGTTCACCCTCCACCGGAGGCAGAAAGAGCAGGGCCTTCAGGGTGTCGATCATCTCCTCCAGACCCGGCACACTGACGGCACCGCATTGCCTGACGGCGGCATTCCAAATATCAATCGGGATGGCCAGGGAACCGGTGTGGGAGGCTATGGCCCGTCCCCCGTCCCGGGACCTTCCTCCTTTCAGGATCACCACTGGTTTTTGAGCAGACACCTTCCTAAGGACCTCGAAAAAATGTCGGCCGTCTTTGACCCCTTCCAGGTACATCCCGATCGCTTTTATTTCCGGATCCTGCCCAAAGTACTCCAGGAAATCAGCGGCCCGGATTACAATACCGTTGCCGAAGCTGATGGATTTGTTGATGATTAATCCCTGCAGAAAGGCCTGGCGGGAGAAAGTCATGGCGTGGCCGCCGCTTTGCGAGATGAGTCCCACCGGACCAGACAGGCCGCTATACTGCTCGGCTATCTGTTTCAGGCCTATCCGGGGTGTAAACAGGCCCCGGCAGTTTATGCCGACGATATGACAATTGGCCCGTTCGGCTTTTTCCACAAGAGTGCGTTCCAGATTCAGCCCCTCCTCCTGGCCGGTTTCCCCAAATCCCGAGGTAAAAAAGTGGACGGCACCAACCTCTTTGAGAATGCAGTCGTCAAGGATTCGGGGGGCCAGGGTCCTGGGAGTGGTTACAATGACCAGATCCAGAGGATGGGGAATATCTAACAGGTTGGTAAAGTTTTCTATTCCCAGCGCCCGGATCCCGGGAATCGATTCCGGGTTGACCTGAACGGAATAGACTTTTCCCTGAAACTCGCTCAAATTGCGAAGCCAATGGAAGTTGTTTTTTTGACTGGCCCCCACCACCGCCACCGTTTTGGGCTTAAAGGCCCGGTCCAATTTTGAAAAGTCTACTTGCACCGATTCTCCTTTTTATTTCTATTTCGTAGAGCTAAAGCCGTGCACGGGAAAAACAGTGGGACCGGAGCCCGCCTTTTTTCTCCATGCCCCTTTTTTTCATATCCTATACGGTTTTTTTTTGAAAAGCAAAGCCTTCTCCGCCGAAGTGAATCATTCCTTTATTGGCAGGGTCCCGGGATAATACCACCGACTTCTTCTTGACAAGTAAGGGAATCTTTCAGATAATCTTACACAGCCACAGAGTTGGAAAAAAAATCTTTTCAGAGGATATTATGAGTGATCTGGTTCTGACCATGGACGGTTCCGAAATTAAAGCCAGAGAAGGAATGACCATCCTCCAGACCGCTGAAGAAAACGGCATCTGGATTCCCACTTTGTGTCACTCCCCGGATTTGAAACCAAGCGGCGTTTGCCGGGTCTGCCTGGTGGAGGTGTTGGGATCACCGACATTGGTGGCCGCCTGTTATACACCGGTTTCCAGAGGGATGGTCGTTCAGACCCGGTCCCCCAAGGTCCTGGAAACCAGAAAAACCATTATCGAGCTTCTGCTGACCGCCCACACCGGGTCCTGCGTCACGGATCCGAATGCCGGCCAATGCGCCCTTCACAAACTGGCGGCTGAGCTGGAGGTCAGTCCCCCACGTTTTCAGGTCAACGAACCCCGCTATTATCCCCCGGAAAACGACAATCCCTATGTCCGGCGGGACCTTTCCAAGTGCGTTCTCTGCCGACGCTGTGTCGGGGCCTGTACTGAGATTGCCCAAAAGCATGTTTTAAGTGTGGCTTTTCGGGGGTTCCAATCCAAGATTATTGCCGATTTGAACGGCCCCTTAAAAAAAGAAGTCTGCCGGGATTGTGGAATCTGTATCCCCTACTGCCCCACCGGGGCCTTAAGCAAACCCGCACCTGTTGACTGAAAAGGGACGCCGAAAATGTCTGACTCCACCCGTCGCGATCTGCTCCCGGTTTTAAAACAAACCCAGAGGGAGAAAAACGGATTATCGGCCGCCGATTTGGAAGAACTGGCTATCAGCCTCGATCTGCCGAATAACGAAGTATTCGGAGTAACCAGTTTTTATTCCTTTCTATCCCGGAAGCCCCGGGGCCGATATGTCATCCGTATTTGCCGAAGCCTTCCTTGCCATATGCAGGAGGCGGAGATGATCGTCCAATCGGTCCGGCAGGTTTTGGGTATCGGCCCGGGGGAATTGACCGGGGACGGCCGGTTCAGTTTGGAAATAACCGATTGCTTCGGTGCCTGCGATCTGTCCCCGGCCATAATGATCAATGACCAGGTTTACGGACATCTGACGCCGGAAAAGATTGAAAGGATTCTAAAAGAGTTTTCCTAACTTTCTGGGGAGCATACCGTGCCGGAAACGAGAATCGTTTTGAGAAATTGTGGAAAGATAGATCCCCTGGAGATCGGGACCTACATCGCCGCCGATGGATTTAAAGCCTGGAATCGATGCCGGGAGGACTTGAGCCCCGAGCAGGTGATCGATGCGGTCAGGGCCTCGGGCCTCCGGGGCCGGGGCGGGGCCGGTTTTAATTGCGGTTTGAAATGGGAACTGGCCCGAAAGGCCCCCGGGGAGGAAAAATACTTCATTGGCAACGCCGATGAAGGGGAGGTCGGCGCCTTTAAAGACCGCCACCTTCTGACCTATGATCCCTTCTCTCTGATAGAAGGCCTGGCTATAGCCTCTTACGCGGTCGGGGCCAATAAGGCCTATATCTATCTGCGGGGGGAATATCATTTTTTGTTGGAGCCCCTGAACCAGGCTATCCGACAGGCCGAAGAGCTGGGATATTTAAATAACCTGGACCTGAAAATTTTCGAAGGAGCCGGGGCCTATATCTGCGGGGAGGAGTCGGCCCTTATGGATTCCATAGAAGGCAGGCGAGGCGAGCCCCGCCTAAAACCTCCTTATCCCACCGAAAGAGGTCTGTTCGGAAAACCCACCGTGATCAACAACGTGGAAACCCTGGCCAATATCCCCCCCATCCTCTTAAAAGGTCCCGATTGGTTCCGGGCCATGGGCACCGAAAAAAGCAGGGGCACCAAGGTTTTTTCCGTTTCCGGAGATGTGGAAAGGCCGGGGGTTTATGAGCTCCCCTTGGGCAGCCCCCTGAAAGAGCTGGTTCTGGACCTGGCCGGCGCCAGAGATATAAAGGCGGTCCAGGTCGGCGGGGCCTCGGGGAGGATTTTACCGGGATCAATGCTGGATACTCCACTGGCTTTTGAATACGTCCTGGGTTCGGGGGCTGTGGTCGTCTTCAACCAAAGCCGGGACATGATTGAAATGAATCAGCGTAATATTGAATTTTTCAAGGAAGAATCCTGCGGTAAATGCACACCATGTCGGGAAGGAACTGAGGTGATGAAGGGGATCTTTCAAAGGCTGGTCCAAGGGGAAGGCCGTGAAGAAGATATCTCATCCCTGGAGGGTCTGGCCTCCGCCATGAGGCTGGGCTCCTTATGCGGGCTGGGACAGTCCGCCCCCCTGCCGATCTTGGATTCGTTAACCTATTTTAAACAGGAATACGATCAACGCCTGGCCCAATCACGGTACCTGAGGACCCTAAAAAACGTAAAATGAGTTCGTTCTCATCCGGAAATTCGAATTTCCGGACGGAAACGAGCTAGAGGAGAAAGAACGTGTCCGAGAAGACCAAACCGGAAACCCGGCTCCAGTGCCCCTATTGTTACAATCTCCAGGAAGATTTTGAGTCCTTGAAAGTCCATGTGCTGTCTGAGCACAAGACAGAACCGGTCCCGGAGAAGGAGGGACTTATCCGGCTGACCGTCAACGGTGAATCCCATTCCTGGCTGGTTGAACCGGAATGGACTTTGTACTATCTCCTCCACGATCGGATGGGGCTGACCGGGGCCAAGATGTTCTGTGACCGGGGGGCCTGTGGGTCCTGTACGGTGATCATGAACGGACGGGCCATCCTTTCCTGCATGACCCTGGCTATCGAATGTGACGGGGCCGTTATCGAAACCGTTGAAGGAGTGGCCTCCCAACACCCCAGGCTGATTGAAAAATACGCCGAACACCACGCCATGCAGTGCGGCTATTGTACCCCCGGTTTTGTGGTTACGGCCAAGGCCCTGTTGGATAAAAACCCGATTCCTACAGACCAGGAGATTCGGGAGGCCCTGGCCGGAAACCTCTGCCGCTGCGGGACCTACCCGCAGCATCCCATGGCCCTTCAGGATTTCATTAGAGTAAGGGAAGGAAAAGAAGATGTCTGAAGAAATCTCCCGGATGAAGGAGATGCTGGATAACCTGGGGGCCGATAAATACCCCCGGGAAGAATACCTCTATATCGGCCAACGAGGCCCGCGCCGGCTGGACGGACTCCAGAAGGCCGGGGGCCGGGCCGACTATACCATGGATGTCCAATTGCCTGGCCTGTTGCATATGCGTTTTTTGACCTCTCCCTATCCCCATGCCAGAATTCTCAGTATGAAAACAGCCAGGGCGGAGGAGTTGCCTGGTGTCCGGGCCGTCCTCCGCTATGATGATCCGGAGCTGCCGGAAGCAGCCGATCTGGGCGGGCATGTGCCGCAGGCTGAACCGGTGATTCCCGGGATCGTTCATTTCCAGGGGCAGGAATGCGGGGCGGCCGTGGCGGCCGATACGGAAGACCTGGCCGAGGAAGCCCTCCGGCTGATTGATATCGAATGGGAGGTCCGCCCCTTTGTCCTGGAGGCGGAGGAGGCCTTAAAACCGGAGGCCCCATTAGCTCTCCCGGAACTATTTACCTGGGGAAATATCTATAACGAAGTCCTTCTCGGTGAGGCTTATTCGGACATAAAAAAGGGGGATATTGAAAAAGGTTTTGCCGAGGCCGACCAAACTGTTGAGTTCCGGTCTGAACGCCGTCTGCATACCTGGATCGGTCCGGAGCGGCCCTGTGGGGTCTTTCTCTGGAACGGGGATACCGCCGAAATTTGGGTCAAACAGCAGCGCCCCCATATTGCCAAGAGGCTCGTCTCCACCTGGTTTGGAATCCCCACGAACAAGATTCTGGTCCATTGTCTCTATCAGGGGGCCAGTTTCGGGGGATGGAGCCAGGTCAGTTGGAATTTTGGAGGCCATTATTGCGCCGCCTTGCTGGCCAGACGTACCGGACGGCCGGTCAAATGGACCTTCACCCGAAGGGAGGATTTTTTCGGCGGTGAAATGGATGAAGGCACCTATTGGCTTAAAGTGGGGGCCAAAAAAGACGGCACGATTACCGCGGTCGAAGGCCGGGCGGTATTGGCCAATCAGCAATGGCCGGTCTTTCATTTCTTTAAACACTTAGTGGAGAATACCCGCATTCCTAACCTTTACGGTAAATTTCTGACCGTGATGACCAATAAAGGGCCCAATGTCCCCACCCGCTGTGAGCAGAACGCCAACACCCACACCCAGTCCCTGGTCTTTGACCATATCGCTAATGCCTTAAAGCTGGATCCCACCGTGGTTGCTTTAAAAAATGATGGGGCCTTCGGCCATGATACGGAATGGCTGAATCAACAGAAAAAAGAACGGGGCTTTGAAGTCAGAGACAGCCTGAGGGAATGTATCGACCAGGGAAAGAAGGCCATCGACTGGGACGCCAAATGGCATCCTCCCGGGACAAAAAAACTCCCCAACGGCCGGATGCACGGCCTGGCCTTCACCTGGGCCCATGAATGGGACGACTCCGGTGGTTCCAGTGAGATGGCTATTCGTATTGAGCGAAATGATGGCACCGCCTCCATACTGGCCATGGGCTGCGACAACGGCGTGGATGCCGAAAATTCTTACTGCCGCATCGCGGCCGATGAACTGGGAATGAAATTGGAGGATATTTATTATAACCCCCGGGTTGATCCCGGATTCTTCCGCATGACTCCGGATTCTTCCACCAATATGGCCGTTAACGGCTTTGCCGTTCGTAATGCCGCCAGAATTTTAAAGCGGCAGATCCTGGAAGCCGCCGCCGCTCCCGTGGCCCAAACCCAGCGGGGTAGTTTTCCTTCCTTCTTTCCCGAGGCCAAACCGGAAGACCTGGATATGAGGGACAGCATCATTTATCTTAAAAAAGACCCTTCCCAAAGAGTCTCCCTGGCTGAATTCGTCGGCCCCTCCCGATCGGCCGGTCCAATGACCGACAATGAGAACCTGGGGCTCAGGACACCTTTTTCAGTTCCCTTATATGCTTATGGATATCATGTTCAGGACGGGACCTATCATCCTGAACATATCTACACCAAATTCTGTCGTCAGGCCCATTTTATGGAGGTGGAGGTCGATCCTCAGACCGGAGAGGTGATCGTCACCAAAGTGGTCAACGTCAATGATGTAGGCAAGGCCATCAATCCCCTGTCCTGTCACGGACAGCAATACGGGGGGACCTATATGGGCGTGGGGCGGGGTTTGACCGAAGAGGTTATTTATGACCCGGTGACCGGGGTTATGCTCAACGGTAATCTCCTGGATTACAAGATTGCCACCATTCTCGATATCGACGGTCCTATCGAGACGATCCTGGTGGAGACCGGCATGGGTTACGGCCCCTATGGGGTAGTGGGCATCGGCGAGGATATCGGCACGGTGGTGCCGGCCCTGCTGGGGCCGGCGGTCTTTAACGCCCTGGGTGTCTGGATCGATGATTTTCCGATCACACCGAATCGGAT
>CAZSTT010000056.1:13585-18172 GCA_964609705.1 uncultured Thermodesulfobacteriota bacterium
TGAAAAAATTCTTTCATGTCAATGCCCGATCCCTGGACGAGGCGGTTGCCATTCTTCAACGGTACCAGGGGAGGGCAAAGCTCATGGCCGGAGGAACCGATCTGTTAGGCAAGATGAAAGACCGGATCCTGCCTGATTATCCCGAAGCGGTCGTTAATCTGAAATCCATCCCCGGCCTGGATTTTATTCGAGAGGATTCGGATGGGGTGACCATAGGCGCTTTGACCCGGCTTGAGGATATTGCCGTCCATCACGCGGTGAAAGAAAAATTTTCAGCCCTGTCTCAGGCGGCAGGGAAAACCGCTTCCCCCCATATACGGGAGATGGGAACCCTGGCCGGAAATATCTGCCAGGATATCCGCTGCTGGTATTACCGCTCCCCGGACAATCGATTCCCATGTTTAAGAAAGGGAGGCGGACGCTGTTATGCCCTTGAAGGGGACAACCGTTATCACTCCATCTTCGGCGGCAGTGTCGATCAGGGTTGCTATGCTGTGCACCCCAGCGATACGGCCCCGGCCCTGATCGCCCTCAATAGCCGCATTAAAACCACGAAACGGACCATTCCGGCCGAAGCATTTTTCCAGGTGAGTGTGACCGGAACCACGGTGCTGGAAAAAGACGAAATCGTCCGGGAGATCGAAATCCCCACTCCCGGCCCCGGTACCAGGAGCGCCTTCCTCAAGTTCGCCCTTAGAAAGTCCATTGATTTTCCTATCGTCAACTGCGCGGCCGCAGTCACCTTAAAAGACCGGAAGGTCGATCAAGTCCGTATTTGTTTGAATGCGGTCTATGTCAAACCCTACCGGCCCCTTCAAGCTGAAAAGGTGATCCAGGGAAAGGTGCTTGATGAAAAAATGGCTGAGGAGGCCGGTGAGGCAGCCGTGGCCGGGGCTGATCCCCTGACCCACAACGGGTACCTGGTGCCGATTGCCAGGGCCCTTACCGAAAGAACAGTACTGGCCTGTCGCTAGGCTTGGCCCCCGAGGTCCGTTGTTTTAATCCTCTCCAAAGGCTGCCTTGACAGCTTCAGTGAGACGGTTTCCTGTCTATTAAGATTTTATCACTCATCTCAGCGGTCTGAACTGGAAATTTCTTGAAAAAGGAACTTGTTTTAAATCAACTGGAAGAACTGGCGGGGAAACTGGGAATAACGGTCCGTTACGAAAACGTTACGGTAGAGGAATCCTCCGTTTCCGGGGGGCTCTGTCGCCTGAAAGGGGAATATGTTCTGATCATCCACTTTCAATCGGCACTGGAAGAGAAAATACGGATAATTCTGGAGGCCTTAAGACCTTTCCCGGTTGGTGATATCTATATAAAACCGGCGATCAGGGATTTGCTGGAGGAATCAAAAATATAATCGCTCCTCGGGCTGAGGCCCATCCGGTAAAATATAGAAATATTAGACGGTTAATGTTGACAATGGATAGGAAGAGTGGTAAAAATTAGTAAAGCGGTCATATAAGGAATAAGAGGTAATAAACGATGGTCTCTGAAATAATTCCATTAAATCCGGATCAACTCCCCAAGATACCCCTGGCCCTGGAAGGGATTTCATCCCGTTTCATCAGGGAAAGCCTGGTGGTCCCCCTGGAATTTAAAAATAATATTCTTAAAGTGGCCATGGGCTGTCCGGAAGATAAAGAGACCATCGACGCCCTGCAGGTGGCCACCTCGGCCGAAGTTATGGTCTATGCCGGAGACCGGGACCTGATAGCGGACTATATCTCTAAATTTTACGGTCAGGAGGCCCAAAATATCAACCGGATTATCGAAGATATTGAAACCGACAATCTGGAATTCTTAAAAGAGGAAGAAGAGGATATCGGGCATCTTAAAGATCTGGCCTCAGAAGCCCCGATCATTAAACTTGTCAATATGGTCATCACCCGGGCCGTGGAAAGCCGTTCCAGCGACATCCATATCGAACCCTTCGAGGATGAATTAAAGGTGAGATATCGTATCGACGGGGTATTGCACGAAATAGAATCCCTGCCCAAGAATTTACAGGCCGCCATCCTCTCCCGGATTAAGATCATGGCCAAACTGAATATCGCCGAGAAAAGGTTGCCTCAGGACGGCCGAATCAAATTAAAGGTGGCTGATAAAGAGATTGATCTGAGGGTCTCTTCCATTCCGGTGCTTTACGGCGAAGGGGTGGTCATGCGGATCCTCCAAAAAGAGGGTGTCACCATCGACCTCAATCGACTGGGATTTTCGGAAGAAACGCTTACTGTCTTTAATCAGCTGATTAAAAAAGCCAATGGCATTATTTTAGTCACCGGACCGACCGGAAGCGGTAAAACCACCACCCTGTATGGGGCTCTGGACAAGATCAATTCACCGGATAAGAAAATCATCACCGTAGAGGATCCCATCGAATATCAGCTGAAGGGAATCAATCAGATCCAGGTCAAACCCCAGATCGGATTGAATTTTGCCGGGACCTTACGGCATATCGTCCGCCATGATCCCGATATCATTATGATCGGGGAGATTCGGGACCTGGAAACGGCTGAGATCGCTATTCAATCGGCCCTGACCGGCCATCTGGTTTTTTCCACGCTGCACACCAATGATGCCCCCAGCGCCATTACCCGGTTGCTGGACATGGGAGTGGAAAGCTTCCTGCTTTCATCAACCATACGGGGCGTGCTGGCCCAGCGTCTGGTGCGGGTGATCTGTCCGCTTTGCAAGGCGGTTGATCCTGACCCGGCGGATCAGGAAGAGTTGGTTCACCTGCAGAAGGGCCGCATTGAAACCCTTTATAAAGGAACCGGGTGCGAGCATTGTTCCGGCACCGGTTTCTACGGGCGGGTCGGGATCTATGAATTGTTTCTAATCGATGATACCATCCGGAGAATGATCCTGAAAAATGCCGACGTCATTCAGATCAGGGAAGCGGCCCGGGCCAACGGCATGAGGACCCTGCTGGAAGACGGGCTGGAAAAGGTTAAGATGGCGATGACTACTTTGCCGGAAGTCCTCCGGGTCACGCAAGAGGTCTAATGGCTGTTTTTTCTTACCGGGGAACCAATGCCGAGGGGACTATTATCGAAGGGGCCATTGAGGCCGCCGATGAACAGGCCGCCCTGGAACGGCTGAAGAATTCCAATATCATTCCCTTAAAAATTTTTGTTCCCGGAAAAGGGCTCAAAAAGCGTTTTGCCCGGCGCTCTTCGACTGCGGACCTCCTCAATTTTACCACGGAGCTGGCCTCCCTTTTAGAAGCCGGCCTGCCCCTGGATCGGAGTCTTAATATCCTGGCCGGCATTTCTGAGAACAAAGAGAAGCAGGCCATGATCCAGTCCATTCTCCGATCAATCCGGGAAGGGAATTCTTTTTCCGACGCCCTTCAAAAAAACCCCAGGATGTTTCCCAGACTCTACATCAACATGATCAAGGCGGGAGAAGCGGGCGGGGTATTACCGGTGGTGCTGGAAAAGCTGACCGAATTCCTGGAATCAAGCCAGGAACTGAAAGAACAGGTTCTTTCTTCCATGATCTACCCCATCATCCTGGTGTCCACCGGCGGCCTGTCGATCATTATCCTTCTGACGTATGTTTTGCCGAAATTTTCCGTTATTTTTTCCGAACTGGGAAGCTCCCTTCCTTTTTCCACCCAAGTTTTACTTTCCTTCAGCCAGGGTTTGAAAACCTACTGGTGGCTCGTTTTGGCCCTGTTTATTTTGGGCTGGATACTCTTCAGAACTTACACCAGATCGGAACAGGGCCGAAATCGCTGGGATGGCCTAAAATTGAAGTTGATGGGGGAAATCATCCGCAAACTGGAAACCGCCCGGTTTTGCCGGACCCTGGGGACCCTGATCAAAAGCGGGGTTCCCCTGCTTCAAGCTCTGAAAAACTCCCGGGATGTTATTGGTAATCAGGCGATTGCCTCGGCCCTGGAGCCGGTTTCCAAGGGGGTGCAAGAAGGCCAGGGTATGGCCCTTCCCCTGGCGGCGGCGGGAGTGTTTCCATCACTGGCCATCTCCATGATCAAGGTGGGGGAGGAGACCGGGCAACTGGATACGATGTTGTTAAAAGTAGCCGCCGCCTATGAAAAGAGTCTGCGGGTTTCCATCAAAAGATTTATCAGCTTTTTAGAACCGGCGATGATTTTGGGAATGGGGCTGGTTATCGGCTTTATTGTATTATCCATGCTGATGGCCATCTTCAGTATTACGGATCTGCCGTTTTAGGACGAAGATAGGGTTCCAGGATTCAAGGATTTAAGGGTTCAGCCGCTCGACTTTGTCGAGCTATAGAAAAGGTTCCCTCCTGGGAACCGTGGGTTTAACTTCCATGCCTTTCACTCGAATCCTTGAACCCCTGACCCCTGGAATCCTTTGGAATAGACTTCGTGATTCGACATTCGACATTCGACATTCGATATTCAGTTTTTAAAAAATCAGGGGAATCGGGATTCACCCTGCTGGAAGTAATCATAGTCCTGCTGTTGAGCCTGCTGATCCTGGGATTGGTGATGGTTTCTTTTTCAGGTCTTCTGTCTTCAGCCAGGCTTCAGTCAACGGTCAGAGACTTTTCCTCCTCCTTGCGACAGGCCCGCGATTTGGCCAAAAT
>CAZSTT010000057.1:0-8374 GCA_964609705.1 uncultured Thermodesulfobacteriota bacterium
CCGAAGGAAACCGGATGAAAATAGGCTCGTTGGGTGGTGAACCCTATTTTCGCACCAAAGATCGGGTAGCCAGCCGTATTTTTTATTTTCATTTGACAGCCTTTTTTTAGAATGTTAGAAAATCTTACTATAAGGATCTTGATCCTTATTCCAAACAGTCATGCCCCGCCTTTTGGGGCGTGACACCACCATACGGTCACCTTTGGTGACCTAATCAGGAGGCTTCTGAACAGAAGCCGGGACATGAAAATAGACTCGTTGGACTTTAAACGCTATTTTCGTGTTAAAGCAGGAGGGTTATTACCAATGGAAGATCAAAACCAGAACAGGGGACAAAAAGAGCTCCAGGAGTTGGTTCAAAAGGCCCACCTCTGCACGGGCTGCGGGGCCTGTGTCGGCCTTTGCCCTTACCAGGTTGTTTACAACGACCAGACGATCGTGCTGCATGCCTGTGATCTCAAGGAAGGTCGTTGTTATGCCTTTTGTCCACGCACACCTACCCCGTACGAGTCGCTGAGGAAGCAACTCTTTGATGAAGCGGATTTGACCCCGGAACTTGGGGCCATGAAAGGATTCTATATCGCCAGGGCTGCGGATGAAAAACTGCGGAGCCGGGCGCAACATGGAGGAACGGTCACGGCCCTCCTGACGCTGGCCCTTCAGGAAGGGCTGATTGAGGTAGCCATTGTCGCTGAAGACCAGGAGGATTTTCAGCATCATGGGGTGACGGTGGAGGATCCCGAAGAGATCAAAAAACGGGGGAAAAGTAAATTCATGGTTTCCCCGACCGTTGCCGAATTCAATAAAACGGTACAGGGAGAAAAACAACGGGTCGGTGTCGTAGCCACGCCTTGCCAAGCCCAGGCCCTGGCCAAGATGCGCGTGAAACCCATAGCCTCCAATGAAAACCAGATCGATAAGTTGAAACTGGTTATCGGCTTATTTTGCGGCTGGACCCTTTCCTGGCGGTCCTTTGCGGATCTGTTGAAAACCAAGACCGAGTTATCGGACATCGTCGGCATGGATATCCCGCCGGGAAAAGGCCAGGTGGAAATTTACACCAAGAAGGGGACTCTTTCCTTTCCCATGGATGAAATCCAACCTTGCGTCCGGGAGGCCTGCCGATATTGTGTGGACAGCACCGCCGAATTCAGCGATATCTCTGTCGGATCGGCCCGGCTGCCGGAAGACTGGGCGGAGACCAGAACCTGGAATCAGGTAATTGTCCGTTCCAAACGCGGTCAGGAATTGCTGGACCTTGCCAGATCCAAAGGCGTTCTGGAGTTCCGCGATGTGCCGGCCGGTAATCTTGAAGAATTGAAAAATGCCGCCCTGGAAAAGAAAAAAGGCGCTCTGGAACGCTTGGGTGAAAAAGGCCGGGGCACAGGCGAGATGTTATATGAATAAATTGATGGTTGCTGGTTACTGGTTGCTTGTTAACGAAAAAAACCAATACCAATAAACCAGTAACGAGTAACCAGTAACGAGCTACGAGTAACGAGAAGGATACGGAGGATATTATGTCAAAATTAACGGATCAGCAAGAGGGGCGGCAGGTTTTGTTCATGGGCAATGAGGCCATTGCCCGGGGTGCCCTGGAGGCCGGGATCAGTGTAGCCAGCGGGTATCCGGGGACGCCCTCTTCGGAAATAATCGAAAGTTTGGCCAAGGCGGCCAAGGAAAGAAATCTCTACGTGGAGTGGTCTACCAATGAAAAAGTGGCTCTGGAGGTCGCTGCTGCCGCTTCTTTCGCCCAGTTGAGATCCTTATGTGTCATGAAGCAGAACGGGGTCAATGTGGCCTCTGATTTTCTGCTTCATCTGGCCGGGTCCGGAACCCGGGGCGGAATGGTCCTGGTCACCTGTGATGATCCGGGTGCCCTGTCCAGTGTCAACGAGGGAGAATCGAGGCATTTCTCCCGAATGGTGGAAATTCCTCTTCTGGAACCGGGTGATTTTCAGGAGGCAAAGGAAATGACCAAGTGGGCGTTCGAGTTGTCGGAGACCATCCGGAGCCTGGTGGTCCTCCGAAGCGTAACCCGTATGTCCCATGCCAGCGGGAACATCGTTCTGGGAAAGCTCCCGGGCACGGAGCACCAGGCCGAATTTAAGTACGACGGGTTCGTGCTCGATCCCATGGAAGGGCTGGTCATCAGTGCTCCGGTCGCTTATAAACATAATCAGCAGCAGGAGAAACTGAAAAAGGTACGTGAACTCTTTGAAGACAGTCCGTTCAATACCTATGTGGGCCCGGAAAAACCCGAGCTTCTTTTGATTACCTGCAGTGCCTGTACCCTTTACAGCCGGGAGGCCATTCAACTGCTGGGGCTGAAAGACCGGGTGGGGTTATTGAAGATGGGCACCACCTGGCCTTTGCCGCCCAAACTGATTAAAAAATATCTGTCGCTGACCGACAAGATTCTAATCATCGAAGAGGTCCTCCCCTTTCTGGAGGAAAATATAAAAATCATAGCCGCCGAAGAAGCCAGGGAAATCGGGGCCAAGACCTTTTACGGTAAAAACAGCGGGGACATTCCCATGTCCGGGGAGATGAATCCGGATTTTGTCGTCTCCGCCCTGGGAAAAATCATGGGGATCGAATATCAGGGGATGTCCAAGGAGTATGAGGACAAAGCCAAACTCCTGAATTTTGTCAAGGTGCCGGCCAGAGAGCAAACCTTTTGCCCCGGCTGTCCGCACCGGGCCTCCTTCTGGAGCATCCATAATGCCCTCCAGCTGGATAACCGCAAAGGGTTTGTCTGCGGCGACATCGGTTGCTATACCATGGCCCTGGGAACCACCGGATTCAGAACCCTTAAGACCGTGCATGCCATGGGATCCGGGACCGGCGTGGCCAGCGGTTTCGGGAAACTGGGCCAGTTCGGCCTGGATCAGCCGGTATTGGCGGTGTCCGGCGATTCAACCTTCTATCATGCCGTAATTCCGGCCCTGATCAATGCCGTCCACCACAAATCCAATATCACTCTGGTGGTTCTGGATAACAGCGGTACGGCTATGACCGGTTTTCAATCCCACCCCGGTCTTCAGGTCAATGCCATGGGAGAACCCATGCCCGAAGTCGATATCGCCGGCATTTGCCGGTCTTTGGGGGCCCGGGTGGAAATCAGGGACCCTTTTAATCTGAAAGAAACCCAGGAAACACTCAACCAATTGATGGCTGATAAAGAAGGAGCCAAGGTTCTAATCCTGCGCCAGAAATGCGCGCTGTCTCCTGAAAGAAAGGCCAAGAAATATTTTAAGGTCCTGGTGGATGAGACTCGTTGTCTCGGAGAGAATTGCGGTTGTAACCGGTTGTGTACCAGGGTTTTACGGTGTCCCGGCCTTTTCTGGGACAAAGATAAAAAGACGGCCGTGATCGACGAAGTGATCTGTGCCGGTTGCGGGGTTTGTTCTTATATGTGCCCGACCAATGCTATCATCAGAGAGGAGGCGGCCTAAGGCGATGGAAACAACACAGTTACCCAAAGACCCTTTCAATATCATTATTACCGGTGTCGGAGGACAGGGCAATGTCATGGCCTCCAGAATACTTTCCAATATGCTGGTTCGCCGAGGGTACCAGGTCACCATCGGAGAAACCTTCGGGGCCTCTCAACGGGGCGGTTCGGTGATGAGCCATATTCGCGTATCGGCCGATTCCACCTGGAGTCCTCAAATACCCAAAGGGCAGGCCGATATGATCGTCACCCTCGAACCGATTGAAGCCATCAGGGTCTTGATGACCTATGGAAATCCGGAAGTGAAGGTCTTGACCAATACCCGTCCTATCTATCCGGTGGGAGTCATATCCGGGGAGCTGACTTATCCTTCCATCGAGGAAATCCAGGAATCCATCCGGGATTTGTCTTCAAAGGCCTGGTTTGTTGAAGCCACGGATGAGGCCCTGAAACTGGGTAATCCGATTTTGGGAAACATCATTATGATCGGGGCCCTGGCCGGGACCGGGTCCTTGCCGATGAGCCGTGAAGATTTCCAGACCGTGATCCAGGAAAGTCTGCCGGCCGGAACCCTGGATGCCAATTTGAAGGCTTTTGATTTGGGGGTATCCAAGGTCAAAGAGTAATCCGGCCTGATACGACCACCGGGACCATTCCCCGAATGAAATTCTGTTGAATCTCCCAGGAGAAATTTTTTTATGACTTTTGATAAACCCAAAGGGCTGGACCCCGCAGGGCTTGAAGACGGCCTCGGACCAGAGTGGGGGGAGGCCTCCCTGCTGGATATCGAGAAGGATTTGGAAGAGCTGGAAGGGGAGGGGGAGCTGGAAGAGACGGGTGTTTTTGGAACCGGCGGGGAGGATTTGTTGGCCGACCTGGACTTGGAATTAGATGAGTTGGAAGAATATATGGATTCCCATTGGTTGAAATTAATTGAATAAAAGCGTAAGGCGTGAGGGCGTTAGGCGGAAAGGCAAAAAGAAAAAGGGAAAAACCTTAGGTTTTTTTTATTTTCTCATTTCCCCTTACTCTTCTCGCTCTCACCCTTTACGCCCTTACGTAGGAAGGTATTGATTGAATGACGGATAATGTAAAGAATAACAAAATGCAGCTGGAAAGAATTTTTCATCCGAAAAGGATTGCTGTCATCGGCGTTTCGGCCGGAAGCATGGGATTCGGCAGCCGGACGATCGAGACCCTGCTCCACTTCGGATATAAAGGTGAGATATATCCGGTTAATCCTAAGGGAGGGACCATCTCCGGATTGGAGATCTATAAAACCGTGGAAGAGATTCCCGGGGATTTGGATTTGGCGATTATCGCTGTTCCGGCCCCTTTTGTTCCCGAAGCCCTGGAAGCCTGCCGACTGAAAGGGGTGATCGGGGCCGAGATCTTATCCGCCGGATTTAAGGAATTAGCTACCCCCGAGGGCCGGGCCCTGGAGGAGAAGATTAAAAACATATCCCGCAAGGGGATACGGGTGGTGGGCCCCAATTGTTTCGGGATCTATTGTCCGGCGGGGGGACTGACCATATTGCCCGGATTGGATTTCCGGCGGGAAAGCGGTCCCGTTGCCTTTTTGGCCCAGAGCGGGGGCATGGCCGGAGAATTTGTCATGAACTGCAGTTCCCTGGGCATGACCTTCAGCAAGGTGGTCAGTTTCGGCAACGGGGTTGATCTGAGGGAAACGGAGTTGCTCCAGTATCTGGGGGATGATCCGGGAACCAAAGTGATCTGTATGTACATGGAAGGGGTGGAGGACGGCCGGGCCTTCTTCAAGGTCCTCAAGGAAGTCACCGCTAAAAAGCCGGTTATTATTTATAAAGGAGGTCTTTCCCAGGCCGGAAGCCGGGCGGTGGTCAGTCATACCGCTTCCCTTGGGGGCACCAGGCAAATCTGGGAATCGATGATGCGCCAGGCCAATGCCGTTCAGGTGAACAACTCCTGGGAAATGTCCCAGGCCGCCTTATCCTCGGTGGTCCTTCCTGAAAGACCTGTTCGGGGCGTGGCCGCGGTCGGGGGAGGCGGCGCACTTGGCGTCGCAGCTTGTGACACGGCGGAGATCTTCGGCATCGAACTTCCGTTATTACCACCCGATACCCAGGAAAAAATAATGGCCATTCTCCCCAAGCCGGGTTCCAGCGCCACCAACCCGGTTGATGCCGCCAATCCCGGAGTTCCTCCGGAAATTTTGAAAGAGGTCCTGTTAAAGAGTGGGGAAGAGAAAACGATCGACCTCCAGATATTGATCCAGTTATTCTACATCTATAAATCCATTTTACGACTGGGGGAAATGACCCTGGATGAGGCTACGCCTTACCGTGGTCTGATAAAGGCCATAGAAGAAGTCCGAGACAAAACCGGCAAGCCGGTTGTTTTGGTCCTACCCAACAGCCGACGGGAACCGGAAGATGTAGACCTGGAAGAGGTCCGGCGCAGGGCCTGCCGCCTGTTTTTTGAAAAAGGAATTTTAACTTTCGAGAACCTCACCGACGCCTTCCGCTCCATAGCCCAGGTTTCAACGTATTACGCCCGAAGAGAGGCGCGGCAGGCAGAATAAAAAAGCGTGGGGTTTGGAGTGGTGGAATAATGGAGTAATGGATTTAGGCAGGTGGTTTTTGAGATCAACACTCCAGTACTCCGGTACTCCAACAGGCCAGTAAAAAAATCTTAGACGGGGTCATTTTTCAGATTGGAATCAAGAAGCCCTGCCCCTGAGCTTTATTTTGAAGTCCATCCCGGTAACGGTCCTTACCTGTTACTGGTCCATGGAATTCTTTCCTCCCGGGCCCAGTGGAGGCTCAATCTGGAAGCCCTTTCCCAGGTAACCCGTCCGGTGGTTGTAGAACTCCTGGGACACGGCCGTTCACCGGCTCCGGAAACGCCGGATCCCTACCGGCCGGAAGGGTATGTCAAGGCCTTTGAACATATTCGTGAAGGATTGGGAGTTTCCGAATGGTTGGTGTGTGGTCAATCCCTGGGGGCTGCTCTGACTTTGAGATATGCCCTGGACCATCCGGAGCGATTCATCGCCCAGGTGATAACCAACAGCATGTCGGCCTTCAGGGAAATTGATGATTGGGAGGCGGCAGTCCAAGGAGCGAATTTTTTTGCTGAAAGGCTCCTGGAACTGGGACCTGAAGGGCTGATCAAGATTCCGGTCCATCCGATCAATGCCCGTTCCCTCCCTGAAGAAGTTAAGGAACCTTTATTGGAAGATTGTCAGGCCTTAAACGTCTTAGGCGTGGCCAATACGATCCGATATACCTCGGCAGAGCTTTCTTTGCGTGAAAAATGTGAAAAGAATAAGGTTCCTACCCTCTTAGTCTGTGGTACCAGGGAAAAACGATTCCAACCCCTTCGGGATTATGCTGAAGCCCGTATGCCTCTCCTTGAAATCATCGATCTGGATGCCGGCCATGCCGTCAACATCGACGACGCCGTGGCCTTTAATCAGGCGGTCACCGCCTTTTTTTTGAGATATTCAATGGAAAACTGAAAAAGTAAGTCGAGAGCCCCTCAAAAAATTATATTCTATCTCCATTGGATTTTCTGTGTAGCCGCTTTATGAGTGAAAACGATGTATGAAAAAGTGACCCCGGAAATTATAGAACGACTCCGTATGATCGTCGGGAGCAGTCAAGTCTTGATTGAAGAAGACCGGATCGAGCCCTATAGTCACGACAAGGTCATAGGATTAAGGGCCGAACCTGAAGTGGTTGTCAAGGTGATGAACGCCGGGCAGATCAGTGAGTTGTTCCGGTTGGCCCAAAGGGAAAAAATCCCGATCACTCCCAGGGGGGCCGGTTACGGTTTAAGCGGAGGGGCCGTCCCCATCCAGGGCGGTATTGTTCTTTCTGTTGAAAAGATGAATCGGATTCTGGAAATAGATAAAAACAATCTGATGATAACCGTCGAACCCGGTGTGATTACCGGCGATATTCATCGGGCAGTGGAAGCGGAAGGGCTTTTTTATCCCCCCGATCCGGCCAGCCTGGATTCCTGCACCATAGGAGGAAATATCGCTGAAGATGCCGGCGGACCAAGGGCGGTAAAATACGGGGTGACCCGGAATTATATTTGCGGACTGGAGGCCGTGCTTCCTTCAGGCGAGGTCATTAGCTGTGGCGGAAAGCTGGTAAAAAACGTTACCGGCTACAATCTTATTCAGTTGCTGGTTGGATCCGAAGGCACCCTGGCCGTGGTGACCCAAATTGTTCTCAGACTCATTCCCCTTCCTACGGTTCAAATTGATCTGCTGGTACCTTTCGACGACTTTCTCTCGGCCGCCGACAGCGTGTCGGAGATTATCGCCCACCGGATTGTTCCGACCTCCATTGAATTTATGGAACAAGACAGTCTGAAAGCCGTAGAGAGGCTGCTCAAAAAACAATTCCCTTTTACGGATGCCGCCGCTCAGCTCCTGATCCAACTGGACGGCAATCGGCAGGATTGTGTTGAATCCGAGGCGGAAGTCGTTGGCCGGCTTTGTTTCCAACACGGCGCTCTTGACGTTCTGGTCGCTAAGGATCGTCCCACGCGCTTAAGACTCTGGGAGGCCCGGAGAATGATCATTGAAGCCCTTAATTTTGAGAGCCCGGTCAATCATATGGAAGATGTGGTTGTTCCCCGCTCTCAAATTCCTCTTCTCTTAAAAGGCATTAAACAGATTGCGGCTGAGTTCTCCCTCAGGATCGTCAATTTCGGCCACGCCGGTGATGGAAATGTTCATGTCAATGTTTTAAAAGACCGGATTCCGGATGAACAATGGGAAGATCTTATTCCGAGGGTTACCGAGAGAGTCTATCACCTGGCTTTGTCTTTGGGGGGCACCATCACCGGTGAACATGGCATCGGTTGTACCCGAAGACGCTACCTTCCTCTGGCCCTGTCCCCCTCACAGATTGACCTGATGCG
>CAZSTT010000057.1:8474-12718 GCA_964609705.1 uncultured Thermodesulfobacteriota bacterium
CCCTCCCAATGAATTCCTTGATCCTTCGTCCGATTCAGGGCAAACTTTCCGCAGGAGAGCGGAGAAACGGCTTAAGAGACAATTCCCTGTCCCGGGTGTCGAAACCTCGGAAGAATCCGGCCGCCTGCTCCATGAATTGCAGGTGCACCAGATCGAATTGGAGATGCAGAATGAGGAGCTGCGCCGAGCGCAGGTGGAACTCGAAGAATCCCGAACCAAGTACTTTGATCTCTTTGACTTAGCCCCGGTCGGGTACTTGACCCTCAGCGAGCAGGGCGTGATCAGGGAAGCGAATCTCACTGTCGCCCAAATGCTGGACTTGGATCGAAGCCGGTTGGTCGGGCAGCCGATGTCCCGGTTTATTTTCCGAGATGACCAGGATATTTACTATCTTTCCCGAAAACAACTCATCAATAAGCAGGCCCCGCTGACCTTTGAGCTGCGGTTAGTGGGAGAGAACGGCAGGCCGTTCTGGGTGCAGATACAAACCAAAATGGACCAGGACAGCGCCCGTGGGCTGCTCTGGAAGGCTACGGTGAGCGACATCTCCAAGCGCAAGAAGGCGGAAGAAGAGTTGGTCAAGAGCTCGGGGCGCTTTCGATCTTACATTGAAGTGACCGGCCAGTTGGGATGGGCGACCAATCCTGACGGAGAAGTCATAGAAGACTTGCCTGCCTGGAGAAAATTTACAGGCCAGAGCACAGAGGAGGTTTTAGGTTGGGGATGGTCGAAGGCCCTTCATCCGGATGACCTGGAACACACCATTAAGGTATGGAGAGAGGCTGTTGCCACCAGGAACGACTACGAAGTTGAATATCGCCTGCGCAGATATGACGGAACTTATCGCCACTTCCTGGCCCGTGGCGTGCCGGTCTTCAAAGACGACGGAAGTATTCTGGAATGGGTCGGTACCTGTTTGGACACCACCGAGCGCAACCGGGTGGAAAGTGTTGATCAGGCCCGTTTGCGGATGTTGACGGCATCCAATAAGAGTAGCCGGTCCCTGGATGCATTTCTTCAGGTGGCCCTGGATGAGATCGAAGCGCAGACCGGCAGCACTATCAGCTTCTATCATTTTCTGGAAGCGGATCAGGAAACGCTTTCCTTGCAGAACTGGTCTACGAATACGCTTCAAAATATGTGCACCGCTGAAGGGAAAGGGAGTCATTATAAAATTTCTGAGGCCGGGGTCTGGGTCGATTGTGTGCGTGAGCGACGGCCGGTCATCCATAACGATTTCTCCGCACTGCCTCACCGTAAAGGCCTGCCCCAGGGACATAGCTTGATCATCCGGGAAATGGTCGTCCCCATCAAAAGGGGTAACTGGATCGTTGCGATCATCGGAGTAGGGAACAAACCGGCCGATTATACGGAAAACGACGTTAAGATCGTTTTGCACCTGGGCGACATTTCCTGGGAAATCATCGAACGCCTGCGCACCGAACAGGCTTTACGGGAGCGCACAGGGGAACTTTTGAAACTTTCCGACACACTGGAACTCCAGGTGCGGGAACGGACGGTGGAACTATCCAGGGCGAATGAAGACCTGCGTCGGTTATCCGAAAAACTTCTCTCGGCCCAGGAGGAAGAACGGAAGAGAATTGCCGGTGAGATTCATGATACCCTGGGGAGCAGTCTGGCTGCCATTAAATACAAGGTTGAAGAGGCAATACAGAAGACCGGAAAGACCCCGACTTCTGCGGCCGAATATCTTGAACCCGTTATCCCCATGATACGAGAATGTGTTGATGATTGTCGAAGAATACAAACGGATTTGCGGCCGCCCATGATTGACGATTTGGGCCTTCTACCCACCCTTTCCTGGTTCTTAAGGCGGTTTCACACCATTTATTCGACCATTGCGGTCGAGCAGGAGATAAGTATCGAAGAGGGGGATGTTCCGCTTTCCTTGAAAATCGTTATTTTCAGGGTGATCCAGGAAGCCATAAATAATATGGCCAAATACAGCCAGGCGAGCCTGGTCCGGCAATCGTTACGAAAACTGGACGATCGGATTGAACTCGTTATTCAGGATAACGGCCGAGGGTTCAATCTGGAGGAAGTCCGATCCACCCCTAGGCCCGAGAAGGGATTGGGGCTTACCAGCATGAAGGAAAGGGTTGAGCTTTCGGGTGGTTTGTTTGCCATCGAATCCATGGAGGGAAAAGGAACGGTTCTTCGTGCCATTTGGCCCGTTTGAATTATTCGAACCCCGGCGCCTTAATAAAATCAATAGACCGCTTACCGGACCCTCCCCTTTAAAATAAAGCCTGAAAAGGTCTTCATCTTCCCTTTGTTTCGTTATCTCAGAAAGTCGATGATTTGGTTAGCAAACCTTTCCATATCCTGAAACATCAGCCCGTGACCGGTATTTTCATAGAGGACCAGTCGGGCATTGGGTATTTTTTCGGCCAGATAATGCGCATTCTTCGGAGGGACCAGGAGGTCTTCGTTTCCGGCTATGACCAGGGTAGGGTTAGCGATCTCCCCCAGTCGGTCGCAGCAGCCTTTCCAGGACCCAATGGCCATGGATTGTTTGCCCATGGTCTGAACCGGGATATTTCCCAAAGGGCGGAAAAAGATCTCCTGAACGCGTTCTCCATGGCTCTGAAGCCAGGCCGGAGGGAAGAGCAAACGGATAAACCGCATCCCTTGTTCTGCCGGGGTGCCGGACGTATCCGTCAGCTTTTTGATGACCTCAGGCGAGGGGGGAAACAACCCGGCCTGGCAGTGGGCGGCGTATAAAATCAGTTTATTGACCCGGGCAGGATGTCGGAGGGCCACTTCCTCGGTAATAAGGCCACCCATAGACCAACCCAGCATATGGGCCTGTTTAATACCCAGGGCTTCCAGAAGACCGGCGGTATCCTCGGCGAACTGCTCGATGGTGAAGGGACGCCGGCCGGTTTCGGTATTGCCTATTCCTCTATGGTCGAACAAAATCACCTGGAAAGAAGAGGACAGCCTGCGGATCAATTCCGGCTCCCAGAGTTTCATGGTGCTGCCGTAACCCATGACCATCACCAGAGGATACCCGCTGCCTTAGATTCGATAAGCCATCTTGAGGTCGCCGACTGGAATCGAAAGATCCCCTTCGTTTTTTTGGTTTCCGAAACTTAACGGGAGGTATATCGCCAGGCTCCCGATTAAGAGTGAGCAAGTCAAAAGTAGTTTCATGATAGTCCTTAACTGGCCTTGGCTGCCGCCTGTTTGGCGATAAGCTCCCGGAAACTTTTGGGCGGCTCCAGGAAATCGGGGCGGGACTCCAGGGTCATGGCTTCGGTGGGGCAGTGATAGACGCAGACCCCGCAGCCGATACAGCGGTCGGGATTGATCACCGCCACCTCATCCTCCAGGGCGACGGCCTTCATCTGACAGCGATCCACACACTCCCCGCACCCGGAACAGGTGTCGCTGTCCACGGTGGCCTGATAGTTGCTGGAAACGGTTCGGACCGGGGCATTGAACAGACTGACTCCCTGCAGGATCCCGCAGCAGCAGGTGCAGCAGTTGCAGATGAAGTCGATCCGTTCCTGGGTGTTGCTGGAGGTGTGAATCAGGCCGGCATCGGCGCTCCGTTTCAATATGTCCAGGGCCTCTGTTTTGCTGATCTCTTTTCCAAAGCCCCGGTTTTTGACAAATTCGGCAAAGGGACCTAATTGCAGGCAGACATCGTCCGGATACTGGCACCCATGGTCCAGTAGCCTTTTCTCATGCCGGCAGTAGCAGACGGAAACGGTGATGACCTGGGCCTCCTGGACATATTTGCTGGCCACCTCAAAGGGAAAGACATTCATGGTCGGCGTGATGGTTTTTTCAATGGGGATCACCCGGGCAAAGTGGATGCTTTCCCCGATAGGGGAGAGGGTGCTTTCCACTGTGGCCAGGCGGGCATGAAAATAGGCGTCAAACAGACCGGCCAGTTCTTTGGCCCGGGGGGTAAATTCCCCTTTCATGAATTGCAGCTCAAAAATCCCCGGAACCAGTTGAATCAGCTTGTACCAGTTCTCCCCGTTCTTGATGGTGGAGTAGATCAACCCCTTGTCGGCCATTTCGTTTAAGACCTGAGCCACCCGGGCCGGATCAGCACCAACCCGTTGGGCCAGCTTGGCGGGGGCTTCCGGGGCCATGGGCGATAGATTGACCGCCAGATTGGCTTCTTCCTCATTGAAAAGGGATTTTAACAGGTTCCTCAGTTCCGGGCTCTTGCGGCTCCCGAACCCGATCATATTAAAAATATCGGC
>CAZSTT010000057.1:12818-17430 GCA_964609705.1 uncultured Thermodesulfobacteriota bacterium
TTACAAAGCCAGGCCGGTGTCTTTTGCTCCCTCCAGGAAGGGGGGGAACATCTGACCTTACTGGCCTTGCGACTGAAAGTGATGGATAAAAAGATCAGCGAGGTGGAAACCATGGTCTCCCGCTACGCCGGGCCGGATGTGGCCTTCAAACCCAAGACCCTGGTTTCTCCGGTCCCGATATTAACGGAAACGGTTCCCGGGGCGGAGCGGGTGTCAAGGGAAAGGATGGTTGAAATCGCCGATCGCTATCTGGAGGGGCTGGAAAAAAACAGCGCCGCCCTCATTCCGCTTCACCCGGACTGCAACCGTTTAGAGAACGGCTTGAAAACCACCAATAATCAGGAACTGGGCTTCCCCCTGTCCCTTTCCTGTGCCGAACAAATCCCCCTCTTCACCTATATGACCAGAATCCGGGACCGGCGCTACGCGGTCGTCGATGAAGAACTGGGACTGGTCTGGTGTCTGGTCATGTTTGATGTGCCGGGAACGGTCAAAACCGCTGAAATCCCTGGCTACGGGGTGATACCGCTAGCTCCCCGCACCCAGTATCCCCGGTCGATGCTGGTGGCCGAATTATTCAAAATCCGCAACGGGTTGATCCATTATATTGAAGCCCTGTTGACCAGCGTTCCTCTGGGGATTCCACCCGGCTGGCCGGTCTGAAAGAATTTCCCGACTTTCTCTTTTTAAAATTTATTTCCCGGGACCAAGAGCAGAATACAAGGGAGAAAAAAGTGACGGATACTGATCACTGTTCAGATTGCTGTACTGAAAATCGAATCGAACATTTACGGCAGGGCCGGAAGCTGGAGCATTTTACTATCGGCTGGAATATGGTGGAGGCCGTTGTGGCCATTGGGGCCGGCTGGTTGGCCGGCAGCATCGCCCTGATTGGTTTCGGAGCGGATTCACTCATCGAAAGCCTTTCCGGTTCCATACTGCTTTGGCGGCTGTCCTCTCCCGTTCACGATGAGAGCCGCGAGCAGACCGCCCTTAAGCTGGTGGGGATCAGCTTTTTGATCCTGGCGGCCTATGTCGCCTTTGATGCCCTGAAATCTCTCCTGACTTATGAGCCGCCGGATGCCAGCCCGGTCGGGATCGGATTATCTATTGCTTCACTTATCCTGATGCCTATCCTGGCCCGGGCCAAACGCCGGTCGGCGGCGAACTTGAACAGCCGGGCCATGAAAGCCGACTCCCGTCAGACTGATCTTTGCGCCTATCTTTCGGCCATTCTTCTTGGAGGGCTGTTGCTCAATGCCCTGTTGGGCTGGTGGTGGGCCGATCCGGTGGCAGCCCTGATCATGGTGCCGATCATTGCCCGGGAAGGTTTTGCAGGCTTACGGGGAGAGGTCTGTAACGACTGTCATTAGACACCGGCTATCTTTCAGCTAATAACTTGTTGAAAATCTATTCTAATAATATTTATAATAATTTAATAAGGATAGGCAATTTTGAGATGATGGGAGGGATAGACAATCTAAGTTGATGTTTCCATCGTTCAAAAAGAAATTCTTGGATTATGGAGTTATAATGTAACAATAGAAAATGTAACAATAGAACTTGTGGTGAACTAATTAACAAAGGAGATATCGATGAAAACAAAAGTGGGTTTGTGGATAGACCATAAGAAGGCTAAGGTCGTGACCGTTACGGACAAAGGGGAGGAGATGGGTCTGATCATATCGAAGGTTGAAAAACAGCTCCGCCGTTCCGGTGATTCCCCACTTAAGGGTCCCTATGATTTACATCAGGTACCGGCGGAAGATAAACGACAAAAAGCCCGTACAGGACATCTCAATCTCTATTACGATGGGGTAATTGCCTGTATTGGAGACGCGGAAACCATTCTTATCTTCGGTCCTGGTGAGGCCAAGGGCGAACTCAAGAAACGGCTGGTCAAAAAAGGACTGGGCGGACGCATCGCCGGCGTTGAAATCGTTGACAAGATGACGGATCGCCAGATTGCGGCCAAAGTTCGAAAGCACTTTACAAAATAGCCTTCGCCTCCCCAACGGGCTGGCCGGTAAAATTCCGGCCTATCGGATCACTTCCGAGACTTCTTCGACCGGCTTGCGGCTTCTCGACCTTGGTTGATCATCGGGATAGCCCACGGGGATGAAGGTGACCAGTTCCCATCCCGGTTTGACCTTGAGGATTTTTTCAATGGCTCCGGCGGCCTGCATAGGACCGGTCATCCAGGTAGCTCCGAGTCCCATCTGATGGAGTATGAGTAACAGATAAGCGATCCCTGCCGAGGTGGACTGTATCCGGCTGTCTGCCACCTTGCGCCAATCCCGCATCTCTCTCGCTTGGGGATCCACTTTCTCCCGTTTTTCTAGAAGCCGGTCGGCAATGGATTGATAGCGGGAAGAAGCAACGGCAATAGCCGCCGGAGCGCTTCGGAAGAAGGTGCTGAACCGGCTGTAGTTTTTGAAAGTATCACCAAATTCATCGACTTCGGGCCAGGAGGCCATGAGATCGACACTGGTCTGGACGGCGTCGGCGATGGCCTTTATGATTTCCTTGGAAGTGATGATGTAAAAATACCAGTTCTGAATATTACCGCCATTAGGGGCCCAGGTGGCCAGCTCAACGGCTTTTAGAAGCAAATCCTCAGAAACCGGTTTTTCCTGCCAACGCCGGATAGAGGTTCGGGTTTTGATCAGGTTTTCAAATTCTGTAAATTCCATTAGTTCTCCTTTCAGAGATCTTTCGTCGAGATCGCATCCCAATGTACACGATTCCTATCCCCCAGTAAAGTAAGAATGATTTGAAAACTAAACCTTGATTCCCACTTGAAGCGGACACTAACAAAGCATAAAAATTATTCAAAAACAATGGGTTAGGCCGTCATTCCGGCGGAAGCCGGAATCCAGGTTATGACTTAGCAATAAATCCCTGAAAGTAGGGACTGGCCCAAATGTGATGCCGGATCTAGCCTGGCATGACGATGCTAAAGAAAACGATAGTTGAGACGTTCCATAAATGGTAAGATAATCAATCACTGAGGTTGAAGATAGAAGGTTATTGTTTATTCACGGCTGGTAGCGGAACCCTTAAGACTCCATCCGGGAATTTTTTTTCGGAGGGAAAACAATTTAAAAAGGAGAAGAGAAGATGGGAATACGTACGGTGGAAGAATACAAGGAAAGTTTGCGCGATGGCAGGCGGGTCTATATTCGGGGAGAGAAGGTGGAAGATATCACAAAACACCGGATCCTGGGAATCACCTGTGACACCATTGCCGCCGGTTATGAACTGACGGCCTCAAAGGACCCGGAGGTCCATGACCTTTTTGTGGCCCCTCATCCGGAAACGGGGGAGCCGATCAACCGCTATTTCATTACCCCGGGCAATAAAAAAGACCTGACGGACCGGACTAAGATGATTCAGCATTCCATTCAACTGATCGGCGGCCTTCCCTTCGGTAAGGATATCGGGACCGACTGTCTCAACGCCGCTTTTGTGGTGGCCGGTCAGATGGGGAAGAAACAATACCAGGACAATGCCAAAAATTTTCTGGAACACCTGCGGAAGAATGACCTGCATACCTGCGGAGCGGTCACCTGTGTCAAGGGGGATCGATCCAAGGAGCCGTCCAAACAAAAACACCCCGATTACTACCTCCATGTGGTGGATAAAAACAAGGACGGCATCATCGTCAAGGGGGCCAAGATCCACATCACCAGCGCCCCGGCGGCCAACGAGATCCTGGTCGTTCCCACCCGGCAAATGCGCGAAAATGAGGCCGACTATGCGGTGAGTTTTGCCATACCGGCCAACACCAAGGGGGTGACCTTCATTTGCCGCAGCGGGCGCGGGGCCTGGTCGGACCATGAATTTCATGCCGACCGGCCGGTCCGGGAGCTGACCGAGGCCATGATCGTCTTTGATAATGTTTTTGTCCCCTGGGAGCGGGTGTTCATGTGCGGGGAATGGCAGTTCTCCATGCTCCTGGCTTACACCTTTGCCACCTTTCACCGTTTTACGGCTATCAGTTACAAGGTTCCGGCCGTGGAGGTCATGGCCGGCTGTGCCGTGGCCATGGCCAAATATAACGGGTTGGAAAGGGTAGGGCACATCAGGGAAAAACTGGCGGATATCGCCGCTTATGTGGAAACCCTCCGCGCCCTGGCCAACGCGGCGGCCAATGACCCGGTTATGCACGGCAATATCGCCGTCCCCAATCCCCTGATCGCCAATATGGCCAAACTTCATTTCGCCAGTAAATACCACAACTTTGTGGAACTGATCCAGGACATCAGCGGCGGCATCGTGGCCACCTCGCCGGACAAAAAAGACTGGGAGAATCCCGATATCCATGACTATCTGGATCACTACCTGGGAGGATCGGAAAAATACAGCACCCTGGATCGGCTAAAAATGGTCCACGAGACCATGAGGCATATCTGTTCCCATGAGTCGGCTTTTCATGAAGTGACCACCGTTCACGCCGAAGGGTCCATGGCGGCTCAGAAAATGATGATCTACGCCGAATCCCCGCTGAAACGCTATGAATCCCTGGCCATGGCGGCGGCGGGTATTACCTCCTAGAGGAAAGGTTCGGGTTGATACGGAAACCCTGCTCCTGTTACCAGGACATTTAGAC
>CAZSTT010000058.1:0-17429 GCA_964609705.1 uncultured Thermodesulfobacteriota bacterium
ATCTGACCCTTGGACCCGTAGCCGAAGGAAATCATAAGCAGATCGGGGCTTCAGCTCTGGGTTATAATCACACCCTGATAGCTTCGACCCCGATTGATGTTAACCTGGCCAAGCAGCTTAATATACTTCTGGAAAACTTAGGCGTTTCCAAGGAAAAAATCATTATTGATCCGACCACCGGAGGACTTGGCTACGGCCTGGAGTACTCCTATTCGGTCATGGAACGGATCCGCATGGCTGCCCTGGCCCAGGAAGACGAAAAACTCCAATATCCTATGATCAACAATGTCGGCAATGAAGTCTGGAAGGCTAAGGAAGCTAAATTAACCAACGAAGAAGCCCCGACCTTGGGCGATGCCGCCAAAAGGGGATACCTTATGGAAGCGGTGGGCGCGGTGTCTTATCTCTTGTCCGGATCAGACATCTTGATATTAAGGCACCCTGAAACCGTTAAGTTAGTGAAAAAGTTAATGGGTCAGTTGATGACTGGGGATCTGGATATGAGCCCGGTGGACCTGGTGGCAAAACTGGCCGCCCTGAATGTAAAGCCTAAAGGGGATTATCCGGCAATAGTCAAAACCGCGATTGCTGCTGTCGAACCGGCAAAAGAAGAAAAGAAAGCGGCCCCGGCCAAGGCCGAGGCGGCTCCCAAAGCTGCTCCAGCAAAAGCGGCCCCGGCTCCCAAGGCCGCCGAACCGGCTGCCCCTAAAGCAGCTGCTCCCAAGGTAGAAGAACCCCCTAAAGCAACAGCCGAAGCAGAGGCCAAAGCGAAGGTTGAGGCTGAGGCCAAGGCTAAGGCGGAAGCAGAGGCCAAAGCGAAGGTTGAAGCTGAGGCGAAGGTCAAAGCCGAAGCGGAAGCCAAAGCCAAGATTGAGGCCGAGCAAAAGGCTAAGGTTGAGACCGAGCAAAAGGCCAAAGACGAAGCCAAGGCCAAGGCTATAGCCGAAGAGGAAGCCCTGCAAGCGGCCCGGGCGGCTGAAAGGACCAAAAAGGCAACTGGAAAAGAAGCCGTTTGTGCCGAGGGACCCAAAGAGATGAAAGTGGCCGAGATCCAAATGTCTTCGGTTGATAAACTGCTGGCCCAAATCAATCGAGTCAATAAAAGAAGTTAGGAATTGAGGGGAAAGTATTCCAGGATTCGATAGTTGGTATGAGGTACGCAGCATACGGTTTTCCTTGAATTCTTAAAATAGATAGAGTGTACCGCCTTAGGGTATTTAACCAGTGACTTTAACATTTAAGTTCTGAAAAGACTGTTAGACCAAGGAGGAAATAACAATGGCATCAGAAGAAGCCAAAGAAACTTTGAAGGTTGTGGAAAAAGAAAAGAAAAAGATCAAACCCGAGGACAAGAGTGTCGATCCGGCTACCATCCAGATGCTTTATAAAGCCCAACAGGATGGGGTGGAAACGATCTTTGACCGGGCCGAAACCATGAAACCCTGTAATATCGGCATCCAGGGGACCTGTTGTAAGATGTGTGCCCAGGGACCCTGCCGCCTTCCTTTAACCAAGAAGGATCTGGAAGGAAAGGATATGCGGATGGGACTATGCGGGGCCACCCCGGAGACCATTGCCGCCCGTAACTTTGCCCGCATGATCGCCGCCGGGGCCGCCGCCCACTCCGATCATGGCCGGGGAGTTGCCGAGGTCTTTCTGTCTGCAGCCCGCAAGGAGTCCGAGGATTATAAGATAAAAGATGAAGTCAAGCTAAAAGAAATCGCCGGGGACTTTGATGTGGCCACTACCATGACGGTGGACGGTGAAGAAAAGGACCGGGATATTTATGACATAGCCGTTGAAGTGGGAGAGAAGATCCTGGGTGAATGGGGCAAACAGGAAGGTGAGATTTATTATGCCAAGCGCGCCCCCAAACCCCGCTACGATTTGTGGAAGAAATTGGATGTCATCCCCCGGGGCATAGACCGGGAGATCGTCGAGATCATGCACCGCACCCATATGGGAGTGGATCAAGACTATGAAAACTTGATGAAACA
Source organism: uncultured Thermodesulfobacteriota bacterium (assembly GCA_964609705.1). Classification (GTDB taxonomy): domain Bacteria; phylum Desulfobacterota; class RBG-13-43-22; order RBG-13-43-22; family RBG-13-43-22; genus RBG-13-43-22. Next base: position 1,998 of record CAZSTT010000058.1, read on the forward strand.
AGGCTCTCGGGCGGCTCTGGCCGATGGCTGGGCCGGCTCCATGATGGCCACCGATATGCAGGATGTCCTCTTCGGCACCCCCTATCCGGTTCACGGGGAAATTAACCTGGGGGTTTTGAAAAAAGACCATGTCAATATCATCGTCCATGGCCATGAACCTCTGCTTTCGGAGATGATCGTGGTAGCCTCTCAGGACCCGGAGATGCTGCAATATGCGGCAACGAAAGGGGCCAAGGGGATCGTCCTGGCCGGCATGTGCTGTACGGCCAATGAGATCCTGGTCCGCCACGGCATGCCTATTGCCGGTAATTATCTGCAGCAGGAACTGGCCATCATCACCGGGGCTGTGGACGCCATGGTGGTCGATGTTCAGTGCATCATGGAAAATCTGGCCAATGTCGCTGCCTGTTACCATACCAAGATGATCACCACCAACACCCGGGCCAAAATAAAGTCCGGCGAAACCGTTCATATCCAGTTTGACGAACATCATGCTCTGGAAGACGCCAAACGGATCGTCAAGACCGCCATTGATAATTTCACCAATCGAGGGGCCGAGGTCCTGATCCCCAAGCAAAAGGAAAAGATGGTTGTCGGCTTCAGTTACGAGGCCATCAACTACCATCTGGGCGGGACTTTCCGGGGCTCTTATGTGCCTTTAAATGATAATATCATCAACGGCCGGATCCGCGGGATCGGCGGTGTGGTGGGCTGCAACAACGCCCGGACCATGCACGACAGCGCCCACCTGATTGTGGTCAAGGAATTGTTGAAAAACGATGTCATCGTCCTGACCACAGGCTGTAACGCCATGGCCTGCGGCAAGGCCGGGTTGCTCTCACCCGAATCCGCCAAGGTCTATTGCGGCCCCGGGTTGGCCGAGGTCTGTGAGACTGTGGGTATCCCCCCGGTGCTGCATATGGGTTCATGCGTGGATAACAGCCGGATCCTGATGGCCGCCACCGAAGTAGTCAAGGCCGGAGGGCTGGGAAATGATATCAGCGACCTGCCGGCCGCCGGATGTGCCCCGGAATGGATGAGTGAGAAGGCCATTTCCATCGGACAATATTTTGTGGCTTCCGGGGTTTATACCCTGTTTGGAGTGGCCCTCCAAACGTCCGGGTCCCCGGTCTTCCAAGACTATTTGTTTAACGGGATGGAAAAGGTTTTTGGCGGCAAATGGGATCTGGTTGAAGATCCCTATGAAATGGCCCGCAAGATGATCGCTCACATTGATGCCAAACGCAAGGCCCTGGGGATTGATAAGGCCCGGGAGCGTGTGCTTATGGATATGGCCGACCGGCAGAAGCTGGCAGCGGTTTAAATAAAATTAAATGACCTCTTAAGAAAGGAGGAACTTGTTCCATGTCTAAATTAGTTGCTTTTGCCGCCATACAGGGCGCATACAATATCGTTTCCAAAGCGGAGGGGACTTTGAAAAAGGCCCTGGACAAATATGGTCCGGATCAGAAGATTGAGTTTCCCAATACTGCTTATTATCTGCCGATCATCTATTCCATCCTGGGGATTCCGGTTAAGACCCTGGGGGATGCCAAGAAACCCATGGATGTGGCCAGAAAACTCCTTCCGGCCCATGTTAAGAATATGTATCACCTGCCCTATCTGGGACCGTTGCTTGATGCCGGAATGGCCACTCTTTTTGCCGAAGAGATTTCGGAAGTCATCCGCTATCTCGAAGATCCCGGTTTTTATTTGGTTAGTGAGGATATCGATGAGGCCTCGGGCAAGATCTGGCTGGGCGCAGCCGAGGATACGGTCTTCCGAAAACGCGGTGTTGAGTTCGTGGACGGCACGGCCCCCGGTTTTGCGGCCATCGTCGGTGCCGCTCCGGATCCGGAAACGGCCAAGTGGATCGCCGAGGAATATCAGAAAAAGAACCTCTATGTCTTCATGTGCGCTAATCAGAACGGTACCACCTTCTCTGAACAGCTTCTGGAAGCCGGGGTGCAGATCGGTTGGAATACCCGTCTGGTCCCCTTTGGCCCGGACATCTCGGCTGCGGTCTTCGCCCTGGGCTTTGCCAACCGGGCGGCCATGGCCTTCGGCGGAATCAAACCCGGTGACTATAAAAAAATGTTGCTCTATAATAAGGACCGTATTTTTGCCTTTGTCAACGCCTTGGGTGATGTTGGAGCCGAGTGGGCGGCCAATGCCGCCGGCTGTGTTAACTGGGGCTTCCCGACCATCGCCGATACGGACATCCCTGAAATCCTGCCCACTGGGGTCTGCACCTATGAGCATGTGGTAGCCAATGTGGGTCATAAAGAAATGCCCCAAAGATCGATTGAAATCAGGGGTCTCAAGGTCACGGTAGCCAATATCGATATCCCCCTGGCCTATGGACCGGCTTTCGAAGGAGAACGGGTCCGTAAGGAAGACCTCTATCTGGAGATGGGCGGCGGCAAGACCCAGGCCACCGAGCTGGTTCAGATGGCTGATATGAATGCCATTGAGGACGGCAAAGTGGAAGTAGTCGGTCCTGATGTGACGGACATCAAAAAAGGGGATCGCCTGCCTTTAGGGATATTGGTCCAGGTGGCCGGCCGTCAATTCCAGGAGGATTTTGAACCTATACTGGAACGGCAGATCCACCATTTGATCAACTATGCCCAGGGTGTGATGCACATTGGGCAGAGAGATATCGCCTGGGTCCGCGTAGGTGAACCGGCAGTCCAAAAAGGCTTCACCCTGAAGGACATCGGGGTTATCCTCCATGCCAAATTCCATCAGGATTTCGGAGCCATCCTCGATAAGGTCCAGGTCACCTTGTATACTAAAAAGGATGATGTGGATAAACTGACCAAGAAGGCCCGGGCGATTTACCGGACCCGTGACGAGCGGGTGGAGAAGATGACCGACGAGAGCGTGGAAACCTATTATTCCTGCACCTTGTGCCAGTCCTTCGCCCCCAACCATGTCTGCATGGTCAGTCCGGAACGAACCGGTCTCTGCGGGGCCTACAATTGGATGGACTGTAAGGCCTCTTTTGAGATCAACCCCACCGGGCCAAACCAACCGGTGCAAAAAGGGGAGTGTCTGGATCCCAAGCTGGGTCAGTGGAAAGGAGTCAATGACTTCGTTTATAAAGCCTCCCGCCAAAAGGTGGAAGGTTATAATTTCTACAGTCTGGTCTATGATCCAATGACCACCTGCGGCTGCTGCGAATGTATCGCGGCGGTTCTGCCGACTTGTAACGGGGTCATGACCGTCAACCGGGATTATACCGGAATGACGCCTTCGGGGATGAAATTCACTACCCTGGCCGGTGTTATGGGTGGCGGGGCTTCTTCCCCCGGTTTTGTAGGTCACAGTAAGTACAATATCACCCAGAGGAAATTTATCGTCGGGGACGGCGGTCTGCTCCGTATGGTCTGGATGCCCAAACAGCTTAAAGAAGAACTTCGTGATCGATTGATTAAGCGGGGTGAAGAGCTGGGCTATCCCAACCTGATCGACATGATTGCCGACGAGACCATTGGGATGACCGAAGATGAGATCATGCCCTGGCTTCAGGAGAAAGGCCACCCGGCCGTGTCCATGGAGTCAATTGTAGGATAAATCCAAAAACCGGTATAAGGTTTAAGGTGTAGGGTTTAAGGTTTACCTTGGACCTTATACCTTTAACCTGGTACCTAAATTTTTATTCGAATGTTACACCGCTCTTGTCACTAACAAAAAAAGAGCTTTAAAAATATTATATGCGATTAAGGAGATAAGCATGGCATTAACAGGAATTCAAATCTTCAAGCTGTTGCCCAAGACCAACTGTGGGGATTGCGGGGTGCCGACCTGCTTGGCCTTTGCCATGAATCTGGCTTCCGGTAAGGCCGAACTGGCCTCTTGCCCCTATGTTTCCGAGGAAGCTAAAGCACAACTGGCCGAGGCTTCAGCCCCCCCTATCCGGCCGTTAACCATCGGGTCCGGCGATCACGCGGTCAAGACCGGAGGAGAGACGGTTCTTTTCCGACATGAAAAGACTTTCTTTAATCCTACCGGTTTTGGAGCACTTTTGACCACCGATATGGGGGAGGATGTTGTTTCAGCCAAACTTAAGAAGTGGGACACCTACCAGTATGAACGGGTCGGCTTGAACTTACGGCCCGAAATGGTGGCGGTAAAAGACATGGCAGGCGATGGAGCCAAATTTAATAAAATTGTGAAACAAGTTTTTAATACCAGCAATTTTAGTTTAATATTAATGAGTGAAAAGCCCGAAGTCCTGAAGGAAGGCCTGGCGGCCTGTCCCGGAGGCAAGCCCCTGCTCTATGCCGCCACCAAGGATAACTGGCAAGCCCTGGCCGATTTGGCCAAAGAGGCCAATTGCCCTCTGGCCGTCAAAGGGGACGGGTTGGCCGGATTGATTGCCCTGACCGATAATTTGACCAAAGCCGGATTAAAGGACCTGGTCCTGGATTCCGGGTCCAGAGGTGTCAAGGATGTTTTTGAAGATCAGATTGCTATTCGTCGGGCGGCCCTTTCGGGAAAAGAAAAAGGCCTCGGGTTCCCGACCATCTGTCTGCCTTTTGAAATGGCCAAGGACCTGGAGATGGAAACCCTGATGGGGGCGGTGATGGTAGCCAAATACGGCGGGTTGGTGGTCTTTTCCGATTTTGAAGGCGAGTCCATCTTTCCCCTTCTATTGGAACGGTTGAATATTTATACTGATCCTCAGCGGCCCATGACTGTGACCCAGGGGATCTATGAGATTAATGGTCCGGATGAAAATTCCCCGGTCTGTGTCACCTCCAATTTCTCCCTCACTTACTTTATCGTTTCCGGTGAAATTGAAAGCAGCCGGGTGCCCACCTGGTTGTGTATCATGGATACCGAAGGCCTGTCGGTCATGACCGCCTGGGCAGCCGGTAAATTCGTCGGCGACGCTGTCGGTATTTTTATCAAAAAAAGCGGGATCGCCGATAAAGTCAAACATCGCAACCTGATTATTCCCGGGTATGCGGCATCTATAGCCGGAGATCTGGAAGAGGAATTGCCGGGCTGGTCCATCAAAGTCGGTCCGAGGGAAGCGGCCCATATTCCCAAGTTTCTTAGAGAACTTAAGTAGTAACGAGAAACAAGGAACGGGAGAAACGTTTTTTCTTATCACCCGTCACTTGTCACAATCTTTTAAAAGGAGAATGCTATGTTTACCATTGGAGAAAATCTCAATGTCATCAACAAGGGAATCGGCCGAGCCTTCAAAGAAAGAGACCCCAAGCCCATTCGTGAGATGGCCGAGAAACTGGCCGCCGCCAAGGTGGATTTTATCGATATCAACCTGGGGCCGGCCAGAAAGGACGGCGCAGAACTGATGCCCTGGGTGGTTAAGATAGTTCAGGAGGTCACCGATATCCCCCTGGCTCTGGATACTTCCAATATCGACGCCATCGAGGCCGGCCTTAAGGTCCACAAAGGCAAGGCTATTATCAATTCCATTATGGCCCGGCCGGAACGTTACACGGCCATGATCCCCATTTGTAAGCAATACGAGGCCTGTATGATCGCCCTGTTGTGGGGACCCGAAGGATTACCCCGGGATGAAAATGAAAGAGGGGCCCTGGCGGCCGAGCTTTTGTATGCCGCCAATGAAGGCGGGGTTCCTAATGAAGATATTTTTGTGGATCCCATCATCACCCCGGTCAATATTCAACAGCAGCAATTGATGAGCACTTTGACCTTTATGAGCATGCTTCAGGATATCGCCCCCGTGGCCAAATCGACCTGTGGATTATCCAACGTCTCCAATGGGCCACCGGATCACCTGCGGCCCATCTTGAATCAAACCTATATGATCATGCTGGAACGGCACGGTATGTATTCCTGTATCGTGGATGGGTTTGATGACAAGATACTGGACATCGCCCGGGGAAATCGTCCGGACATCGTCGAGATCGTCCATAAGGTCATGGACAGCGAAAACCTTGATATGGGAAGTCTGTCCAAGGAAATGCAGGACTATGTCAAAACAGCCAAGGTTATCCTGGGTCAAACCCTCTTTTCCGATTCCTGGTTGGAAATTTAATTATTCAATCCAGGTTAGTTATTATCAGACGGCCATTTTCTTTAAGGAAAATGGCCGTTTTTTATTCCGGGGATCTTTTCTTATGGATCTATTAGGCGAAAGGCGCAACACCTCCATCCCTCCTCGAAGAGGTCCTTATTTTTAAGTTTTTGGACATCGATTAATTTGTTGTTTGACCAGAATCCGACCTCTGAAAGGATTTTGGTTAAAGGATAAATACGAAGGGTAACCTTTTAGAAAGGGGTAGCCCCATTAATTTTAGCTGGAAGTTATTGACAGATATTTTTCGATAGGCATCAATGGATCGATCAACTCTGAGGCAGAAGATGTCTTTAGGAGACTGACCCAAGGAGGCCTAACCTGGAATGACCGGAACAGAGATTGATTTTCTTTGAGAGCTCTTTGAAAACGCAGGGAGGGAATTTCTTGGGTTGTAGAATGAACCTGCTGATGGTTATAGCGAGATAGCTCCCGGCTTCTGCAAAAGCAGGTCCTTGATATAGCTATAATTATAAGTTCTTAAAGGAATATTGGGATTCTGGACAATCTTTTGCTCGATTTTAAGCTCCTTGATACTATTTTTCTCGATGGCTTCGGAGATCCTGGGTTTGGTGGTCCGATGATAGTGAATGGAAAAATTTTCAGGATCTTCCCGATAATTCACTTTGGATCCTCTTTTTGAGGATGTCGGATTAGTAAGTTAATAAGTAATAAGGGGACACTGTTAAGTTATTAAGTTTACAAGAAAGGATTGAACGTGGTAAGGGGGAAGCATGCCAAGGAGATTTCGGATCGACACTGCCAGCGTCCTTCACGAGTGTTGACAAAAAAAACAATATGGATGAGAATTAAAAGTAACTTTACATTGATTTTTTTCCGCATCAAAAGGAGAACCATGACTGATAAACCAACAGAAGGAAACAAAACGGAAAAGGTAAAAGCCCAACAAATTTTAGCCGGACAGGAAGTTGTTTTTTACGATCCCTTGCCGGATGTGCATGTTGCCTCCCTGCCGATAGCGGGATGCGCCTGGATCGATACTGAAGAAGGGGTAGTGCTGATCGACACCCTGATCAGCTACCGTGCCGCAACCCAGACTGCGCAACGGATCCAAGGAAAGATAAAATACATTATCTATACCCATGGGCACAGCGATCATGTGACGGGAACCGCCGCCTTTCTCAAAGATAATCCGGTCATCATCGCCAACCAGTATCTGCCGGACCGCTTGGACCGGTATAAGATGCTGTACCAACACCGGGCACGCATCAGCGCTCAACAATTCAATATTCCTGAAAGACCTGAAAAAACCCTGGAAAGCCTGGAAAGAACCATCTATCCGACCCAGACCTTTCAAGGAGACCTCACCCTCCGATTGGGAGACAAGACTTTTGAACTGCATACGGCCCGGGCGGAAACCGATGATGTTTGCTGGGTCTGGGTCCCGGAAATCAGGTCGGCTTTCATCGGTGATCTGGTCATCGGGTCATTCCCCAACATCGGCAATCCCTGGAAACCAACCCGATTTGCCCTGGATTGGGCTAAAACCTTGGAAAAAGTCCGGGTTCTCGATCCGGAATACCTTTTTTGCAATGGTGCCGGAACCATTTATCAAGGGCAACAAGTCCGAGAGGTATTGGATGACCATATCGAAGTCATTCGAAACCTTCACGACCAGGTGGTGGATTGCATCAATCAAAAAATGCATATCACCGAGATGATACACAGGGTCAAAATTCCCGAACATTTAAGGAAAAGCCCCTATCTTCCCTCCTCCTATTCCAGAACGGAGTTTTTCGTCTATAATGTCTATCACTGGTACCACGGTTATTTTGACGGCAACCCGGCCAACCTGCTCCCCAGACCGGAAGGGGAAGTGAAGGCCGCCCTGCTCGAGTTGATCGGCGATCCGGATAAAGTATTAAGTAAAACCCGGGAATTGAAACAACAGGGAAAAGCCCAGTTGGGCCTGCAGGTGCTCGATGTGCTGATCGGGGCCGATCCTGAGAATATCGAGGCCCGAAAATTGAGGATCGAACTGCTGGAAGTCCTGGGTGAAGAAGACTCCTGTCTCATGTCACGAAACTCCTGGGTCTATTTTATTAATAAAGACAAAGAGTTTCTGAAATCGAAGGGGATTGCCAGATAACTCAATTCCGAACCGGTATCTTTAATACGAAAATAGAGTTTGAGTCTACTCGCTGCTCCGGCCTATTTTCATATTTCGTGGTGTCACGCCACTAAAAAGCGTGGCATGACGGTTTAGTTTGATATTTTATTTTTTTTAATGGATAATCCCTTGCCAGAAACAAAAGGGAAGCGGATCAGCCTTAAACATCATTAATCTAAAAGGGGGAAAGATATGCTGCAAACGAAAATGACGGAAATATTAGGGATTAAGTATCCTATCCAGTGCGGAACCATGCAGGCCATTTCGATGGCCGAACTGGTAGCGCCGGTGGCCAATGCCGGAGGTTTTTGCTGTCTGCCGGCCGCCGCCTTCCAAACCAAACAGGCCTTTATGGATGAGGTCAAAAAAACCAGGGACATGACCGATAAACCTTTCGGAGTCAACGTGGGTCTGTTTCCCGAAATGACCGCCACCGTTACCGCGGAAGAAAGGATTGACTGGGTGATCGAAGCCGGGGTCAAAATCCTGGAAACAGCCGGTCGCAGCCCTGCGCCTCACCGGGAACAGATTGTCAAAGGCGGACTGACTCACCTTCATAAATGCGCCCGGGTGCGTGATGCCGTCAAAGTGGACGGGTTGGGTGTGGACCTGGTTTCCATCGTGGGAACGGAATGCGGCGGGCATCCGAGCATGGAGGAAGTTACCACGCTTGTTTTAATACCGGCAACACTCGACAGAATCAAAAAACCCCTGATTGCCGGCGGAGGCTTTGCCGACGGTAAGGGATTGATGGCCGCCTTGGCCCTGGGAGCCGCCGGGGTGAATATGGGCACGCGTTTCATGGCCACCCAGGAATGCCCGATCCATCCTGATTTTAAAAAGAAGCTGGTTGAAACCCTGGAGACGGAAACCGTCCTGGTAATGAAGTCCTTAATGAATCCCAGCCGTGTTTTGAGGACACCCGGATCGGAAAAAATCCTGGAATTGGAAGCTAAAGGGGCTTCCCTGCAGGAGCTTGCTCCCCACATCAGCGGACGGACCTCCTCCGGCGGATGGAAAGAAGGGACTTTCGAAAAAGGGATGTATCCGGGCGGTCAGGTCGTCGGACGCATCCATGATATCCCCACTGTAGCCGAATTGATGGAGCGGATCGTTAATGAGGCCGTGGAAGTGAAAAAAAGGCTGGACGGCCTTTTTTAAGTAGTTCTGAAAAAACTCAAACAAGGTCGGGTTTATTTTTTTTATGAGTTCGATTATCAATAAAAAAATAAGCCTGACCTCCTTGTCCTAAAACCCCTGTGAGCCCTTTGGAGAACCCATCTTTTTCTTCAATTTCTGCGTCAGACTCAAATATCAATCACCGAACTATTAAATATATTACTGCGGTTAATCACGCTTTGGGGCGTGATGCCTGCACGAGGCAGGCCTTGGCACTATGAGCCGGTCGTCCGGAGTCCGGGACATAAAAATAAGGCTAGGCGAGAGTAGTCGCGAAATTTAATTTTTTATTAATAGAATGGAAAGAGAGGAATGGATGGAAAATATAAAAAATGAAACACAACAGGTGCAGATCAATACCGGTGATGAATTGTCGAGAGGCCGGTACAGCAATACCATGCTGGTCACCCATGGACCGGAGGAATTTATAATGGATTGGTTACTCCATTCACCCAATGGAGCCCATCTGGTGTCCCGTGTCATTGTAACGCCGAGCCATATGAAACGGATCGTCAGAGCCCTTCAGGAAAATCTGGAAAAATTTGAACAAAATTTCGGGGAAATTAAAATTAGCGACCCTCCAGCAACTGTAATGCAATAGATATTTAACCTTTTTTCTCTTGCGATCAGCTCATTTTATGATGTAACTATAACAAGATTTGAGGAGCCGGGAAAGTAAAAGAGGATAGACCCTTTATTCAAGGTCTCAATACAGGGAGGAATATTTTTCAAACAATAAATTGAAAACTATTACTTTCATGCTTATTAGGATTAATAAAGAAAATTAAAATAAAGTTTTCCATACGAAGGCGATTCGAAATAATAAATTGGTAAACCTTTTTTCTTGGGAAGGAGGCTCTATGATTGAGACCAAGGTTTTGCTGGTGGATGACGAACGGGAAAACATTCGCTATTTGACCACCATCCTGGAGGAAAACGGTTTTAAGAATATTTTCAGTGCGGCCAATGGAGAGGAGGGCCTCAAACAGGTGGAGGCCGTAAATCCCGGTCTGATTGTTCTGGATATCCGCATGCCCAGAAAAAGCGGCATTCAGATGTTTAATGATCTGAAAACGGTTTCAAAGTTTAAGGAGATCCCCATTATCATTTTGACCGGTGAAGGGGAATTCTTAAAACGCCTCCAGACCCTGCGCACCTTCCACGAAGGGGATGAAGTCAAGCTGGATAAACCAGCCGAAGAGGTCCTGTCCCGGTTGATCGATGACCGCCCGGAAGCCTTTCTGGAAAAACCTATTGAACCGGAGACCTTTATGGAAACGGTTCAAAAGGTCTTAGCCAAAGGATAAACCGTAGAGCGCGGGGCAAACGGGTCCGTTTTTACGGCGCTCTTAGAGAGAGGAACTCCACTTTTCATGCCTTCAAAGGATAATAATCAGGAAAGCCATCCGGCTTCGAAGCCGGCCACACCCGAAGGTGCAGGGAGTCCGTTCATCCGCCGCGGTACACAGGCCCAGATCCCGCTTAAAATGGCCATCATCGGGGGAGGCAAGGCTTGTGCCGACCTCCTGACTCTGCTAATCGAAGAACATGTAAGTCCTTTGAATATTGAAATCTTGGGGGTGTCCGACCCCAATCCCGATGCCCCCGGCATGATTCATGCCCGTCGATTATCCATTTATACTACTCCTGATTTTGAACAATTATATAAGCTCTCCGGTCTGAATTTTCTAATTGAGCTAACCGGTTCCAACGCCGTACGGGAACAGATCATTAAAACCAAACCTCTGGAAGCCAGCTTTATGGATCACCGCAGTTCCCGCCTTTTATGGGACCTCCTACAAATCAATACCGAGAAATACCAATTACAATTGGAAGAGATCGCCCTCCAGGAAGAAGTGCGCCAACACAAAGAGTATTTGGAAAATATACTCATCAATTCCTCGGACATGATTATCACCACCGATTTGGATCGTCATATCGTTACTTTTAATCCTGCCGGAGAACGGATATTGGGGTATTCTCCGGGAGAAATGCGGGGGAAAAAGGTCGAAGAACTTTGGATCAACCCGGATGACAGAGAACGCCTTCTTTCCGAGGTTTACTCAAAAGGCGCGGTTGACAATTTTCCAACCACCTTGATGGCTAAAAACGGACAAAAGGTCGACATCAGTCTCTCTTTGTCCCTTTTAAGAGATAATGCCGGTCGGGTTATCGGGACCGTTGGCATCAGCAAGGATATAACCGAGGAAAACCGCCTCCGCTGTCAATTAATTGAAAACGAACGATTGGCGGCTATAGGCCAGACTGTGGCCGAATTGGCCCATTGTATAAAAAATATATTAAACGGCCTGAAGGGAGGGTCTTACCTGATCAATATCGGGCTTAAGCGGAAGGAAACCGGGATGGTCAATGAAGGTTGGAAAACCGTCCAAAAAGGGATTTCCCGGATCAGCCGCCTGAGTCTGGACATGCTTAATTATTCTCATGACCGTAAACCTGATTTACAACCGACGGACCCCTTCCTGTTGGCCAAAGAAACCACTGAAATGGTATTTCAAGCCGCTAAGATGGAAGGGATCGAGATCATTTTTCAAGGTCAGGAAGGACCGGCGGTGCTTCTCGATCCCACTCAGATTGGAAGGGCCTTGTTGAATTTAATCGATAATGCCCTTGATGCCTGCCGGGAAAAAATTTATCTGGAAAATGAAAAGCCCCGGGTGGAGGTGGAAGTGGATCGCAGCGGCGGGGAAATCCGTTTCACTGTTCGAGATAACGGTATGGGAATAGATCCGGAAGTGCAGGACCAGTTGTTTAAACGGTTTTACAGCACCAAGGAGTCCGGGGGAACCGGTTTGGGGCTCCCGGTCACTCAGAAAATAGTTGTCGAACATCAAGGGTCCTTGAAATGGGAATCCATCCCAGGCAAGGGCTCGGCTTTTTCTCTCCTTTTGCCCGCTTATTCGGCGGACCCTTCCACGGGAAAAACTTCGAAATAATAATAACGGAATAACGGCTGAAGGGCCGGATTAGCAGATTTCTTTTTCTGTCATATGTGAACCAACAGTAACCCCTGGTCTCTCCAGTCCCGGGTCGGCATAGAGTCCGGTTTGAATCCCTATCAGGAACACCCCGTTTTTTTTAATTCCAGGTCCTTTCCCAAACAATCATGACGGTCTTATTATCCTCACGGCCATCAACCTGATAAAATCATTTAAGGAGACTCCGGTGTCATTTATAAGCTTCTTGTTTTGACCTTCTGCCAGAACCGGGTTGGAATCAATGCTGTAATAGCCTAATTTTATTAATATTAACCGAGAAGAACTCATCGGCCAACCCCTAACTGCTTTGGCATACTATTTGAAGTAAATAATTTCTTGCACCCCTATGATAGCGTTATCCCATAATATCTCTGTTAAAAAAAACCGATGGCCTATCCATTAAAAACTGAAAAAATCCGCTCTCTGTTCTGGATGATTTTTGTTTTCATGGCCGGGTCGGCCCCCTTTTTTTTCTTGTTGGGTTTTATTAAACCCCGTCAAGATCACCTTTCCTGGGTTTTTCTTTTTGGCACGGTCTATTGTCTCTATTTATTTTCTGTCTTTTTTTATCTTCGCTCGGTCTTTTCCCGGCAAAACATAGATAAAATGGCTGAAATTAGCTCAATCGCCGAAGAGATCCAGGCCGAAAAACTAACTTCCCTGGGAACCATGTCCGCAGGAATAGCCCATGAGATCAATAATCCTTTAGGAATTATTTTAGGTTATTGCGGATTGCTCCTGGAAAAAACAGAACCGGAAAGCCAGCTTTATAACGATTTAAAAACCATTGAACGCCAAGGCCTGAACTGTAAACTGGTAGTTGATAATTTATTGACCTTCACCCGATTAAGCGGAAATACCCAAGACAAGGTTAATCTTAATGAGGTCATTAATAAAATATTAACCGTGGTCGGCCCGGGACTAAATGCCCAAGGCATTTTCTTTGAATGCTCTTTCTTCGCCGGGTTACCGCCAGCCCCTGGAAACATTCAAAAATGGCAGCAGGTTATCTTAAACCTGATTAACAATGCCAAAACAGCCATGCCGGAAGGGGGAAATCTTAAAATCTGGACTTCCATCCAAAACCACCGGAAAATGCTGGAAATTGGTTTTCAAGATTCCGGAACCGGCATCCCCCCTCAAATCCTGAACAGGGTATTCGAACCTTTTTTCACCACTAAAAATGAAGGGCGCGGAATTGGTTTGGGACTTTCCATCACTTATGGTATAATTTCCAATTATGGAGGAACCATAAGCTGCCGGAGTGAAACCAAAGACGCCCCTGGCCGGCCTAAAGGGTCAACCTTCCTCATCTCCGTTCCCGCAGCCTGAATTGAGTCCTGTTCAGCGTTGCCAGGAATCGAATTACGGCATCATCGGTGCCCCCAAATCCATAGTTATTGAAAGCGTGCAGACTAGCAGGGAAGAAATATGGCCGAAAGAATTCTGATTGTAGACGATGAAATCGACATGCTTGAATTGCTCAAGCGGATCATTGAAGATAAAACCGATTATCAGGTAGTTATCACCCCGGATCCTCTGGCGGTTCCCCAAATCCTTGAAGAAAGTATTATCGATTTGGTTATTACCGATTTGAGAATGCCCGGTCAAAATGGTCTGGAGTTGCTTGAAATCATAAGGGGGAAAGACCCTCAAGTCCCGATCGTGATTCTGACCGCCTATGGGACCATTGAGTCGGCCGTGGAGGCTATGCAAAAGGGGGCTTTCAGTTATATCACCAAACCTTTCAAGAAAGAAGAAATCCTCTTAACCATTGAAAAGGCCTTTAACTTTCAACGGTTAACCAAAGAGAATCTCAGCCTTAGAACTGAGTTGGAGGAAAAACTGAAGTTTCCCTTTTTAGTCGGCCAAAGCCCTATCATGGAGAAGGTTTATCAAAGAATTTTGCAGGTGGCCAGGACTTCGGCCACTGTTTTGATTACCGGTGATTCGGGGACCGGCAAGGAATTGGCGGCCAAGACCCTCCATTTTCAGAGTCAGAGAAAAGAAAAAAATTTTGTGGCCGTCAATTGTTCCGCCATCCCGGAGACCCTGATTGAAAGTGAATTGTTCGGTCATTTAAAAGGTTCCTTTACCGGGGCCATACGAGATAAGAAAGGTCTGGTTGAGGAAGCCGACCGGGGGACTTTGTTTCTGGACGAGATCGGGGATTTGAATCTGGTCATGCAAACCAAACTGCTTCGCCTGCTTCAGGAAGGGGAATATAAACCGGTCGGGAGTTCCAGAACCCTGATCGCCGATATTCGTTTTGTGGCCGCCACCAACCAGGATTTAATGGAAAAAGTCCAAAAAAAGGAATTTCGCGAGGATTTGTTTTATCGGTTGAACGTGATTCAAATTGTCCTACCCCCTTTAAGGGATCGTAAAGAAGATATTCCCTTACTGGCTCAACATTTCCTTGAAAAATTTAGCCGGCTCAATCAAAAAAAAATCAAGGGGATTGAATCCGGGGCCCTGGAGGTGTTGATAAGCCGGGACTGGCCGGGAAATATCAGAGAGCTGGAGAATGTTATCGAAAGGGGTGTGATTCTGAGCAGGACGGATATTCTCCAGGTGGTCGATCTGTTTCCCGAGGATCAGCCGGCTTCTTTTCCCTTCAAGATACAGGAAAATATTTTTTTGTCTCCATTTAAAGAGGCCAAGGAGAATATCATCAACAATTTTCATATCGAATATATTCGCCGGGTCCTGGCCAAACACGGCGGGAATGTATCCCTGGCGGCTAAAGAATGCGGTCTTAAACGGCCCTATTTACACCGCCTGATGCGGGATAATGATATCAAATCTAAAACCTATCGACATTCCGGGTAGATTTTCAGCCTAAATTAAAGAGAATGTTCCTGTTTCTTTATCACGCCCGGGGAAATGCGGAAGCGACCCGACAGTGGGTAAAGTCTGTTTTTCGGGCGGCCCCCTTTAGGCCGGCCGGTGTTTCAGACAAACAGAAGGATTATCCATCTCCTCCTTCTGTATAATACAGATGACAGTTTGTATCTTCGAAGTAACCTAATATAATCCAGGAA
>CAZSTT010000059.1:0-3964 GCA_964609705.1 uncultured Thermodesulfobacteriota bacterium
ATTTGATTGATGAACCAGCCAACGGGGTTAGTCCAGGAAAAAGCCTGAAGGAACTGATACGATAAACCGAAGCTTTTTTGCCAATCCTAACAGTAGCAAAGACAACCAGGGGCGGTCTTCTACCGGAAATAACCGACTGCCTTCCTCCCAAGAATTAGGAAATCAATCCCACCTACAGTATTTTTTTTTAATAAATACAGAGGTCCCGTTATTTACCTTTAAGCCTTCATGAATAAAAATATAAACAATAAAAGAACAATAAGGAGGTTTTATGGCTACTGCACCAATGAGGGACAAAGAATTTTCCCCTTTAAGTTTTCCCCGACTGATTGATTGTCCTATCCAGCCTGGAAACTTGAAAATATCGGAAAAAGCCTGTCTTAAGCGTTACCGTTTCTCCCAGAATAGAAAAATGGAGAACAGTAATGGAGAAGATATTTTTAATTATTTTTTGAACCAGGGGCTTTTGAAATGTCAAAGGTGTCCGATTGTAAAAACGATCGCCTTCTCTGCCGATTCCCCCCGGGCTGACCAAGTTTTTTCTTAAAAACCCGGGACTCTATTTAACCGCCATCATAATTAATGAGCGGTCTGTACTTTCTGTTATTTATTTTATTGATAGCGGGTTTAAAGGGAAAATTGGAATATTAGGGGCCGTTAAAGAATTCAATCCGGCAAGACTTTTTCCGGTTAAAACCGGCTGATACATTTGAGGGAGAAGGGTGCTCCTATGAAATCGATAACGCTGATTAACGTTTGAGAAATATCCACCTTTTCCGATCCCTAGGGCTATTAGCCGACTAACCCAAATACTAAGGGCATTCCGGGGGTCGTCTCCTTGACCCCAGTCTTTTTATTGACTTGGTTCTTTTCCGTTCTTAATTCTTTAAGAAAGGGGTAAAAAAGAATAATTTTGAATGGATGGTAACAATAACTGAAAAAAAGGGAGGGATTATGCCGACTTTTGAGTATGAAGGAAAAACAATAAAAGTTAACGACGAGGGTTACCTGGAAAACTTTGAGGAGTGGGATGAAACCGTTGCCTGCGCTTTGGCCGAAAGGGAAGGGGTAAGCAAAACCTGTCCGTTGACCAATGAACAATTGGAAATATTAAAATTTATTAGGGAATATTATAAGAAATTTAATTCGGTTCCCATAGTCCGGGCTGTCTGCACTAATGTTCATCAACCTGAGAAATGTGAATATCTACAATTTCCCGATCCTGTAATCACCTGTAAGATCGCCGGAATCCCCAAACTGGAAACCGGCTATAACTTAATGTAATAAATGGGGGAAGGGGAGGAAAATGATGTATAATCAGAAAGAATTATGTGAACGAATTAAATCCCTCTATCCGGATCTAGGGGAATGCGGAATCGATGTGCAGGTCAATTATGATGGAGGTAAAGAGGCTTGGGTGGTTGACCTAAAAAAGGAGCAGCATGAACTGAAGACCTACCTGGAACCGGGCGATGCCGATACCTGTATGAAGGGCAAGCAATGCGTCGGTCTGACTCTTCAAATCGGTCAGTTGGTGGATAACATAAAAAAAGTTTGATTCTCGACAGCTAAAAAAAGCTCTTTCTTTTTTTAGGGTCCCGAAAAGGGGCTCTGTCGGCAGTCTGGAGGGCTTCGGAATCCCCTTCTAGGTGATATCCGTCCCTACTTAATCTTCCGTCCTCCGGGGCCGAACTTTTTCCAAAAAACACCTGAAACGCCGATGAAGATCAGGGCTGTTCCCATAAGGGTTGTTGAGGTGATGCGTTCCCCCAGGACCAGCCAACCCAATATCACAGCGATCACCGGGTTGATATAAGCGTAAGTCATGACCACGGAGATGGGCAGGGTGCGCACGGCAACGAGATAAGAAGTGAAGCTGATCAGTGATCCGAAAATGACTAGATAGGCCCAACCCAGCCAGGCCGTTGCTGTGGGTTGCGGCCAAGGTTCTCCGGTTAGCAGCATGACCCAGGCCAAGCCCAGACCGCCAAACAGGTGTTGATACGCTGAGATTAAAACCGTTGTGGTCTGGGGTGGCCTTCGTTGCATGAGAAGTGATCCCCCGGACCAGGCCATAGCCGCCGCCAGGAGCGCCGCTGTCGAAGAGACATCGACGCTCAGGCCTTGTTTTATAATCGGTGTGACCAGAACGGCCAACCCGGAAAAGCCGACCAGCAGAGAAAGGGCCAGGAGAAGAGAGGGCGGTTTACGCTCCAACAGGACTTCCATAATAACCGGCCACATGGGTGAAGTGCCTAGGACCAGGGCGGCATAACCCGAATCGGCATGACGCTCGGCCCAGACCACCAGGCCGTTTCCTCCGACCCAGAGGAGGAGTCCGGACAGAAGCAAAACCTGCAGGTCCGGTCCCGTTAACCGCAACCGATGTCTGAATACAAGGGCCAGACCAAACAAAATTGCCGAGGCGCACAAGGTCCTGCCGGCCGCCATGGCAAAGGGTGGAAAACCGCTTCCTTCCCGGACGGTCAAGCGAATGAAGAGATAGGTGCTGCCCCAGACGAGATAAACCACAATCAGGTTCAGTAATCCCTTGGTGGAAACGGATGGAGACATAGGAAAAAAGGTATAGTGCACTTGCCCCGGAAGGTCAACGGCAAAACAATCTGTTTCTCAATTCCATTCCCTTAACAGCAGGATTGAATCCTTGAAACCTATTTTCGGACTAAGCCGTCAGGCCACGCCTTGGCCGTGATGCCTGCACAAGGCAGGCCGTGATGCCACGAGCCGTTCGGGCCTATTGATCATTCTTAGGCCGGCCGAATTCCTTGAACCCCGTCACCAGGTGGGTCATCAGTTCCATCCCCAGCGGTATGGCTCTTTCGTCCGGGTTGAATCGGGGGTCATGATTGGAAATCGGGGGCCCGGAGGCCGGGTCATGGGTGCCCAGGAAAAACATGGCTCCGGGAACCTTTTGCAGGAAGAAGGAAAAATCCTCACCGCCCAGGGTGGGCTTACAGGTTTTGATGTTCGCTTCTCCGATCAAAGACCCGGCCATCCTCTGCACGTAGGCCGTCATCTCCGGGTCATTGCGCGTGGTGGGATAGCCATGGATGTACTTGAGCTTATAACCCGCCCCCATCCCCTGAGTAACTCCTTTGACCGTTTTTTCCAGTTCCTCCATGAGAAATTTACAGAGTGATTCGTCCAGAGCGCCGATATTGCCGCGCAGGACCACCATATCGCCGATGATATTGTCCCGTGTTCCGCCCTGAATCATCCCGAAAGTGAGAACCGCCGGGTCCAGCGGATCCACCCGCCGGGTCATCATCGACTCCAGGGCCACCACCACGTGGGAGGCGACAACGATGGGATCCACGGTTTGGTGGGGGCCGGCAAAGTGGCCGCCTTTTCCCAGGATCCGCAGGCTCAGGGTGCTTACCGACCCGATGATCGGACCCGGGATAATAGCAATCTGCCCTATGGGGATAGAGGAAGTATGGAGGGAGAAAACCGCGTCGGGTCTTGGATCCTCTAACACCCCTTCCCGGATCATCCCCACGGCCCCGCCGGGAAAAAATTCCTCGGAGGGCTGGAAGAGGAAAAGGACCTTACCTTCCAGCCGGTCTCTCAAGCGATGCAGGACCGCCGCAGTACCCAGTTGGACCGCCGTGTGGATATCGTGCCCACAGGCGTGCATAACCCCTGGCACTTCGGAGGCGTATTCGGCCCCACTCTCCTCTTTCAGCGGCAAAGCGTCCATATCGGCCCGAAGGGCGACCGTCGGTCCCGGTTTGGCTCCCTCTAAAAGGCCTACAACCCCAAAGTTCTCCCGGCACCTTCGAACCTTTATCCCTAAATCCCCAAGAAACTTAGCCACAAGAGCCGAGGTGCGTTCTTCCTTGCCGGAAACCTCCGGATGTCGATGGAGGTCGCGGCGAATTTTTATCACCTCTGCCGTCAGCTCGCCGACCTGCTCGGAAATCAATTTTTTCCAGTCAG
Source organism: uncultured Thermodesulfobacteriota bacterium (assembly GCA_964609705.1). Lineage (GTDB taxonomy): Bacteria > Desulfobacterota > RBG-13-43-22 > RBG-13-43-22 > RBG-13-43-22 > RBG-13-43-22. Next base: position 3,961 of record CAZSTT010000059.1, read on the forward strand.
ACAT
>CAZSTT010000059.1:4064-6933 GCA_964609705.1 uncultured Thermodesulfobacteriota bacterium
AACCTATCCCTTTAATGAGAACAGGATCCGTCCCCTCTCTTCTCTTTTATCGATTTTCCCTTCGGCCACCAAATAATCAATATGGGCCAGGGTTTCTCCAAGCGCGAACCATTTTTGAACCGGAGGAAATTCCTCCCAGGATCGAAAGTTAATATCCCAGGAAATATGGGGGGCGATTTGCCAGGCGGTTTTTTCGCCCTCTTTTAATGCAGCCAGGACCTCAGCCAATCGATCCCGGTGATGCTCCTGAAGCTCGTCGATCCTTTTTCGGTGATCCCGGATGAGGTTACGGTGCCCCGGTAAGACGAGATCGATATCAAAATCATAAACCTTCATTAAATTGGTCAGATAGGATTTGAGGGAATTGTCCAGGTCGGTCCAATTGGTGATATTGGGAGTAATGTCGATCAGGATATGGTCCCCGGAGATAAAGAGCTTCTTTCGGGGCTCATAAAGGCACATATGACCGGGAGAATGGCCGGGCGTATCAATGCAGTTAAAAGAGTAGTCGCCTATGTTTATTTTATCTCCTTCTTGTAACTGGGTAAAATCCACCTTTTGTTGCGGGCTGTAACGGAACCCGGGATGATTTTCCACGGCCGTTTTCAATTCCTCTTCCGGAAATCCGCAGGCCATATAAAATTTCATACCCTCGGCCCGCCGCTCCGCGGAGGGTTTCTCATTACCGGAGATGACTCTGGCCTCGGCCCGGCTGAAATAGACTTTCGACGCTTTAGTTGCCAAATGGCCGATCAGACCGAGATGGTCGGCGTGCAGGTGGGTGATAAAAAAATCGGTCTTGTTCAGGTCCACTTCCAGCTCCAGAAGACACGCCCGCATGGCCTTAAGACACGTTTCGCGGTTCATTCCGGTATCGATAATTAAAAAACGGTCCTCGCCTCTGATCAGGTAGGAGTTCAAAGCTTTCAGAGGGCTTCTGGGAAGGGGAATTTCAAGCCGGTAGAGATCATCAAATATCTTTTCTATCATCTTTTCTCCTCATAGAATCAAAATGTTAAATGTTATCGAAATTTATCAGGTCATCCCCGGTGCGTCAATCTATTTGTAAGCCTTTTAAAGGGTGTTCTGTAATCAGGAATGTCCCTTCTATAGAAATTGTTAAATGGGTTCAAGTTTGATATGGTAATAGGTTAAATACCTCAAACGGTTTGGAATATCTCCGTAAAAGGAAAAAAGAACCCCAAAAATGATAGCGCCTTATAACAACAGAATATTAATAGTTGAATTAGAAGGAACAGTCTATGAGGATATGGAATATCAAGAAAGATTATATTTCTGCAGATGATCGGTCGAACGATATAACCCATCGGTTTCGAGCTGTTAGGATGCTGAATTGGGTAGGAGGCCCCTTCCTTTATATTTATTCTGCCTATTTTTTCTTTGAAGGATTCCATACGGCAGCGGTCATGATTCTGATGGCCGGTTTGACCGTCTCCATTGGATCCCTTTGGATATCCCGGTCACAGGATCTAAAGAGATCGATTCGCCTATATCGGGGGATCGTCGCTCTTTTTTTCTTTTTTATGATCCTTCACCATTTCAATCTGATCGGAGTGAACAATCGCCTCGATTATCTGGGTTGGTTATTTATTTACCCTCTCCTGGCCTTTTTTTCTTTAGGGGGCCGGGCCGGGATCATGGTGGGTCTGATCAGCTTTATGGCGATCCTGCCCATTTTTTTAATCCAAAAAGCTTTGATAATCCCTCCGGGCCTCCTCTTTAACCTCAAGGTACAGACACTGATTGCCTTAGCCGGGACCGGTTTAATCGCTTATATTTATGAAAATTATTGCCGCCGCACCGCGGAAGCGCTGATCAAGGAACGGCGAACCCTTTTGGATTCGGAAAAACGGCTTGAAGATTCAACGCTCCAACTCACTCGGGAGATCGCCGAACGCAGGCTGGTCGAGGAAGCACTGCGACAGGCTCATAATGAACTGGAAAAGCGTGTGGCGGAGCGGACCGAGGAGTTGCAGCGAGCCTATGAAGAGCTGCGGGCGAAAACCAAAGAGAGGATCAAAGCCGAGGAGACGCTGCGGGAAAGCGAGGAAAGGTACCGGAATGTGTTTCAAAATCACACCGCGGTCAAGCTGCTTATTGATCCGGATAACGGAAATATCCTCGAAGCCAATGAAGCGGCCGTAAATTATTACGGATGGCCCTATGAACGGCTTAAGCAGATGAAGATTCAGGAGATCAACGCCCTCCCCCCCGTTGACGTCAAAAAAGAGATGGAAAATGTCCTTTCCGGGAAACGGATTTATTTTGAATTCCGTCACCGGCGGGCCGATGGATCGATTCGGGATGTGGAGGTGTTCAGCAGCAGGATCAAAGTCAAAGGAAAGGATCTTCTCCATTCCATCGTCCATGACATCTCCGGCCGAAAAAGGGTAGAGGAAAAACTTCGGGAAAGTGAAGAAAAATACCGTTTAATAGCAGAAAACATGGCCGACGTCATCGCCCTCCTCGATATGAATCTGCGCTTTACCTATATCAGTCCGTCGATCCAGCGTCTCCGTGGATTTACCGTTAAGGAAGCCATGGAGCAGACGATTGACCGGGTCATAACGCCTGATTCTCTGAAAATTGCTCGTACGGTATTTGAAGAAGAAATGCGATTGGAAGCTGTTGGAACCGCCGATCCTGATAGAATCCGCACCATGGAGGTGGAAGAATACAGAAAGGACGGTTCCTTGATCTGGCTGGAAGTCAACCTGTCCTTTTTGCGCGACGAGAAGCAAAAGGCCGTCGGAATACTCTCGGTATCGCGGGATATCAGCGAACGCAAAAGGGCGCAAGATTCCATCAGGAAGAGCGAGGAGTATTTCCGGGCGATCACCGAGAATAT
>CAZSTT010000059.1:7033-17282 GCA_964609705.1 uncultured Thermodesulfobacteriota bacterium
CGAACGCGTTTTGGAAGGGGTCGGCACGAATCTCACGGATAATCCGGTCATTGCCGGTTTTGTGATGAATATCCGGGATGTCACCGATCGCCGGAGGGCGGAGGAGGAAAGGCAAAACCTGGAAATAAAACTGCAACGCGCCCAAAAGATGGAGGCCCTGGGCACCATGGCGGGTGGTGTCGCTCACGATCTCAACAATGTTCTGGGTATTATCGTCGGATTTTCGGAGATACTTCTTCTTGATCTGGATGAATCAAGCCCGCTCAGGCCCGGTCTGGTGAATATTCTGAACGGAAGCCTGAGGGCCGCTGCTATTGTCCAGGACCTGCTGACCCTGGCCAGAAGAGGGATATCCAGCAAGCAGGTAGTAAATCTGAACCAAATTATCGTCGATGTCCAGCATTCACCCGAGTCTGAGAATTTGTCTGCCATTCATTCTTCGATCAGGATTGAAACCGATCTTGACCCGGATCTGTTGAACATCTCCGGGTCTGCCGTCCATCTCGGCAAGACTTTATTCAATCTGGTTTCCAATGCCAGTGAGGCCATGCCGAAAGGGGGTGCTCTGACCATTAAAACCTTCAACCAGTATCTGGATAGACCGGTTCAGGGGTATGATGAAGTCCGTGAGGGCGACTATGTTGTCCTTGGCGTGTCCGATACAGGGGAAGGGATTCCGGCGGCTGACCTGAAAAGGATTTTTGAACCCTTTTATACAAAGAAAGTCATGGGGAGAAGCGGAACGGGATTAGGGCTGGCGGTGGTTTGGGGCACGGTGAAGGATCATAATGGATACATCGACGTTCAGAGCGAAGAGGGACGGGGAAGCACCTTTACCCTCTATTTTCCAGTGACGAGGGAAGAAATCACTCCTGAAGATGTGACGGTCTCCCTTTCCGAATACCTGGGGAATGGCGAAACCATTCTCATCGTTGATGATGTCAAGGAACAGCGTGATCTGGCTACCATGATGCTTAAGAAGCTGAATTACAGCGTCACCAGCGTCCAAAGCGGTGAAGAGGCAATGGCTTACCTGAGGGAGAATAAGGTTGATCTCCTGGTCCTGGACATGATTATGGATCCCGGCATGGACGGACTGGATACCTACCGGAATGTGCTAAAGATTCATCCAAAGCAGAAGGCGATCATCGTCAGCGGTTTTTCGGAAACAGCGCGGGTGAACACAGCCCAGTTCCTTGGAGCCGGTGCCTATGTAAAAAAACCCTATATCATAGAGAAACTGGGACAGGCCGTGAGGAAAGAGCTGGACCGAGTTACAGGAACCCTGGAGGAGTAATTTCCCCATTAAGTCCGGCTAAGCCAGGTGACAGGAAACCAAATGTCCGGCGGATATCTCCTTCAGGGGCGGGATTTGTTCAGAACAGATCGCCAGGGGTTTAAAACAACGGGTATGAAACCGGCAGCCCTTCGGCGGATTCAGCGGACTGGGGACGTCCCCGGGAAGGATAATCAATTCCCGTACAATATCAGGGTGGGAAGGCAGGGCCGCGGAAAGAAGGGCCTGGGTATAAGGGTGGACGGGATGCGAACAGAGTTCCTCACTATCGGCCACCTCCACTAACTTACCCAGATACATGACACCGATCCGGTTGCTCATGTGTTTGACTACGGCCAGATCATGGGCAATGAGCAGAAAAGTATTGTGCGTTTTTTTCTGAATTTCCCGCAAGAGATTCATGATCTGAGCCCGGATGGAGACATCCAGGGCGGAGACCGGCTCATCCAGGATGATTATTTCGGGGTCCGGGGCCAGGGCTCTGGCGATGGCGATCCTCTGTCTCTGTCCTCCGCTGAACTCATGAGGATAGAGCACCGGTGCGTCCTTTCTCAGGCCCACCAGGTCCAGCAGCGAAGCCACCTTTTCCTCAATTTCCTTGGCACTACGGCTGCCGTTGATGATCAGGGGTTCGGCGATGATCCTCCCTACTTTCATTCGGGGGCTCAGGGAGCTGTAGGGGTCCTGAAACACGGCCTGGACCGAGGCCCGGTAATGTTCAAATTCATCCCGGGTCATTTCTTTGATGTCTTTTCCCTGGAAAAAGATGGTGCCGCTGGTAATCTTCTCCAGGAGCAGAATCAGCCGGGAAGTGGTCGTCTTGCCGCATCCCGATTCTCCCACCAGGCCGAAGGTTTCGCCCTTATTGATCGTAAAACTTATCCCGTCGACGGCCTTGACCGCCCCGATTTGTTTGGTGAATATCAGGCCCTTCGTGACCGGAAAATGTTTGGTCAGGTCTCTGGCTTCTAACAGGATTTCACTCGCCATCCTTCCCCCTTAGTCCTGGAGCCAACAACTGGCATAATGGTCTTTTGTGATTTCTTTTTGAGACGGGTATTCCTTTAAACATATTTCCTTGACGCTGGGACATCGCGGTGCAAAACTGCATCCCGGCGGCAAAGCGTGCAATTCCGGCGGCTGCCCTTCGATGGTATACAGTTTATCCACTTTGACTTCCATCTTGGGAAGAGAATTAAGCAAGGCCACCGTATAGGGATGACAGGGGTTGTTGAAAAGCTCCCGGGTAGCCGCAGTTTCCACAATCTTTCCGGCATACATCACCGCGACCCGATCACAGATACGGGCGACGATGCCGAAATCGTGGGTGACCACGATCATGGAAAGATGGGCCTTTTCCTGGATCTCTTTTAACAAACTGAGGAACTGGGCCTGGATGGTGACATCCAGGGCGGTGGTCGGTTCATCGGCGATGAGAATTTCGGGCTGGCAGGACAGGGTCATGGCCCCGGAGATTCTCTGCCTCATTCCCCCGCTCATCTGATGGGGATACTCCCGCATCCGCACCTCCGGGGAAGGGATGTGAACCAGTCGAAGCATCTCTTTGACCTTCTCCCATACTTCCAATTTGCCCAGTCTCTGATGAAAGCGGATGGGCTCGGCCACCTGCTCTCCGATGGTGAAGAGCGGATTCAGGGACATCATCGGGTCCTGGAGGATCATGGTTATGCGGCGGCCCCGGATTCCGGTCATTTCTCTTTCGCTCTTGGTCAACAGGTCTTCACCATGGAGCAGCACCTTGCCCCCGACAATATGCCCGGCCGGGGGCGGAACCAAACGGATGATCGAAAAGCAGGTGATACTCTTTCCGCACCCGGATTCACCGACCAATCCCAGGGTTTCACCTTTCTTCAATTCAAAGCTGACCCCGTCGACGGCCTTAACGACTCCCAGGCTGGTATAAAAATAGGTCTTAAGGTCCTGAACCGCGAGGATAGTATCGTTGGAATTCATTTTTACCTGATCCTTACAATTGCCTAAATTTTGGATCCAGACGTAACCGCAGCCAGTCTCCCAGGAGGTTGCTGCTCATCACCACCAAAAGAATGGCGATGCCCGGCCAGGTGCTGACCCACCAGGCCGTGTTCATGATCACCCTTCCGTCGGCCACCATGGAACCCCAGGCCGGTAGGGGCGGCGGCACTCCCAGCCCGAGAAAACTTAAGGTAGATTCCATAATAATGACATTCCCCAGCTGGAGAGTGGCCAGCACCACCAGGGTATTGACGATATTGGGAAATATGTGCTGGAACATCACCCGGATCTTGCCGGCCCGGGCGACGATGGCCAGTTTGATAAAGTCTGCGTTTTTCATACGCAGCACTTCCCCGCGGAGTACCCGGGCATAGCCCGCCCAACCCAATACGGCCATGATAAGAATGACGTTATTCTTGCTTGGCCCCAGGACGGCGGCCAGAGCGATGGCGATGATCAGATAGGGCATAGATAAAAACATATCGGTGATTCTCATCAGCACCACATCCACCCATCCCCCCAGATAAGCCGAGAACAGGGCGATCAAAGCCCCCAGGGCGCCGGCGAAAACGACCACGACGAACCCAACCTGAAGCGAGACCCCGGCCCCGGTTATGATCCGGCTTAAGATATCCCTGCCAATGTTATCGGTGCCCAAAAGGTATTTGGTGGACCCCTCTTCCTGGAAAAAGGGAGGCTTTTTAGCTGAACCGAGGTTGGTTTTCAAGGGGTCATGCGGGGTTAGGAAGTTGCCGAAAAGTCCGAAAACCAGGAACAGAAACAAGATAACCACAGGAGTCCAGGGCATTCCCCGCAGCACCCTCTTTAGACGAGATCCCCCGGAAGCTTGCCTTTTTTCTTCTTTTTCACTAACCGCTTGAGAAGTTATCACACCCTTTCCTCCCGGATGATAAGTTACTGATATTTGATTCTGGGGTCAATGTAGGCGTAGAGAACATCGACTATCAGATTGATAAAAATAAATAGCGCCGAGGCGATGAGGACGCAGGTCTGGACCATGGGGTAATCCCGGGCAAAAATGGAGTCCACGATCAAACGTCCGATTCCCGGCCAGTTAAAAACCGTTTCGGTAATTACCGTTCCGTTCAGCAGGGTAACGATGTTCAGGGCGGCCAGGGTTATAATGGGGATCATAGCATTCTTAAAACCATGCTTCATGATCACCATATACTCCGGAAGTCCTTTTATGCGGGCCATTTTAATGTATTCGCTGTCCAGGACGTCCAGCATAGCCGAACGGCTCAAGCGGGTGATGGCCGCGGTGAAAGCCCAGCCCAGAGTAAAGGCAGGCATGATCAGGTGCTGCCATCCGCCCATGCCGGAGGTGGGGAGCCAGCGTAGGGCCACAGCAAAAAGGAGCATCAGCATCAGGCCGACCCAAAAGACCGGCAGGGACTGACCGGCCAGGGCAAAGGCCTTTCCAAAATTATCAAACCAGCGTCCGGCCTTGACGGCGGAATATATACCCGTCGGAATCCCGATCACCAAAGTAAACAGCATGGCCACTCCACCCAGTAAAAGGGTGTTCGGAAATCGTATCAGCCAGAGTTCCAGACAGGGCTTGCCCCAGCGGATGGATTGACCGAAATCCCCCTGGATGACTTTGGAGATAAAAAGCCAGAACTGAACGTGCAGGGGTTTATCCAGACCAAGCACGACCCTGAGGGCCTGGATATCCTCCGGTTTTGCTTCCGGCGGGGCCATGAGCAGGGCAGGGTCGCCGCTCAGATGGCTTAAAAGGAAGACGATAATACTGATACCAAAAAGACAAATAACCGCCTGAATCAATCTTCTCAGGATATAGCTGATCATGGGATTTCTCTTCTTTTGAGGAAAGAATCTTTAATAGAATTGTCAAAGTCATTCAGGCAGGCGTTTAATCCGGATTGCCGGATTAAACGCCTGCCCGGAATGGTCGAGGATCAATTCTTCAACTTAATGAATTCGAAACGGATCGGGAAAATCAAGCCCGACACCGGATCATAGGACTCCACTCTCTTGTTCACGGCATAAGGGGCATGGGAGCTCCAGAGAGGCACCCGGAACCCTTTCTTAAACAGCAGATCGTTATAAGCCTTGGCCTCTTTGGGAACGTCCTTGACGGCCGCATTATTTAATTTTTTCCAGGCTTCTACAACATCCGGCATGGTCCGGCCTACCGGAGCCCAGCTTCCCATGGTATGACTCTCCAAAGCCACAGCCGGATGCACCCGGCCGGCCCACCAGGGACCCGATCCATAACTGAGGCCCCGCAGTTCGCCCAGGGTGTGCTTTTTCTGCCAGACGCCATGCTCCAGCACCACAAACTCAGTTTTAATGCCCACTTCATTCAGCTGAGCGACCAGGGGTTCAAAGGGCACCTTGGTCCCGGAGCCGGTTGTAAAAGTGGTCTTGAAGCCGTTGGGATAGCCGGCCTCGGCCAGGAGTTTCTTGGCTTGCTCCGGATTATAGGGATCGGGCTTGCTGCTGGGATCAAAGCCGGGATGGTAGGGTGCCAGGAAGGAGCCCCAGGGCACGGTAGCGTCATTTAAGACATTTTTACAAATGGCGGCCCGGTCAATGGCCAGGCTGGCGGCCTTTCTGACCCGCTCATCATGGAAGGGACTGGGATCTTTGGGATGGGCCAGATCCTGGAAGACCATGGTGTAGAGGAAAGTATGTTGACTCCAGATAATCCTCAGATTGGAGTCCTTTCTGACATCGGGGATATGCTGGGCATTCAACATGATCATGTCCGCCTCGCCGGTTTTGAGCATGGCCAGCCGGGTGGCCGGCTCTTCGGCGATTTTGAAATTCACCTCGTCCACAAAGGGGGTTTTGCGGTAATGGTTGCGAACGGCCTTGACCCGGACATAATCGTCATGTTTAAAGTCAATGATCTGAAAGGGTCCCGCTCCGACAGGCTTTGCGGCAAAACCGGCATCCCCGACTTTCTCAATATAGTTCTTGGGAACGATCATCAGATTGTTATACAACCGGTCGGGAAAGGCCGGATAGGGCATCTTTAACCAGACCCGGATCTGATAGTCGCCCATGGCTTCCACCCGATCGATGGACCGTCGGAGTTCGGAGCCGAAGACAAACATCAGGTCTTCGCGCATGGCCCGTTCGATGCTGAACTTGGCATCCTTGGAGGTGAAGGCATCTCCGTTGTGGAACTTGATACCCTTGCGCAGCTTAAAATCATAATAAGCCCAATTGGGTCCGATGGTCCAGGATTCGGCCATAGCCGGAACTTCCCGCCCCCTCGGGTCCTTGGTCACCAGGCTGTCAAAGATCAGGGTGTTTATGGTAGTCTGTTCGGCCCCGACCCCGGTATGAGGGTCTATCGCCTTACGGTAGGACATGGTCCCGGTTGAGGGAGCATAAGTCAATTTGCCTTTTGGTTCTTGAGCAACCGCGCCGGTACCCCCCAAAAGCACCAGGGAAACCATGGCCATTAAACCAATCAGGACAACCGAAACTTTTTTCTTTTTCATATCTCATCTCCTCCTCTTAGGTAGTTTATGGTTGTTTGTTTCGCACCTAAAGCGTCCCACCGGTCAAGTTTCAAAAGCCTGCCGGTGACCCTCCGTTTTTTTGATTATTCCAACCGGCTTCTATTTTGGATTTGAAGGCATCTTATCATCATCAAAAAAAATAAGGCAAGAAAAAAAGGGGCCATAAGAGCCCCCTTTTTTTCAGTTTTTTTCTGGCCCGGCTGGTAGGCGCCAGTGAAAAGAAGATCGAAGGGAGCGACTTTCCAATATAATCTTTTTTCTCAAAATACTTTCCCGCCTATATTCCCTTATCAACCTTTTTGAGCTATACTGGTCTCTATCCGAAAATTCAAGATTTCCGGATAAGCTTTCAGCCGTCAGCGGTCTGCATCTAGCCGATTCACTAACAACAAAGAGTTTTTCTGAAAGCTAAAAGATATCCCATGCCCCTGGCGGGGCATGAGGATTTTCAAAAAAATGATCATTTTTAATGAGTTTCAAGGAGGGGACAACATGGATATTCCGGATGGGGGCCTGGAAAAAATTTTAGCCATTGAAAAAAGCATAACGGGAATGATCGATCTGCACCGGCTGGTTAAAGAATTAAAGGAAATGGAAATCCAGCAGCAAAGAACCATCGTGGACCTTCAGAGCAATGTTAATAAATATAAAATCTTCCTCGACAATATTCCTCTGAGATTCTTTATAAAAAATAAAGATTTATCTTATAGTTACTGCAACCGCAGTTTTGCGGATGACCTTAAAATGCACCCCGGAGAAATTATCGGGAAGACGGATCATGATTTCTTTACGTCCGATCAGGCTGAAAAATTCAGGGGAGATGATCAAAAAGTTCTGGAAGCCGGTTCGCTGGAAAATATCGAAGACAAATATGTTATCGGCGGTCAGGAGTATATCGTTCATATGGTCAAAGCTCCTCTCTGGGATGAAAAGGGGACCCTTATCGGCTTAATAGGCCTATTCTGGGATATCACCAAAGAGAAAACCAAGGAAGAAGAAGCCATAAGGACCCGTGCCCGGATCGAAGGTCTTTTGTCCAACCGAACGGAAGAACTGGAAAAGACAAGTCAGCAACTTCAACAGGAGATCTCGGAACGCCGTCAAGCGGAGGAGAGGCTCAGGCAAACGGAGGAAATCCGTCAGACTCTTTTTGAAGGAACCGGGTCAGCCCTGGCCATGCTGAGTGAAGAGGACCTGATGATAATGCAGGCCAACAGGGAGCTTGAGGAAATCCTGGGAATTCCCCGGGAAGCGCTGGAAAATAAGAAACGCCTGTCCGAATTCATTGCCGCCGATGATTTTGAGAAAATAGAAGAGCATTTTCTAATTATCCGATCAGGTTCGGATGGCATGTCCGGGGGCCGGGAATATCGGTTTGTTGACCAGCAAGGAAATGGGAAAGACCTTCGGGTGACCATGACCCTGATTCCGGGTACCCGGATGATTACGGCTTCTTTCCTCGATGTCACCGAACGCAACCGTCAGGCGAACGCTCTCCAGCAGTCGGAAGAAAAGCATCGATGGTTGGTCGAAAAAGCCCCTGTGGCTATCGGGGTGATTCAGAAGGGTGTGTTTAAATTTATCAACCCCGGGATTACTGAGATATTTGGATATTCACAGGAGGAGCTCGCTTCCCAGCCGGTGCTGGAATTCATTCATACCGAGAATCGGGAAATGGACAAACTCCTGTTCCAGGAATTAAACGACGGGAAACTTCCCCAGGTCTTTTTCTTCAAGATCCTCCATAAGAACGGAACCATCCGATGGGTTGAGGATAGGGTGGACTTGATCCATTGGGAAGGAAACCCGGCAACCATAAATTTTTTCACGGATATCACCTTACGAAAGGAAGCCGAAGACGAATTGCTCAACTCCATCCAGCCCTTTCGTAATCTAATTGAAAAGGCACAAAAGGTTATAACCACGGATTAGAACCGGGCCCGTGACCCGCTGTTCTAAAATAAATAATCATGGTTGCCTCTATCTTTCCTGCGGGGCCGTTCTCCTTTGCGGGCTCTAAAAAAGTTCTTCGGCCCCGTCTTTTTTGGAGGGGGCCCCTATCCTCTGACCTTCCTTCGGGCAAAATTTTCCACCGCCTTGGTAAATTCCGGGGTAAAGGCGGCGATGCTCTGGTTGCGGTCTTCGAGGTTTATGGCCGCCTCTAAAGACGGGGCCGTGAGGTTCTGATTTAAAGCCTCTTTGGTCAGTCTCAAGGCCGTGGGGCTTTTTTCTATCATGATCCGGGCGTGGGCTAAAGCGGATTCCAAAAGTTTTTCTTCCTCCACCACCCGATTGACCATTCCGAGCTGTTGAGCCTCGTAAGCATCAACCGTGCGGCCGGTGAGCAATATTTCGGCGGCCCGGAGGGAACCCACGGCCTTCTGCAGGAAAAAAGTGCTCCCCAGTTCTCCCCCCGAAAGACCGATATTTATAAACGACGGGGTAAAGGCGGCTTTGGGGGTAGCGAAGACCGAATCGGAGGCCAGGGCCAGACACATTCCGCCGCCCGCCGCCGGGCCGTGGACCGCGCTTATGACGGGCTGGGGGATGGCCCTAAGCCGGGTTATGATGGAGGAAAATTTCTTTTGAACTTTAAAAAGGTGGGTAGCAGCGTTTTGACGCAAATGGCCGGACTCGGCCTTGGAGCGCTCGCTTTTTAAATCCGCTCCGGCACAAAATCCCCGGCCCGCACCGGTTAGGATTACTACCCTGATCGTCGGAGAGTCCTCCAGGTCGTTGTACAGGCGGTGCAGGTCGTCAAGCAGGTCGAGGCTCAGCGCGTTAAGGCAGTCAGGGCGGTTGAGGGTAATCAAACCGATGCCGGGTTCTATTTCCGTGAAAATGAGGTTGTTGAAACCCATTGATTCTTCTCCTTACTTGTCTTAAAGTAATACGTCAGGGATGATGAGATCAGCCGAAATCAATTTTCTTTCTTGAAACAAACTTCGCCTATAATTTTAGGATGGGAAAAGGCTTTTTGAACAAGAAGAGTATAAGGAAGGGAAAAGTCCTGGTCAAGGTCAAAAATAGGGCAGGGAATTTCTAATGGCAGAAGCGAAACAGGATAATAAGGGCAATAAACCTAAAAGCAGGGAAACCCCTCCGACCATAGATATCTATAAAACCTGGTGCAAGGGCTGCGGCCTTTGCGCCGGCTTTTGTCCCACCGGGGCCCTGGCCCGGGATGAAGCGGGATATCCCTATGTCAAAGACATTGACAAGTGCATAAACTGCGGATTATGCGAGATCCGCTGCCCCGACTTTGCCATTACGGTCCGTCAGCAATCCAAGGAAGGAAGAAGGAACCTCGATGTTGCAAAAGCCGAGATGCCGCCTAAAGCCGTCCACGATGCCGCAGATCCGAGACGGCAAGGGTGAAGCCGTACTAAGGTACTGCGAACCCTTGCCAACAAAGGAGATGCGGCATCACACGGCT
>CAZSTT010000060.1:0-4047 GCA_964609705.1 uncultured Thermodesulfobacteriota bacterium
CTACGCCTATAGTGGTTTGTTATCCCGGCGGCCCGGTCAAAGAACAGGAAGTCCATAACACCATGGGATCCATGCTGCGCGTGGTGGAAAAGACGGGCCAATGGCCCAAAGGAAATTTTGACTCGATCTTTACCACCAAAGCCGAAGAATGCAAAAAGCTGATCCGGGAGAAAAAACCGGCTTTTTCGATCATGTCGCTGGGTTTGTTTCTTGAGCTCAAAGAGCAGGGGGAACAACTTCTGCCGATTGTTCAGCCCAAAATCAAGGGGAAAAGCACGGAAACCTATCGGATCCTGGTCCAAAAGGGAAAATACAAAACCCTTCAAGATCTCAAGGACAAAAGCTTAAGCGGAACCTCTTTGGAAGAGCCTTTGTTTATTTCTCGAATTGTCTTTAAGGGCGCCCTGGACCCGGCTTCTTTTTTTAAGATGAAACCCACCAAGCAAGCCTTGTCGGCGCTGCGCAGCCTGGATAAAAGCGAATTGGATGCCGTATTGGTAACCGACCAACAATATTCATCCCTGAATGCCCTGCCCTTTGCCCGTCAACTGGAAGTGATATTTTCTTCGGATTCGATCCCTTTGATGGGTGTGGTGGCCAATGAAAAAACGACCTCGCCGGAAGATCGAACCCGAATGGTCAGCGCCCTTTCCAAAATGTGTTCGGATGAGGAAGGAAAAAAATTGTGTGACCTGTTTGGAGTGGATTCCTTTTCCAAGGTGGAAGCAAAAACTTTTGAACCCCTGCTACAGCTATGGAAAAAAGGGGCCGGAAAATAGTGAGGAATCTTTTTTTTCTTCTCCGACTTTTGTCGATAGGTCTTTTGATCGGCGGTTGTTCTCATTTGGGCCAGGAGGTGGTGATCCTTTCCCTGGCCGGGGATTGCCCAGCCTATCAAGAGAATGTTTGGAAGGCCCAAACCGATTTGATTGACTCTAAGACGCCAACCCAAGAGTTGCAATGCCGGCTGGCTTATTTGCGGTCCATCGCCAGTCCCTCGATTTTGCAAAGCCATTTCCCAAGCAGAATCTGCCTCCTCCTGGCCGAACGGGAAACCGATCAGGCCACCCAGGAAAAATTTGCAGCCGAAGGGGTGGATTTTGCCGAACAGGCGCTTTCCCTGGGAGCCCGAGGAGACGGTCGGGTGGATTACTATTGGGCGGTTAACATGGGGCTGGTAATCCGCAAACATCCGTCCCTGGCCTTGAAAAATCTCAAACTCTTAGCCAAGAGGTTGGAGGCGGCTTACCAAAAAGTGCCCTCCGAAGATTGGGGCGGACCGGGCAGAGTTCTGGGCATGGTCTACTTGAAAGCCCCGGCCTGGCCGCAGAATATCGGGGACTGCGATAAGGCATTGGAGATATTGAAACAAACGGTCGAACAATTTCCACAGCACCCGCTCAATCATCTGTTTTATGCCCAGGCCCTATGGGACATCAATCAATCCGATTCTATCGAGGCTATTCGAAGGGAACTTAAAAAAACCCGCGAATTACTCCAGGAAGAGCAATGGGGTTTTGCCAGAGGGATTTGGACCAAAGAACTGGAAGCGTTTGAAAAAGAATTGCCCTGATTATATTTCCCTGATCCGCGCCAATTTATCCCTCATCTCAAATGTAAGCCTCGACCTGTCCTAGTGGATTTAGATTCTTCAGGTTAACGCTCCCGTTTCATGATCATATAGGTGGCCAGAGCCTTGGCTACCAGCCGTCCCTGGGAATCTTTCACGTCAACCTCCCCGATGGCAATATTCCCCCCCTTGTGGGTAATCCTGGCTTCGGCAATGATTTCCCCCTTGGAAAAGGGTCGGATATAATTGATTTTCATTTCCACGGTAGTAAAGATTTCATCCTTTTCCACCAGACCCTGAAGGGCCATGGCCACGGCGGAATCGGCGGGAGCGAAAACGGCGGCGCCGTGGGCCGAACCATAGGCGTGATCCAGTTTTTTATCATAGGGCAGCCTGACCTTGGCCCACCCCTTTTTAACGTCCACCAGATCCATATTGATCAACGACCAGAAAGGGGTATTGCTTTTGACCTTGGTCAACATGGCCTTTTTAAAATTGGGAGATAATTCTTCAAATTCAGTCATGATAAACTCCTTGTCCTTTCTATTCTACCTGTGTCAGGCCGTCTGTCTGTTTTATCCTTAAGAGAGGAACTTGCCCCCGTTCAAGGATTCGGCAGCTTCGTTCCTCATCGTCATGGTTTCCCGAAGGAGTAATAAGGGAACGCCTTTTATGGTCATCTCGATCGTTTTAGGGATTTCGATCGCCCTCTTTTTTTCGAAGGAACATTAACCGGGGATACGACCTTCGTGAAGTTGATAAAACCCCGATCAACATCGGTAGAGATCAACTGTACGCGGAGCCGGTGGCCGATATCCAGGCCTTCGAACCCTTGGACCAGTTTTCCTTCCACCGGCGGATGGAAGAGGCGAACCCAGGTACCCTTGGAGGCGGCGCCGGTGACAATGCCATCAAATTGTTCTCCGATCCTCGATTCAAGGAGAAGGGCCGCGGCCGATTTCTCGACCTGTCGCTCCACTTTTCTGGCGGCATCCTCTATCTCTGTACAATGCCTGGCCAGTTGTTCCAATTCGTCATTGCTGTAAGGCACTGGCCCCCCGGCTATGGCCGCTTTAATCAGCCGCTGGGTGATTAAATCAGGATAGCGGCGGTTGGGGGCCGTGGAATGGGTATAATCTCGGACGGCCAACCCGAAATGACCCGGCGCGATCTCATCCGGTAATTCGGCGGCGTATTCACCGGATCCCAGGAGTTTAATAATACTAAGGGAGAGATCGGGGAAACGATCCGGATCGTCCGCTTTGACCTTCGTCAGAAACCCATCAAGGGCTTTGGAATCCGGCTGAACAGGGAGGGTAAAGCCGTGCTCTTGGGCTATCTCCACGATCCTTTCCCAGCGTTTGGGAGTGCGGACCACCCGGCGCAGGGAAGGGAACTTTTTTCCGGAGAGATACCGGGCGGTCACACCGTTGGCGGCCACCATGAAGTCCTCGATAATATCTCGGGCACGGTTCTTTTGGGTGACAGCCAGATCCTGTACCGTATCACCGTCAAACAGGGGGCGCGTTTCAATCGTCTGAAAATTCAGGGCGCCATTCAGATGCCGGAGGGCCTTCAAGCTCCGGGCAGCCTTGTCCTGCAAACGAAGGTTCTGATCAAGACCCTCAACCGCTGCCATCCTTTCCGGCTGGGGACCACTGTTCTCAAGCCAGTCGGCGACGCTGTTGTAAGCGAGTTTGGCCTGGTTGTGAACCACGGCCCGATAAACATCCGAGCCCTGAAGCGATCCGTCTTCAGTGATGATCATTTCGAGGACAATGGCCAGGCGATCCTCCTGGTAGTTAAGCGAGGTGAGGTCGGTGGATAATCTCTCCGGAAGCATGGGGAATATTGTGGCCGCCGTATAGACGGAGGTCGTATTATGCTGGGCATGGTCATTGATGGCCGAGCCTTTTTTGACCAAGGCATCCACATCCGCCACGGCGACCAGTATCTTGATAATGCCTGCCGGCATTTCCTCGGCTACCGTCAGTTGGTCAAGATCCCGCGAATCATCATTGTCAATAGAAGCCCAAGGAAGGGTCCTGAGATCCCGGACTGCCTGTCCATCTACCTTTGCCGCTGAGGGAATCCGGTTTAACTCAACCAATACCTCGGGGGAGAAATCCGGCAGCAGCCCCCGTTCGAGCATTACCCGGTGGGCAATGTCGTGCAGGATTTGGCGATGTTTTTTTTCATCAGTCATGATCATCATTCCTTCAAACCGCAATCTTATTAAGAATATATTTAAGTGGGAATATCTTATCCATAAAATTTATATTTCAAAGGCCTAAACAGAAGTTTATCACTCATTAATAATATTTTTCCATCAATCGGTTTACCCATTTGGGGACAAAAGAGTCCTCAACTCTATCAAACTGCGGGTAATAGGGTTTGATGTCCAATACCGGCGTTTCGTTTATGGCGTCGAGCCCCTGGACTTCTAAATAATCATCACCCACACTGATGATTTTCAC
>CAZSTT010000060.1:4147-5365 GCA_964609705.1 uncultured Thermodesulfobacteriota bacterium
AGCCACGGTCAAATTATACTAAAGATCAGTTTTTTAATTTATTATCCAATATTTTAACATCTCTGCCTATTTAATAAAAGCTGAAAGTTATAAAAAAATTGAATAGGTAGCTATTATCTCCGTTATCCCGCACCTGTTTTAATCCCCTCCGCATTCATCTCCTCTTTGCCGTTTATTTCCAACAAATAAGTCGATTCTGCAAATTAAAAAAAGTCCAAAATTGCAATAAAAACAAATTAAAATACATTTTTGTTATTTAATAAGATTAAGCAACTTTGCCGAAAATTAATGTAACCTATTATAATAAATACAACATTAAAAAATAAGTCCGTCTGGCACGGTTCCTGCTTATATAAAAAGAAAACAATCACCGGTTCCGGACTACCATTCCGGTTGGAATGGAAAAAATCGAAATCGAATTCAAAAAAGGATCAAGGAGGAAAGAGAGATGAAGCTATCAAAAAAGATTTTCGCATTGACGGTTGGAGTACTGTTGATAACCGGTTCATACGGGTCGGTTTGGGCCGAAGAGAAAAAGGAAGAACCAAAGCCTTATGCTTCTGCCTCTTCGGCTTTTTTAAGCAAATATATCTTCAGAGGATATGAATCAAGCAAAGACAGTCTGGTGATTCAGCCCGCCCTGACCATGGGCTATAGAGGAGTTGAGATCTCCTTGTGGGGCAATCTGGACACTAAAGATTATTATACTAAAGCTGAAAAGACAAATTGGAATGAGACCGACCTGACCCTTTCTTATACCAAAGAGCTGGGGCCGACCAAATTAACCGGAGGCTATATTTATTATGCCTTGGACAATGCTGAAGACTCACAGGAACTTTTTCTGAAAATCGCCGGCAATGTCTTGCTCTCACCAACACTGGCCATTTACCGGGAGATAGCCAATTACCCGGGCTGGTACGCCAACCTGGGGGTGGCTCATTCTTTAAACCTGACCAAGACCATCACGTTGGATATGGCGGCCTCCGTGGGCTATCAGATTTCGGATACGGACAAGATCGTCAAGTACGACAGCCAACTGTTGCCGACTAGCGACAAATACCGGGCCTTACATGACGGACTGATCTCCGTAGGTTTGACCATACCTTTCGGCAAATACTTTGCGGTTAAGCCCATGGTGGCTTATTCCCTGGCCTTGTCCGATGATGCCAAAAACCGGATCAAGGGAACCAGCTTAAGTAATGCAGAGAACTTCTTTAT
>CAZSTT010000060.1:5465-8958 GCA_964609705.1 uncultured Thermodesulfobacteriota bacterium
ACCACCCATATCGCGGCGGCGGCGGCCACTTTTTCCTGGGTCTTCACCGAGTGGATGTATCGCGGTAAACCCACGACCTTGGGCGCGGCCAGCGGCTGCGTGGCCGGGTTGGTGGCCATAACCCCGGCAGCCGGGTTTGTAGGACCGGTATCGGCTTTGATTATCGGTTTGGCGGCCGGGGTACTTTGTTACTTTGCCATCTTCCTGAAGCACAAACTGGGCTATGACGACGCCCTGGATGTGGTGGGTGTCCATGGGGTCGGCGGGACCTTCGGAGCCCTGGCCACCGGACTTTTCGCCAGCAAGGCCATCAATGAGGCTGGAAACAACGGGTTGTTTTTCGGCAATCCGGGCCTTTTCGGGATCCAGGCCATTGCCGTCGGCGTGACTCTCGTTTATTCTTTTGTGGTGACCCTCCTTATCCTCAAGGTCCTGGATTGGACCATGGGCCTGCGAGTGGAACAGGAAGATGAAATGGCCGGTCTGGACCTGAGTCAACATAGTGAAGTGGGTTATAATTTATAAATCATTTTGTTAGACAGGATAAACAGGATTATCAGGATTGTGCCTTTCCGGAAAAAAGGCACCAAACCCGAACCTTTGATCACGAGGCAAGTATTACCCCTTGCATCAGGAAAGTGGATCTTGTCGATCCTGTAAATCCTGTCTGAAAAAATTTCCGACTTGATCGGATCAGGAGGTAAAACGATGAAAAAGATCGAGGCTATTATCAAGCCGTTTAAATTGGATGAAATCAAGGAAGCCCTGCAGGTTCTGGACATCAAGGGGATGACCATAACGGAAGTCAAGGGATTCGGGCGTCAGAAGGGCCATACCGAAATTTATCGCGGGGCCGAATATATAATCGATTTTATTCCCAAAGTGAAACTGGAATTGATCCTGGATGATACCCAGGTTCCACAGGTTCTAAAAACCATCCAGGAAACAGCTCGGACCGGGAAGATCGGAGACGGCAAGATCTTTGTACTGCCGGTCGAAGAAGTTATTCGCATCCGGACCGGAGAACAGGGGAAAGAAGCAATATAAGGAACGTTACGGGTTACCGGGTTACGAGTTACGGGTTGCGAGTAGAGAGTTGTCGGTTACTTGGGAAAGAAGGATTTCCCGATATTAATGGATGATTAAATTTCAATTACATCTTAACCTGTAACCCGTAACTTGTAACCCGAAATCGCAGTCACAAGAAGGAGTCATTACAAAAAAGTATTCTATTTCCAACAAAAACAACAAAAATGTAATTTATTTAAAAAGCCCCCACTGACTCACATTCTACAACTGGCAGATATTAGATGTAAATCTTAACAGGCGGCCTTGGTCGTTTTTTTGCAGAGCCCTCTTGATAATTCCAAAAAATAATTCTCAAGAGGGCCATTATGAAACTTGCGAAAAGTCTGACGTTTTTCTTCTTCCTGTTTTTTCCTTTATTAGGGCAAGCGGTTTGGGCCGCCGAACCCCCGAAAGTGGACACGGGCACCACGGCCTGGATGTTGATTTCCACCGGGCTGGTTTTGTTTATGATCCCCGGGCTGGCCATGTTTTACGGAGGGCTGGTTCGAACCAAAAATGTCCTGGGCACCATGATGCACAGTTTTATTGCCATGGCCGTTATCGGGGTCTTGTGGGCGGTCTGTGGTTATTCTCTGGCTTTTGGGAAAAATGTCCTGGGAGGATGGATCGGTTGGAATTCAAATTATTTCTTCTTAAATGGAATTGACGATACCATCCACAGCGCGGGTGTGCCGGAATATGTGGTGGCCATGTTCCAGGGGAAATTCGCCATCATCACCCCGGCTCTAATAGCCGGAGCCTTTGCCGAACGGGTACGCTTTTGGAGTTATACGGTTTTTATTACCCTTTGGTTTTTGTTGGTTTATTGTCCGTTATGCCATTGGGTTTGGGCCGAAGACGGGTTTTTGTTTCGAATTGGCGCCCGGGGGCTGATCGATCTGGCCGGCGGTACGGTTATCCATGTTTCGGCCGGGGTCAGCGCCCTGGTAGCCGCTTTATATCTCGGTGCTAGGCACGGTTACCCCAAAACGGCCATTCAGCCGAATAACCTGGTCATGACTCTGATCGGGGCCGGATTGCTGTGGGTAGGGTGGTTCGGATTCAATGCCGGAAGCACCGTTTCCAGCGGTCTCGATACGGCCCGGGCCTTGACCATGACCCAACTTTCGGCAGCCGCCGGGTCGTTGACCTGGGTTTTGATAGAAGGGATCCATTTAAAAAAGACTACCTCCCTGGGCTTTGCCACCGGTATCTTGGCCGGCCTGGTAGCCATCACCCCGGCGGCCGGGGTGGTTCAGCCGGTAGGGGCCATCGCCCTGGGGGCACTGTCGGCCATGGTTTGCTACTGTGCCATACTCTTAAAGTATAAGCTCGGTTATGATGACACCTTGGACGTTTTCGGAGTGCATGGGGTGGGCAGCGGCTTGGGGGTACTCTTGCTCTCCTTTTTCATCCGCCCCAGTTGGATGGCCGAGGCGGCCCAGAAGGCGGGGGGAATCTGGACGGTCTGGAATCAGTTCGGCATCCAAGCTCTGGGGGTGGGGGTGGCTCTGGTCTACGCCGGAGTTCTGACCTTTCTCCTGTTATTTATCATAAATAAAATGATCGGTTTTCGGTTGGAACAGGGAGATGAATTAGCCGGTATGGATGAGAGCCTGCATGGGGAAGAGGGGTATGGATTCTTGAGGTAACCGATGGAAAAACATTCGTTGATTATTAAACATAACTCCTCAGAAGGGGGAGGTCTTTTCGAAAAAATTTTAAGGGAAAAAGGGTGGACCAAGGAAATCCTGCCCCTGTATACCGAAAAGGCATTGCCTGATTCAGTAGAGCCTTACGGTCTGATTTTGATCATGGGCGGTCCCATGAGCGCCAATGACGAGGATCTTTATCCCTTTCTTAAAAAAGAACTCCCCTTTACCCGCCAGGTGTTAAAACTGGGGAAACCGGTTTTGGGCATATGCCTGGGAGCCCAAATAATGGCTAAATCCTTAGGGGCCAGAGTATACCCCGGACCACATAAGGAGATCGGCTGGTATTTTCTAAACCAGACCCCTTTAGCCAAAGTGGATCCTTTGTTTTCGCTGTTGGACCCCTGCTTCCTCGTTTTCCAATGGCACGGGGAGACCTTTGATCTTCCCAATGGGGGGATGTGCCTGGCCGGCAACCAAGCCTACCCTTCTCAAGCCTTCCGTTTCGGGCAATGGGCCTATGCGCTCCAGTTCCATTTTGAGGTAACCGAGGCGATGATAAAAACCTGGGTGGGCCAATGGGCCGAAGAGATCAAAATGGCCAGGCCCCAACCCTTAACCGCTCAGGATATTCTTCGAGACAGTCGGGTTTATTTGGAAAGGCTCCAAAAACAGGTGCGGCTTTTCTTCGGACGCTATCTGGACCTTCTTGAACAGGGGTCTTAAGTTTACCCATAAACTGAGGAATAAAATCCATCCGACTTAAGAAAAAA
>CAZSTT010000060.1:9058-17254 GCA_964609705.1 uncultured Thermodesulfobacteriota bacterium
GTTCAGGTTCTAAAAATCACTGCTGGGTCACAAAATGCAAAAATTTCAAACCATGGATGGAGGTTATGAGCATCCGGACCCCAGCGGGTCCAAGATTTAGCCAAACTCCACAAATGTAAGTTATTTAACTTATAAAAGAACATTTTTGTAATATTAGCCTTTCGGACCCAGGGCCTTTTTTTATAACTAATTGTTTTTTAAGTAAAAATAGATAACTACTCACTGGCATATCGATTGCAATTATTAATCTTATCATTTGGATGAGAGTATGAGAAAATATCAGGGCCTGTCTGGGCAAATAAAAAGAGGGGGACGGAGCTCATGCTGAAAAAGATCGAAGCCATAATCAAACCTTTTAAATTAGATGAAGTCAAGGATGCCCTGAACGACATGGGCATCAAGGGAATGACCATATCCGAAGTTAAAGGATTCGGCCGTCAGAAAGGGCATACCGAGATTTATCGGGGGGCTGAATATGTGATCGACTTTTTGCCCAAGGTCAAAATCGAAGTGGTCGTTGAACAGGAACTGACCGGAAAGGTCGTTGAGGTCATTCAACAGGCGGCCCGGACCGGGAAGATCGGGGACGGCAAAATTTTTGTTCTGCCGGTGGAAGAGGTTATCCGCATTCGCACCGGAGAACAGGGCAAGGAAGCGATTTAGCAAAAACAGGAGTCCAGGATTCTAGGATTCCAGGGTTCTAGGGTTTTAATCCCAAGCCGTTCACCAGAACCCTTGCCCCCTCGACCCCTTGCATCCTTTTTCTATCATTTATGACCGAACCTCTACACAAAAAATATCTCATCGAACAGCGCCTAAAGCTGAGGGAGCAGCATGACCTGGGCGAGGGAGGCGGAACCATCGCCGCCCGACATGCCTCCTTTATCGATGTTTTCATTATTTCCGTTTTTAACAGTCTCGAAGTCAGGGAGCTTATCGGACTGGAGGGGAAAGATCAATCCTGTGTGGTCATGGGCTTGGGAGGATACGGCCGTAAGGAACTTGCCCCTTTTTCTGATATCGATCTTCTTTTTCTCTATCCTGAAAAGAGTGATCCGAAAGTCGAGGAGGCCATTCGAAAGGTCCTCTACCCCTTATGGGATGTGGGGTATGATCTGGGGTATTCGGTACAATCTATGGGAGATTGTCTGGAATTAGCCCGGTCGGAACCCCAGTTTTTAACAGCCCTGCTCGATGCCCGAAGAATTACCGGCAACCCGGCCCTGGCCTTGGCCCTTAAAAACCAAACCGGAGCGCTTTTAAAAGATGGGCAGGGATTGAAATGGCAGGAGTGGGTCCTCACCGAAAGAGAAAAACGGCATCTTCGATATGGGGATTCGGCTTTTTTTCTGGAACCACACTTAAAAGAAGGGCTCGGCGGGCTTCGGGACATCCATCTCCTATTATGGATCGGAAGGGCCCTGTTAGAGGCCCCGGACTTTCGCTCATTGGAAAAAAACGGTTTTCTCTCCGGGGAGGATCGGAGCACCCTGGTTCAATCGCAAAATTTTTTGCTTCGCCTTCGTAATCAACTCCATTACCTGGCCGGCAGAAAAACGGATCAGCTCTCTTTTGAATTTCAGGAGGCCATGGCTGAATGGGCAGCGATCAAACCACAGGGGGATATCCTTCCCGTTGAGGTTTTCATGAGGGACGTTTACCGGCATCTTCAATCAGTGCAGACCATTCACCAGAATTTTATTGAACGATTGGCCGAGCAAAGACAAAGAGGAGAAAAGCAACGGGAAAATATTGAACCGGGAATTTTTCTTGAAGGGGGAAGGATCTATCTCGAATCGGCCAAGGTCATTTTAGACAATCCTTCTGTTTTGATGAAACTGTTTTGGTATGCCTTGAAGAAAGAGGCCCGGCTCAGCCAGGAAACCATCCGGTTGATCAAGCAATGTCTATACCTGGCGGATGAGACCTTTCAACACTCCCGAATAGTCAGCGAGTTGTTTCTGGACATCATTAAAGATCTGAAGACCTCGCGGGAATTATTGGAAACCATGCTTCAGACCGGATTGCTGACCCAATACATTCCGGAATTCGAGGCCACGGTCTGCCGAACCCAATTTGACACTTATCATGTTTATACCGTGGACATCCACCTGCTACTGACCTTGGTGGAGCTGAAAAAGATCGGCCAGGGATTCTACCTGAAGGAAGAACCCCTGCTGTTCGGCATTTGGGGAGAAATTGAAGATTTTTCGGTCCTCTACCTGTCCGGGCTTTTTCATGACCTGGGAAAAGGTCAGGGGAAAAATCATGCCCAGCAAGGGGCCCTGATGATACCGAGCATTGCCGAAAGGCTCAAACTGCCTCTCCAGACTGCTAATGCCATCGCCTTTCAGGTAAAAAATCACCTTCTGCTGGTGGAGACGGCTCTGCGACGAGATTTGAACGATGAGGAATTGATGGTCCGGTTGGCTCAAATGATCGAGGATCCTTCCTCACTGAAAATGCTTTACCTGTTAAGTTATGCCGATGCCCTGGCCACCGGCGGCCGGGCCTGGAACAACTGGAAGTCCCTGCTGCTCAAGGAACTTTTTTTTAAAATTCTTCACATCCTGGAAAAGGGCGAATGGGCCTCCGGATTGGCTCTGGAAACCCTGGAGGCTTCCCAAAGGCAAGTCATTAAATTGCTGGAAAATGATCTTTCCGGGAAAGAGGTCCGAGATCTTTTAGAAGGGATGCCCTCTTCTTATCTCCTATCCATACCCCCGGAGTCCATTGCCCAGCATCTGAGATTGCTCCGTCAGATGGATGGAAAGCCTTTTCTCTGGCTGGTGGAGAAGAAAGATGAACTCTATGAAATCTTTATCTGCTGCCATGACCGCCCCGGTCTGTTTTCCAGGCTCACCGGCGTATTATCCTTAAACAACATTAATATCCTGGGGGCTCAGATATTCACCCGGCCCGACCGGATAGCCCTGGACATTTTTCAGGTCAATCCTCCTTTGGATCCCCTGTTTGCCGAGGAAACATGGGAAAAGGTGCATGACCAATTGTCAAGGGCCATTTCCGGAAAATTGTCTCTGGATTACCGGCTGGCCCAGAAAAAACCGGGAATGGTCCTGTCTATCGGTCCCAGAATCACAGCCGAAAGCCAGGTCATTATCGATAACCATGGTTCGGATTTCTGCTCCATAATCGAGGTTTATGCCCAGGACCGCCTGGGTCTCCTTTACACCATTACCAAAACCCTTTCGGAGATGGAACTCAACATCTCCTTCGCCAAGATATCGACCAAGATCGATCAGGTGGTCGATGTTTTTTATGTGACTGATCTGGACGGTCAAAAGATTTACGATGAAGAAAGGTTGGAAGAAATCAATAAAGCGATCCTGTTCGCTCTGACGGAATAAAAGATTTGAAAAGTTAATGTTAAAAAAAGGTCCTTTCACCGCAAAGCCGCAAAGGACGCAAAGAAGGCAAAGAAAATATTTTTATTTAATCCCATGAAAGACGGGATTGAATAAAAGATCTCTGGCCTCCGGCCAAATAATTACTCGGTCGACTTCGTCGACCTTAAACAAAGGTTCCCCCTCGGGAACCGGCCGGAGGGTAGCGAAGCTTATTAATGGTCCCGCCAACGGTGGGACCATTAATAAAAATTATTCTTTGCGCTCTTTGCGACTTTGCGGTGAAATTATTTAATTTAATAAAAAACAAGGAGGAAACAACAATGACCCCAAAAGAAGTATTGGATTTTGCAAAAAAGAACAAAACCAAGATGGTGGATTTAAAATTTTTAGATTTTCCCGGAATCTGGCAGCATTTTTCCGTCCCCCTGCATGAACTGGATGAGGATTCCTTTGAAGGAGGATTCGGCTTCGACGGTTCGAGCATCCGGGGTTGGCAGCCGATCCATGCCAGCGACATGCTGGTGATTCCGGACCCGGACACGGCGGTGATGGATCCCTTTATGGCGGTTCCGACCTTGAGCCTGATCTGTAATATCGTCGACCCGATTACCAAAGAGGCTTACAGCCGTGACCCCAGGAATATCGCCCGCAAAGTGGAGAACTATCTGAAATTCACCGGACTGGCGGATACAGCCTTTATCGGGCCTGAAGCGGAATTCTTTATTTTTGACGACATCCGTTTTGACGGCGGTTCCAATTTTGCCTTTTATGAGATCGATTCGGTAGAGGGAATCTGGAACAGCGGCCGGGCCGAATCACCCAACCTGGGGTATAAACCCAGGCATAAAGAAGGTTATTTCCCGGTGTCCCCCACCGACAGCCAGCAGGACTTGAGGACCGAGATGGTCATGGTCCTGGAGCAACTTGGCATAGAAATTGAGGCCCAGCATCATGAAGTGGCCACCGCAGGTCAAGCCGAGATCGACATGAAATTCCGCCCCCTGGTCCAGATGGGGGACCAGCTCATGTGGTTTAAATATGTCCTGAAAAATGTGGCCAAAAGAAATAATAAGACCGTCACCTTTATGCCCAAGCCTTTGTTTGAAGATAATGGTTCCGGCATGCACACCCATGTCAGCCTCTGGAAAGGCGGCACCCCGCTTTTTGCCGGTGACAAGTATGCCGGATTAAGCCAGCAGGCCCTTTATGCCGCGGGTGGAATCCTGAAGCATGCCCGGGCCTTGTGCGCCTTTTGCAACCCCACCACCAATTCCTATAAGCGCCTGGTCCCCGGATTTGAGGCCCCGGTTAATTTGGCTTATTCCAGCCGGAACCGGAGTGCCGCTATTCGAATCCCCATGTATTCCGCCTCCCCCAAAGCCAAGCGTTTGGAATTCCGGACCCCGGATCCATCCTGTAACGGATACCTGGCTTTTTCCGCCATCCTCATGGCGGTCATTGACGGCATAGAAAACCGGATTGATCCTGGAGAACCGCTGGATAAGGATATCTACGGACTGAGCCCTGAAGAGTTGGCCAATGTCCCCTCGGCCCCCGGGTCTTTGGAGGAATCTTTAAATGCCCTGAAAGAAGATCATGAATTTCTGCTCCGGGGTGATGTTTTTACTTCCGATGTGATCGAAAAATGGATAGAATACAAAACCGAAGGAGAGGTCAATCCCGTACGGCTTCGGCCTCACCCTCACGAATTTATGTTGTATTATGATATCTAAAAAATAGGGGTCAAGGTTTCGAGGATTCAAGGGTTCAAGTACCTTTTGGTATTTTGGTTGGCAATTTACTTGAACCCTTGATCCCTTGGCCCCTGGATCCCTGATTTGTTATGCCCCATGAAGCCCTCCAGCTCTTAAACAGAATAAAAGCTTTTTCACCCTATCTTACCCATATCCTTCGCCGCCAGCCTTCCCTGACCGAAGAAATTTTCGGCCGGGAAGGCTGGCGGGAAACGCGATCAATAGCCCGGCTTGATCAAATATTGAAAGAGAAAGTGGCCGGGGTCCGAGATTTTCAGTCCTTTTGCCGGATCCTGCGTCTTTTTAAACAGGAAGAAATCCTGCGCATTGCCGCCCGGGATCTGGGAAACATCCATAGCGTCTCCCGGATTACCAGGGACCTCTCGCTGCTGGCCCAGGTTTGTCTTCAGGCTTCGGTTTCCTTTTGTCATCAGGAGCAGAGGGGATTTTCCCGGACTTCCCCCTCCTTCAGGTTGGCCGAGGGACTGGTTATTCTCGGAATGGGGAAATTGGGAGGAGAGGAGTTGAACTTCAGTTCCGATATTGACTTGATTTATTTATATCAGCCTGTCAGCCGGTCGCCCATCTCCCCTCTTGAACAAAGACGGTATTTCCAAACAGTGGCCGGACGGATTGTTCAGGCCGTGGGAGCCCAGATGGACGGGGATCATGTTTTTCGGGTCGATCTGGATATCCGGCCGGGCGGGAAAGATTCCGATCTGGTCATCTCTTTCGACTCGGCTGTGGATTATTACCAAACCGAGGCCAGGACCTGGGAACGGTTGGCCCTGATCAAAGCCCGGCCGGTGGCCGGGAATATTCCCCTGGGTAAACGCTTTATCCGGGAAGTTGAACCGACGGTCTACCGAAAATTCATCGATTATTCCATTCTATCCGAAATCCGCTCCCTGAAAGAAAAAATCCTTTTGGAAACCCGTTCCCATCTGCTGAAGGGTGATAATATCAAACTCGGACCGGGCGGCATCCGGGAGATAGAATTTATCGTTCAGTCCCTGCAACTGGTTTTTGGCGGCAAGGTCCCGGCCCTCCAGGAAAAAAACACAACCAGAGCTTTAAACCGGCTGAAGAGATCCCAAATACTTCCCAAAAATGAATACCGGGATCTTTTAGAGGCTTACCGGTTTTTGCGGTCTCTGGAAAATCGGTTACAGATGGTTAACCAGCAACAAACCCATTCCCTTCCCCGGGATACGGAAGCCCTGGAACGTATTGCCCGAGAGATGCCGATCCGGAGGTTGAGACATCCGGCTTCCTCAAAGGAATTAATCGACGGCCTGGAGAGGGTCCGGCAAAAAGTACGGTCCGCCTTTGATAACCTTTTGCTGGCCCAGGCGGGAGCTTCCCAGACTAAAATCCGGCAATTGGTGGAACCTGCTTTTGAACCTGAAGACTGGACCCAGGAGCTGAAAAAATTAGGGTTTCTTCAGATCAATCCGATTCAGGAGATTATTCAATCCTGGAGAAAAAGATTGACCACCGCCCCGAATCAGGAAAAGGGTTTTCTGGAAAAAATTTATCCCCTGCTTCTGGGCTTTGCCCTGCAAACCGTCAACCCGGACCAGAGCCTTTCTTTGGCCGACCGTTTTTTGCGCAGTGTGGGCGGCCGGACCGGTATCCTGGCCATGCTTTGGGAAAAGAGTTCCCTGGCCCGGGAAATCATGGATCTTTTTGCCCAAAGCCTGATGTTGGGTCGGTTGTTTATTCAAAATCCGGAGATGATGGATCATCTGGCTCTCCAAAAAACAATAGGTCTGCTTCCTTTAAACCGTCAGGGAGGGGGAGATTTAAAAAAGAAAAAGAAACCGGAAAAGGACCCCCAAGAACACCTTTCCGGACTCAGAAGACAAAAGAGTGGCCAGTTCCTGAGTATCGCCCTGGAAGAACTGGCCGGGAGGATTTCTTATGTGGAGGTTGCGGAGCGGTTGTCGGATCTGGCCGACTTCCTGCTGCAAGAAACCCTTTATCTGGCCGAAGAAAAACTTAATCAGGAGGTCATTCATCCCATCTATCACCGGCAGCGGGCTCCCCTTCCTCCCAACCCCTTCTGCATCCTCGGATTGGGAAAACTCGGAGGGCGAGAACTCGGTTATCTTTCAGACCTGGACCTGATATTTGTTTATTCCCTGAAAAGGCCCTATATCCCGGAAGAAAAAGCAAGTCCCGCCCCGGCCAGTGCCCCAGGGGAGCTTAAGCGGATAACCTACCAGGAATACATGGTCCGGCTGGCCCAGCGTCTCATTTCCTATCTCTCCATTCCTTTAAAAGAAGGACCCGGTTATGCAGTTGACACCCGTCTCAGACCCTCCGGAAGTTTCGGACCCTTGATCGTTTCCCTGGATTCTTTTTACGATTATTACCGGAACCAGGCCCAAAATTGGGAAAAACAAACCCTGCTGAAGGCCCGCGTTATCGTCGGACCTTCTCCTTTGGCCGACCATATCCGGGACTTTATCCAGACCCTGGTTTACCAGACACCGCCGCCGGCGGAAATCCGGGAAGAGATGGTCCATCTTCGAATCCGCATGGAAAAAGAAAGATCAGGAGAAGACCGCGGGCGTATCAATCCCAAACTGGGGCTTGGCGGAATAGCCGACATTGAATTTATGGTCCAGTATCTTCAATGGACTTACGGGTTCATCACGCCTCAATTACGGACGACCAAAACGCTGGATAGCTTGCAGGCCTTGAAGGAAACGGGGTACTTGCCGGAAGAATCCTTTCTCCTGCTCAAAGAGGCCTACCAATTTCTGGGCCTTTTGGACCATGGACTGCAATTGTTGTTTGATCGAAAAGAGGAGCCCCGCACTTATGATCCGGAGGAATTAAGGCGAATAGCGGAGTTGAATGTCTTAGGCCTGGGTAGTGCTGATAGGCCTTCCTGGGATATAGTGACCCATTATCATAAAGTCAGACAAAATGTCCGCCGGATCTTTAACCGGATTTTCTCAGCAGGGCCATAAAATAAGTCCTGAACAGGGACCGCAAGCCCGCCCCCCGTCAGTCTAAAAGAATTTTTCCCTCAAGGAGATTAATCCCTTTATTACTGGTGTACC
>CAZSTT010000061.1:0-17116 GCA_964609705.1 uncultured Thermodesulfobacteriota bacterium
GGCATATCGGGGGAAATGTGATCGAGGTGGAAAATCCGGGGCCCCCTCTATTGGACTTCTTAAAGTCCCTGGAAATCCCCTTTGAACAGGTCCCTCATCGTTTGCTGATCCCCACCCGGGAAGGAGAAAAATTATTCCGTCAAATCTCCGATGAATACTGCACCGGAGGTTGTACTCTGCGTATGGCCACCTTGGAGGATGTGTTTTTAAAATTCACCGGCCGGGGGCTCCGCGAATGAACCTCATTTTCCCAAACTCCGAACTCAATACTCCGAATACTCCGAACAAAATCACCTGGCGTTTTTTAAGGGTCTGGCAGCGCAATTGGGATGTCTATATCAAGACCTGGAGGATCAATTTCCTTCCCCCGGTTTTGGAACCTGTTTTTTATCTGCTGGCCTTCGGCGCGGGTTTGGGTTATCTGGTCGGGCAACTGAATTTCGCGGGGCGGCAGATCAGCTATGCGGCCTTTATCGCCCCGGGGATCCTGGCCATCAATATCATGCAGAATGCCTTTTTTGAAACCACCTACGCTTCATATGTCCGGATGTATTATCAAAAGACTTTCGACGCCCTGATGGCCACCCCCTTAACGGTGGAAGAGATTATCCTGGGCGATATCATCTGGGGGGCCAGCCGTTCGTTGATGGCCACAGCCCTGATGATGATCATCCTGACTTTTTTCGGGATCTTAAGTTTTCCCTGGTCTCTGGGGATCCTGCTGGTTTCTTTGCTGGGGGGCCTGGCTTTCGGGGCCGTGGGAATGTGCTTCACGGCCCTGACGCCCAACATCGAAGCCTTCAATCTCCCGGTTTTTCTTTTTGTGACCCCCATGTTTCTCTTTTCCGGGACCTTTTTCCCTTTGGATCAACTGCCCCTCTGGGCCAGAATCCTGGCCTGGATTTTTCCCCTGACCCATGTGGTGGACCTGACCCGGGCACTGGCTTTACATATTTTTTCCCTGCAGCAATTATGGAACTTATTATATCTCCTGCTCTTCTGCCTTATTGTTTTGCCCTTGTCCTTGCGCCTGATGGTCCGCAGGTTGATTCAATAGGTGACACGATGAGCCGACAAAGTGCCGGATTGCTGATGTATCGTTTGGGGAATAAAGGGCTTGAGGTTTTTCTGGTCCATCCCGGAGGCCCTTACTGGGCGGCCAGGGACGAGGGGGCCTGGTCGATCCCCAAAGGGGAATACATTGAAAACGAGGACCCGCTGGAAGCGGCCAGGCGGGAATTTTTTGAAGAGACCGGGTTTAGGGCCGAAGGGGTCTTCAAACCGCTTTCCACCATCAGGCAGCCGGGCGGGAAATGGGTGTCCGCCTGGGCCTTTGCCGGGAACGGCGACCCTGCTTCGATCAGGAGCAATACCTTTACCATGGAGTGGCCGCCCCGGTCCGGCAGAAAAAGGGAATTTCTGGAAGTAGACCGGGCCGGCTGGTTCGGGGTTGAAGAGGCCGTCCGGAAACTTAACAAAGGCCAGGTCGGTTTTCTTGAAGAGCTTAAGGGCCTCTTGAAAGTGCCTTGAAAGGGAAGCTAATAAATTGCCTTCTTCCTTAACTTGACCTGGCAATTACATTTTAAAGTAATTCAGGAAACACATTTGGCCTAAAAATATTATGACTAAATAAGTATTTGAAAACGCTCTGACTAAAAACAAATATTTTTAAGGAGATCATGTCTCAAAAAGATTGGGAAAAAAAATACCTGGGCATTATTGAGGAGATCGAAGACGGCTACGTGGAAAACGATCTCAATGGGAACATTATCCGGGCAAATAGGGCCTTCTGCGAATTTACTGGATATACCCGGGAGGAATTGATCGGGAAAAGCCACCGAAAATTTGTATATGAAGACCAGGCAAAACGAGGAATTCAGGTCTACAACCAGGTCTTTAAGACCGGAAAACCAGTCAAATCCTATGTCTACGAAGCCGTTGGGAAATATGGAAAAAAGGTTTTATTGGATGTATCGGTATCCCTCATCAGAGATCCCACCGGGAAACCCATTGGCTTTAGGGGTATTTTCCGGGACATAACGGATTTAAGAAAAGCCCAGGAGGAAATTGGCGTCCAGAAAAGCCGTCTGGAGGCCATATTCAGGAGCGTCAATGAAGGCCTCATCACAGTCGACCCGGAAATGCGGATCATCGAAATCAATCAGGCCGCCCAAGAAATCTGCGGTTTGGCCGCCGGTCTGAAAATCGGTCAATCTTTTACAGCAATCAGGGACTATTGTGATAATACCTGTCGGGATGTGTTTCAAGAAGTGCTGTCAAAAAAAACCTCCATCAAGGAATTCAACATCGAATGCTGCCGGAAGGATCAGGTTTTAAAAAACCTGATCCTGAGCAGCTCCCCTCTGATTAATGACCTGGGGGAGCACATCGGGGCCATCCTGGTTATCCGGGACATAACCCGGCTGAGAGATCTGGAAAGACAACTGATCGATCGTCATCAATATCACAATATTATCGGGAAAAACAAAAAAATGCAGGAGATCTACCGTCTCCTGGACGACCTGGCCGACATTGAGACCA
Source organism: uncultured Thermodesulfobacteriota bacterium (assembly GCA_964609705.1). Classification (GTDB taxonomy): domain Bacteria; phylum Desulfobacterota; class RBG-13-43-22; order RBG-13-43-22; family RBG-13-43-22; genus RBG-13-43-22. Next base: position 2,542 of record CAZSTT010000061.1, read on the forward strand.
CGGTCCTGATCAGCGGGGAAAACGGCACTGGAAAGGAAGTCATTGCCAAGGCGCTGCACTATAGCGGTAACCGGGCGCTCAAGCCCTTCGTCACCGTGAACTGCTCGGCCTTGGCCGAAAATCTGCTGGAGAGTGAACTGTTCGGTCATATTAAAGGGGCCTTCACCGGTGCGGTGAAAGACCGGGAAGGCCGGTTCAGGACCGCCGACAGAGGGACTATTCTCCTGGACGAAATCGGTGATATCTCACCCCGTATTCAACTCAATCTCCTCCGTGTGCTCCAGGAAAAAGAATTCGAACCGGTAGGCAGCTCAAAAACCATAAAGGTGGATGTGCGCTTGATTGCCTCAACCAACAGAGATTTAAAGGCTCTGGTGGATAAAGGGGAATTCAGAGAAGACCTCTATTATCGACTTAAAGTCATTGAAATAAATATTCCACCTCTTAGGGAACGTCTCGACGACCTTCCGATGCTGGTGGACCATTTCCGCAAAAAATTTAATGCCGCCTTCAAAAAACAAATTATCAGCCTGGACGAAAATGTGCTGAAAGTCCTGATGAATTATCACTGGCCGGGAAACATTCGTGAACTGGAGCACGCCATTGAAAGGGCCTTCATCCTTTGCCATGGGCAAACCATCCTGCTGGAGCACTTGCCTCCTGAAATTCTTAAAAGCGGCAAAAACCAGGGCAACAAACCGGTAATGAAAGCTCCTAATGATTCATCCGAATTGTCGGCCGTTCTCCAAAAAACCGACTGGAATATATCCAAAGCCGCGCGTCTGATGGGGATAAGCCGTTCGACCCTCTATCGGAAAATAGGCCAATTTAAATTAAGTCCCCCTTCCCCCCGGGTGTAGCCTGAAACAGTATTGTATCGTTACAAGATTGTTTCATGCGACATCTTTCTAAAGGATCATCCCGATGTTCGAAATTGCAATAGGCTGTTTTTACAAATAATTACTTGACTTGAACGCATTGGTATACTCCTTGCCTATAAATTCTATGTTCATTCGACAAGAGATTACCTTTCTGTAAAACATGAGCCGAATCCGCAGAGCAAGAAATTCAAACGATAACGATATAGGTCTTTACGATGGCTAAACAGATCCAGTCTTCCGATCAGTCCGAAAAAATGGGTTTCAAAAAAGCCAGCAGGATCGGATTGGCCGCGCTTAATGTTTTTCCCATTGGTCTTACTGATCCGGTTGTTATCTTATGTCCCAATTACGAGTCCGATCATGAAGAACAGATATCTATTCTGGAGGAAGTGATCAACAGTTTTCCTTATAATATTTCCATGTATGTCCTGGAAAAAGAAGGGCTGTCGGTCTTCGCTCAGGCCCATCACCTTAAGGGATATCCGACTTTCCTTTTGTTTGTTTCCGGTTTGGAAAAAGACCGCTTTCTGGGCAAGGCCGATCAGGCCAACTTAACCGGTTTCATTAAGAAGCACCTTCCCCTGTAATATGAAAGGAAAGTTTTATAGCGTCCCTGTGCCGAATCATGGGCAGTCTTTCAGGTAGTATTAAATGGCCAGGCACAACCTTACCTGACGTTGGGAAATCTTTGCTGAAAATCTTCTGATTAAATAAAAGGCATTAGCTGATGGATAAGGGAAATAACGTAGTCGATGGCGATGGCGGCCGAATAACCTTTAAAGAGTTCCTGCCTTCCGTTTTAAAGTCTTTATGGACGGCAGCGAAAATATATAGGGCCCTAGATAGGGCGAAAAGGCTGACTCCTGGGATTTGCCAGTCTTTGGGAGCTGCAATAGAAGACAATGCCGAAAAATTCGCACATCATACGGCCTTAATTTTTGAATCAGAAAAATATTCCTATGAGCAATTTAACCAACAGGCCAACCGGTTAGCCAACTATTTTCTGTCGCGGGGAGCCCGAAAAGGCGACGTGGCAGCGGTTTTGCTGGAAAACCGGCCCGATCTTTTGTTTTGCATTGCCGGGATGGCTAAGATCGGAGTTATTACTTCCTTGATTAATCCTAATTTACGGGGAGCAGTATTGCAACATTGCCTCACCATTGTACCGGCCAGCCATTTTATCATTGATGAAGAGCTGGTCGAGGCCTTTGAAGAAATTCGCCCTTCCCTTCCCCTTGTCCCCTCATCAGAGGTCTTCTATTCCATCAACAGGGGCGGAGGAAAAACACCTCCAGGGTATGTCGATCTAAGGTCCGAATTGAACATGGCTGCTTTTACCAATCCGGCAACCACCCCCACAATCCAGGTCCAGGACCCATCCTATTTTGTCTTTACCTCCGGAACCACAGGAAAGCCCAAGGCGGTCATATCTAATCACTCCAAATGGCTTTTTTCCAAGTACGTTAACGGAGCACAGATGGCCTTCAATCCCGGTGACGTCATTTATATCCCCCTGCCTTTCAACCACGGCACTGCTCTGGTGGCCTGGGCCTCAGCCATGGAAGGGGGTGCAGCCGTGCTGATGCGAAGGAAATTCAGTGCAAGCAATTTCTGGAAAGACGTCAAAACCCACCAGGCTATCTCTTTTAGTTATATCGGGGAGATGTGCCGGTATCTTATGAACCAACCGCCGCAGCCGGATGACGATAAAAATCCAGTAAAAAAGATCATCGGAAACGGCCTGCAGAACGATATCTGGAAGGCTTTTAAAAAACGGTTCAACATTTCCGAGGTGTACGAATTTTATGCCTCTTCAGAAGGGAATGTAGCTTTTACCAACCTTTTCAACCTGGATTGTACCATTGGAATGACCTTCAGCCCCCACGCTGTTGTGAAATATGATGTCGAAACCGGTATGCCGATCAGAAATACCCAGGGTTTCATGCAAAGGGTCACTAAGGGCGAACCGGGACTTCTGCTCGGGGAGATCACCGAAAGCAACCGCTTTGTCGGTTATACCGATAAAGAGGCCACGGAGCAGAAGATTTTAAGGAATGTCTTTAAAAAGGGAGATGCCTGGTTTAATACGGGAGATCTGGTCAAGAAAATCGGTTTCGGACAGGCCAAATTTATGGATCGGTTGGGGGACACATTTCGCTGGAAAGGGGAGAACGTGTCCACAATGGAGGTGGAGGAGGTGATCAGCCAGGGGAGCCAGGTCAGGGAAGCGCTGGTCTATGGTGTCACCATTCCGGGAACGGAAGGGCGAGCCGGGATGGTTTCCGTTATTTCCACCACTTACCCTGAACAGTTTGACTTTAAGAAATTTTCAGATGATCTGAGAAGAGATCTTCCCCATTATGCTGTTCCCCTTTTTATTAGATTTCAGACCGTCTTTGATATGACCTCCACTCTCAAGCGGATCAAGTCAAAATTGAAGCGGGAGGGTTTCAATCCGCAGGAAGCCAAGGATCCACTTTATGTTCTGCTTCCTGGAGAGGCCTCGTATGTACCGCTGACCGAAAGGATTTACGCCGAAATCCTTGAAGGGAAATTCAGATTCTGAAGGGAATTGAAGGAGATAAACATTAGGGTTGTTCTTGTTAGGGAATTTGAACCTCCCGAGTCTCTTAAGCTATCAGAGGCGCATGATATTTAATTCAAAAATTAAGCGGATGCCTCCTTTCAGAAAGGAGGCCTTTTGAAAAAAATAACGAATCTTATGAATAGCATTACAATTTGATGAGACTGCTGATTAAAACTTTCTCATCCGGTAGAAAGGGGGAGAGCCTTGTAAGTTGATAAAGGATAATGGTCAGGGGCAGTCTGTGTTTTTCGATATTTGAATTAGAACAAAAAAAGGAGGCAATCTGAGCCATGAGAGTATGTAAGAGAAAAATAAGTGGAAAGAGGTGGATTACCGCCGGAATCCTGGCTTTGGTGACGGTATTTCTTGTTGGTATTATTTCGACGGTATATGCGGCTGATGAAGGTTCCAAGAAGATCCTAAAGTTCGGAGAAACAGGATCCTTCATGATACAGAAAGGCCTTGATCCCCAAACTTCCCTGGGCGGCCGATCCGTCGTGATCAACTATTCGCTCTTTGAAGGCCTGGCTAGAAAGGAAGTGGGGACGGGTGAAATCAAACCCTGTTTGGCTACCAGCTGGAAGATTGCGCCGAACTGGTCCTCTGTTGACTTTTTTATCCGCAAAGGGATCAAATTTCACAACGGAGACCCGCTGACGGCCGAGGATGTCAAGTTCAGTTTCGAGAGGACTATGAAGGAGGACCTCGGGAACGTACTTCGCGGGGAAATGACCCGCAGCATAGACAGCATCAAGGTCGTGGGCACCTATCAGGTGAACATCAAACTCAAGGAGCCCTGGCCGGCTATTTTGGACCGCTGTGCCGTTGGCATCCTAATCGTTCCCATGAACTATATTAAGAAGGTTGGTGACCAAAAATTTGCCGATAACCCGGTAGGCACCGGCCCCTTCAAGATTATTTCCTTCAAACCCGATGACTATGTGCATATGGCGGCCGTTAAGGATCACTGGCGCCAAGCTCCCAACTATGACGAATTGAGAGTTATAGTTATCAAGGAAGCGTCCACGAGGTTCTCCATGCTGAAGACCGGGGAATTGGATCTTACCTGGACGGGGCCGGCCTTCCTCGCCGCAGTGGCCAAGGAACCGACCCTTAAAAACATCGTGGCTCCTCATTGCTACCTTCATACCATTGTTTTTTATGACCTGATCGACCGGAACAATCCGAAAGGTCCTAAATATAAAAGCCCCTGGCAGGATCCCAGGGTCCGGCAGGCGGCCAGCCTGGCCATCAACCGGGAGGGCATCTGCAAGCTGATTCCAGGCCTTATCTCTCCCTGGGGGAATTTTCTGGCACCCTATCACGCGGGATATCAAAAGAGAGAAATTCCACGCTATGACCCGGAAGCGGCCAAAAAGCTTCTCTGTGAGGTGGCCGGCGTTAAATACCCGGTTAAAGCTCCCTATCCCTGGGAGGGCTGGGACTGGGGCGACCTGACCTGGGGGCCTGAGGTGCGCCTGGCTTTTGAGCCTATCATGGCGCAGTTGTTGGAGGTGGGGATCAAAATGAAAGCAAATGAAATGGAAGCCGGGATATGGGCCAAAAAGCACACCGAGGGAGAGCTGCGCGGCTTAGGCTATGGACCCGGTCCCTGGTGGGGGGGCTACTCCCACCCGGCTGCTTCTTTTGAGAGCCATACCATCGGGACCTGGGCACCGGTGGGCCGAACCTATCCGGAGTTTAAGACAGCCTTTGAAAAAATGGTCCAGGCCCCAAACAACAAAGCCTTGGCCAAGGCCGCCAGGGAAATGGAGGACCTGATGTTCAAGGTCGGCTATCGGACCCCTTTGTGGGAGGTGAACAATATCTATGCCCTTGGGCCGAAAGTCGAATGGTTTCAAACTATTCCAGGATCAAACTATCTTTTTTCTTTTGAATATCTCAAATACAAAAAATAGTTATTAGCAGGCCGAACTGGGATTCTCCGGTGGTCCTGTCAGGCAAAAAGCCGGACAGGACCACCAACCGGTTCGTCTAGGCAGCATCGCACTTATTAAGCAAAAGGCCTCTTCGAATTCGGTTTGGAGAAATTATTAAAATCAGATTTTAACCTTTAAAATTCAATGACGAGACTATCATAAGTATGTGGCGCTACATAATAATGCGATTGATACAAGCGGTGGTCTGCCTGATCGGGATCAGCATCATCGTCTTTCTCCTGGCCCGCTTAAGCGGTGATCCGGCACTCATGCTGGCCCCTCCCGAAGCCTCGGCCAAGGACATCCAGGGCCTGAGAACACAGTGGGGTCTCGACAAGCCCCTGCACCTTCAATACTGGAATTTCCTTTCCCATGCCGTCCGGGGTGACCTGGGTAAATCCATTAAGTGGGGCAAACCTACCCTGGAGCTCTGGTTGTCCAGGTTTCCCAATACCCTGCTGCTGGGAGGGGCTGCTTTTCTCTTTTCCATTATCGTCGGTGTTTCCATCGGCGTAATCACTGCCATCCGGGCCGGCACCTGGATTGATACCGTTGGGAAAATATTTGCCTTTATGGGCGTTTCCCTGCCGGTCTTCTGGGTAGCCCTGCTTTTTATGCTGTTCTTTTCCGTCAAGCTGGGCTGGCTGCCCACTGCCGGCATGGAGACCTGGAAACATCTGCTCCTGCCGGCATTTGCCCTGGGCTGGTATTTTACCGCCAGCCAGGTCCGCATCAGCCGTTCGGCCATGCTTGACGTGTTGGACAGCGAATATGTGAAGCTGGCCAGAGTAAAGGGAGTCCCTCGATATCTTATTTATACCCGGCATGCCTTGAGAAATGCCTTGATACCCATCGTTACCCTTGGAGGATTAAACCTGGCCTGGCTGCTTAACGGCACGGTGATCATCGAAACCATCTACAACTGGAAAGGAATAGGCTGGCTGGCCGTGGAGGCCATCAATACCCGGGATTATACCGTAGTCCAGACCTGTGCTCTATTGGGCTCAGCCCTGTTCATCTTTATTAATCTTTTTGTCGACATACTCTACGCTTACATAGACCCGAGGCTAAGACGTGAATAGGCTTCATAGGCAAAGGTAAAAAGGGGAAAGATGGAAACTCAGAACACAAGAGGCGTATCGAGACTTTTCAGACACGTCAACTTGACGATAATAAAAAAGGCGACCCGCAAAGCCCCCTGGATTCCCCTGGGGATCTTGCTTATTTTTCTGATCTGTGGGTTGTTCGGCGGGCAGCTCGCACCCTGTGATCCATTGAAGAGCAATTTGGAAGCCCCTTTGGTGCCACCCATCTGGGAAAAAGGCGGAAACTGGAAATATCCTCTGGGCACGGACTACATGGGCAAGGATGTGCTGAGCCAGGTGATTGCCGGGGCCCGCGTCTCCCTGTATGTAGGTTTCGGCGTGGTTGTCATCTGCGCCTTCATCGGGGTCGTCATCGGACTGGCCGCCGGTTACCTCAGCGGCTGGGTGGATATGGTATTGATGAGGATTACCGACGTCTTTCTCAGTATGCCGGCCCTGTTATTCGCCATGTTTATAGCCGCTATCCTGGGGGCCGGCATCAATAAAATGATCCTGGTCCTGACCGTCCTGGGCTGGGCGGGTTATGCCAGAATACTCAGGGGCGAGGTGCTTCGCGTCAAACAGGGTGATTTCGTCTCCCTGGCGGTCATTGCCGGGACCAATAAGGCCAAAATCATGTGGCGGCATATCTTCCCCAATATCGCCAATACCATGATCATCGTGGCCACTTTCCATCTGGGAGTGGTGATCGTAGCCGAATCATCCCTGAGCTTTCTGGGAGTGGGAGTTCCGCCGCCCACGCCGGCCTGGGGTTCCATGTGCGCCGTGGGAAGAGATTACATCCACACCGCCTGGTGGCTTTCTTTCTTTCCGGGTATGGCGATTTTCTTTGTGGTCCTGAGCGCTAATCTCCTGGGGGATTGGCTCAGGTTCCGGTTCGATCCCAAATTCAGGCAACTATAAGAAAAAGAGATTAGGATAATAAGCGAAAAATGGCTTTGGAAAAAGTTTTAGAGGTAAAAGACCTCAGGACCCACTTCTTCACCAGCCGTGGGGTGGTAAAAGCGGTCGACGGGGTCAGCTTCGAGCTCAAAGAGGGGGAAACGCTGGGCCTGGTGGGGGAGTCGGGGTGCGGGAAGACCATCACCTGCCAATCCGTTCTGAGGCTGGTTCCTGCTCCGGCCGGGCGAATTGTCGGCGGCGAAATTCTTCTCGAAGGCGAGAACCTGTTGTCCAAAAGTGAAAAAGAGATGGCCCGTATCCGGGGCTGGAAGGTGTCCATGATCCTGCAGGACCCCATGGCATCCCTGAATCCCGTGCTGACCATCGGCGCTCAGGTAGCTGAACCGGTAAGAATCCACCAGCGGCTCGCTCCGCGACTGGTCTGGGAGAAAGCCAGGGAGATGCTGCGGCTGGTCAGAATTCCTTCACCGGAAGTAAGGATGAAAGAATATCCTCATCAGATGAGCGGAGGAATGAGACAAAGGGTCGTCGGGGCTATCATGTTGTCCTGCCAGCCGCGCCTCCTGATCGCCGACGAACCCACCACTTCGCTGGACGTCACCATACAGGCCCAATACCTCCGGTTGCTCAAGGAACTACAACAGCAGCAAAAGTTCGCACTGATAGTGGTTACCCATGATCTGGGCATTGTGGCCAAGATATGTGACCGGGTGGCTGTGATGTATGCGGGAAAAATAGTCGAAAACGGGGATGTGCGAGATATTTTTTACCATCCTGCCCACCCCTATACCAAAGCCCTCCTCGGCTCTCTTCCCAAGATTTACGAAAGGGAAGAACGACTTTCGACCATCGAGGGTCAACCGCCTGAACTCCATGATTTGCCCCAGGGATGCAGCTTTTCCCCACGCTGCTCCGTTGCTCAAGACCTATGTCAGCGAGAATATCCGCCACAGTCGGTAATCCGGGATGGTCACCGGGTCCACTGCTGGCTGTGTGTCTCCGGGAAGGGCTGAAAGATGAACGAAATCCTGGTGGAAGTAAAAGACGTCAAGCGGTACTTCCCGGTTAATCGGGGAGTGATTTTTATCAAGCGCCTGGGCTATATCAAAGCGGTGGACGGCCTGAGCTTCACCATCGGGAAAGGGGAGACCTTCGGACTGGTCGGCGAGTCGGGTTGCGGTAAGACCACAACCGCCAAACTTCTCCTGCTCATGGAAAGAATTACCGGGGGCTCCATCCGTTTTGATGGTCAGGACATCAGCCGATTATCAGGACCGGCTCTAAAGAAATACCGTTCTTCTGTCCAGGCGGTCTTTCAGGACCCTTATAGCTCTCTCAGCCCGAGAATGCGTCTGGGCGATATCATCGCTGAGCCCATCATAGAAAGCAAGAGCCTCCCCCAAAAAGCAGTCAAGGACAGAGTGGCAGAAGTGCTTAACGTGGTAGGGCTTAGACGGGATGCGCATGAACTCTACCCCCACGAGCTCAGTGGAGGTCAGCGGCAGAGGGTAGCGGTCGCCCGGGCTTTGGCTTCCAACCCCAAACTCATCGTTCTCGACGAGCCGGTCTCTGCTCTGGATGTTTCCATCCGGGCCCAGATCATGAACCTGCTCTTCGATATTCAGAAACACTTGGGGGTCACCTACCTGCTCATCGCCCACGACCTGGCGGTGGTCAAGCACATGAGCAAGACGATTGGGGTGATGTATTTGGGCAAGATGGTGGAGTTTGCCGACAGCGACGAGCTGTACTTTAAACCCCTGCATCCCTATACGCAGGCCCTTCTGTCAGCGGCCATGCCCTCACACCCCGATGACCAGAGGGAGGAGATTATTCTCCCGGGTGAAGTGTCCACCCCCTTCAATCCGCCGCCCGGTTGCCGGTTGCACAATCGCTGCTTTAACGCCAAGCCCATCTGTTCGGAAGAAGAGCCCCCATTAAAGGAGGTATCCAGCAGGCATTTTGTCTCCTGCCATCTCTATTGAGGGTCAAGGGGGAGCATAGGATTGACAAAAAGAGAATCCATTGATTGTTTTTAAGCAGCCGCTTTTCATAAATTTGCACTTTGCAATTTCCAATTTGCATTTTCAAATTCCGGCTTGTCCGGGTTAGGAGATAGCATGATTTATCTGGAAGAAACGTTCAGCCTTAATCCGGCCAGTCCTGAGACGCTGGATACTTTTATCGAGTTTGCCCAAGATGAACTTGTTCCTGTTGCTCGGCAACTGGAGGCGCGACTCGTAGCGGCCTGGTCCAGCAACGCCGAACTGTTTTCTCAGGTAACCCAGATGCTGGAGTTCGATGACCTCGAAGCCCTCAAAATTTTTCGTTTGAAGACCAGCCGGAATTCGGACTGGGGGAGCTACCTGGCCAGACTGGAGGAGCTTGCCCCGCAGCGCCGTTCACGGTTACTGGAACCGCTGGGGCCCGTGTCGCCGGAGACACTCCATAGAGCCATTGCCGAAACTCAACAATCACCACTGGGCACCTATTTCCTGGCCGTCCTCGAGATCGCTGCTGACCATATGGGTAACTTCATGGCGGAATTGAAGGAAAGATCTCCAATCCTCCCCATTGTCGCCAGCTGGCGCCCGGTTGCCTTCAAACGAAACCAGATTATCGATCTCTGGAAGGGGCCATTGCCTCACTCCCCCTATAAACCGGCTGATGACTGGTCCAAGGAATTTTTTAGAATGCTTCGACCTCTGGCGCCTCACGAGTACGTAATACCAATCGTCACACTACCGTACTCGCCTTTGAGATGAGATCTCCGCAAACCATTAACTCAAAAGCCTCCTTTCAAAATGGGAACCAGTTAAAGATTCAATATGGAAAACCGGACAACCTCATCAGATCGACCTGCCAGCCGTTTATCTATAAAAGCAAATAAAATAAGGTTGTGTAGAAAGAGACCGGTTTCTGGGCAAGGCTGATTACGCTGATCTGAATCATTTTATCCTTAAGCATTTGCCCCCAGGAAAAGGCAGGAAATAAAGAGAAAGCAAGAAAGGATTAAACATAGGCGATTGGGCCATTTATTATAGAAAAAGATTCAAAGAAAAAAATAGGCGCAAGAAGGAAGATAAGATCGATGCCGAACAAGGAACTTCAAGTAAGGACCCTTTTTGAGAAAATGCTCGGGGATGCAGAAGATTATGCCCGGAATTATGAATTTTATGCTAAGGACATGAAAGGTTTCAATGCCAAAGTCCAGTGGAATTTCGGTCCCATTAAAGGGTACCAGGTTTTCAAGGGGACGGAGTATTCGTGCAAGATAGATGACGAGATTGAAAATCCGGATATAACGATTACCTGTGAAGACCTTATTTTTGCCAGACAGTTCCTCAGGAATGAACTCGACGATTTGCGGGACCTTTTGAAAGGCGATTTTGAAATCATTACACCGGATGGGGCAGAATTTACCGTCGGACAACTCAGCCCTCTTCAAAAAACAGGAGCTCTCCTGTCACGCATTCCGGCCTTCAGACCCTTGACGGAAAAAACCCAGGGGTTTGGGCATTCAACCACCGTGGTCATTCCCATCAACAGGTCCTTAGGTGCTTATAATAATCAAATCCTGCCTCTGGCTGTTCTGGAGTATTTCATCAACAAGGCCAACTATATTTTCCTTTATGATGTCTGCCCCTGCCGGGAAAACAAGAACTGCCAGGATCATGATCATCACCAATTCGGTTGCATGTTGCTGGGCCGGGGGATTCTCAGGATAAAACCTGATTTGCCTGGGCACAGGGCCACGAAAGAAGAAGCCCTGGAACGGGCCAAGGCGGCGGTGGCCGATGGGCTGGTTCCGGGATTCGGCCGGTTGAGGGAAGATGCTATTAACCGGATAGGCGGGCCGGTGCCGGATACGGGGGACCTTTTTAATCTCTGTTATTGTTGCCCCTGCTGCTGTGTCATCGGCGGTCTAAAAGACTCCCCGAGCTATATGAGGGAAATCTATAAAAGATTCGAAGGGCTGACCGTTTCCCTGGATAAAGACCTTTGCACCGACTGCGGTCTCTGCACTGAAGTCTGCGCCTTTGGCGGGCTGGAAATGGCCGATGGCAATCTGGTCATGGACACGGAGAAATGTTTTGGCTGCGGAAGATGCGAAAGGGTCTGCCCGGCCGGAGCCATAACCATCACTTTAGAGGATGGAAGTGTGGAAAAAATGATTGCCCGGATCGAAGCCCACGTCGATATTACCTGATTGTACTCAGGAGCCGGGATGACCCGGGTTATGAGAAATCATTGAGAGAGATTTGTTTCGGGGATGGGAAAAGAACGGTTTCTGAACAAGGCAGGCTGCACCCGACCGAATCTTTTAATCCTTTTCATATAGAAAAATCTTATCAAGGAGGCAATAATCGACTCATGAACGATGGAGAAATTGAGGTTATCTATCATCAACTGGCCGCCAAACTTCGGATTTCAAACTCCAAAGTATTGCCCCGGGTATTCCAGCGGCTGGCCAATCCTGAACAGGCCAGGATTCTGCTGGAGATGCCCGCCTCTTCAGAGGAGGTGGCCGGGAAACTGGGGTTGTCCAAAGAGGCGGTGGAAAGCAACTTCCAGGAGCTTTTCGAAAAGGGGGTTCTTTTACCCGGGAAAAAGGGCTGGACCATGCCCCCAAACTGGGGCTGGCTGCACGACACCGTCGGGGCTTCAGACATCAGGTATGAAGATGATGAACTCTATGATCTGGGTGCCGCCATGCGGAGGGAGAGTCTGGAAGTAATGGGAAGACGATTGGAGCAGGAACAGGCCACAGGTCTGCCGACCCTGCGGCATAGCATGAGGATAGTACCTAAATGGAGGACTATTCAAGAGATTCCCGGCGTCCTGCCCTACGAAGACGTGCTCCAGATGCTTCAGCAGATGTCTCCCATCGTTGTGGTCAAATGCCCCTGCAAACGCATGGACCGAAGGCGGGGATGCAGAGACTCCATCCCCCTGGAATCCTGCATCCATGGCGGAAGAATTGCCCAGTACAGTCTCGACCGTAAGGCGGGAAGAAAAATCAGCTTCGATGAATGCCTGGCTTTAATGGATGAACTGGACAGGCATCTGGTGGTGAATATGGTGGATCCGGGAAGCAGGATGCCTGAGGGTATCTGCAACTGCCACACCTGCTGTTGCGGCGTTTTTAATATTGCGGATTTTACCGGATCCCGTTATGGTCTCCTGCCCTATGCCAAGAGCCGGTTTGTCGTTGGAATTGATCCCGATCGATGCACGGCCTGCAGAATCTGTGTGGACCAGCGCTGTCCGGTCGGGGCCTTGCACATGAGATATTACCCGGAATACGGGGAGAAGCGCGCCTCAGTGGACCCGGAAGGGTGCATCGGCTGCGGGCTGTGTGTCCTGACCTGCCCTTCCGGGGCTCATCAGATGAAGCTGGTCAGACCTCCGGACCATATCCCGAAGGTCGGCCAGGTAGAGGAAATTCCTTTGTAGGCTGCCGGGGAAAAAGGGGGGAATAGAAAAAGAAGCCTAAAGAGCGCTCTGGGCTGATGAACAATTTGGAGGTAAAGGCGAATGAAACCAGAAATCATGGAAAAAGTAAAAATAATGCTTGATCAAAAAATCTCCCCCATCTACAAAGATGTGGCCGGATTGTTAGGAAAACAATTCACGGAGTCCCGGTACCTGCCCTGGATCCTGGCCCGGTGCATGACCGAAAGGCAGGCCAGGATTTGCCTGGCCCTGCCGGATAAAGACCGCGATGATTCGCTGGGGAAGCTGGAGGTTTCTGAGTCCTTCGCTTCCCAGTTGGGTCTGGATAAGGTAACTGTCGAAAAAGATATCTACAATCTCTATCAAAAAGCCTTTATTAATCCCACCCGTAAAGGTCCCAGACCGATGAAAACCTTTGTGGAGTGGTTTGATCTGCAAAACCATACCAAGTTTGATCAGGAACTGGGTGAGGAATATTTTGCCGCCATCGGGCTGATGCTGGACTACGAGTGGCTGGAGGAAAAAGAGAGGCAGATCGGGGCCAGGATCGCTTCCGGGTTGCCTCTTTTGGGCCGGATTATTCCGCGGTGGAAAGCCATAAAGGACATTCCCGGGACCGTTCCCGGAGAGGATATGATAGAAATACTGAAGGCCAATTCCCTCTTCGGTCTGATTAACTGCGCCTGCCGGCGACGTTACAAGGACCGGGAATGCCAACAGCCCGATGAAGTCTGTCTGGTCATGGGCAATGTGGCTCAGGCCTCCATTGATCGCGGAACAGCCAGAAAGATCAGCTATGATGAGGCCTTTGACCTGATTATCAATAAAATGGCCAAGTATCAAATGGTCCAGGTCGGCTCCCGGGCGGAGGATCCCCAAAAGGTGATCGGGTTGATTTGCAGCTGCCATGCCGACTGTTGCGTTGTGCTCCGAACGCCGATGGTGGTCGGCAGCAAATACCCGGTCTGGGAGCATTATGCCAAGAGCCGGTTCCGCGCCGTTGTTGATCCCGAAAAATGCTTGGGCTGCGGTCAATGTGCCCAAAAAAGATGCCAGTTTAAGGCAATCCAATTGAGGATGTACCCGGATTATGGGAACGACCGGTCCTGGGTCAATGAGGAGCTTTGCATGGGCTGCGGCTGCTGTGTCGAGACCTGCCCCTCAGGAGCCTTGAGTATGAAGATCGTTGAGCCTCCAGAGTCTCTCAGGACGCCGGGGGAGCATGATTTTTATATCAGGACCTGACCGCTTCCCTTGTCCTATCTTTTGACGGCTCAAAGCATCGCCTCAACGGCCAGGAAAGAAAACGGGTGATGCTCGGGGGAACTTCCCCGGGGCCCCTTCTTTTGACCGAGTCCTTTAGGGGGGAATGTCCAAGATCTCCTTCCCTTTCCTCATCTTTTTTCTTCTTGATCATCCGGTTACTTTATTTTACTCTTTAGGCGATCTAAAAATTCGGCTTATCTATAAAAGAGTGGTTCATGTTCCAAGCAAGGAGAGGTCAAGAAAATGCTCCAACCACTTTTAATATCTTTAGGAAAAAATCCTTGAAACCTCGAACTCTAACCCCATTCATTTATAGAATAATGGAGAAAGAAAATGGCTCATAAAGAAATCTTTAAAGGCGTGCTGGGACGAACCTACCGGGAATCCACCCCCTGGTGGCCGGAATCGAAACGGACCTCGGAGAACAACCCGAAT
>CAZSTT010000062.1:0-3741 GCA_964609705.1 uncultured Thermodesulfobacteriota bacterium
TGCCTGATAGGAGTATTTGTCGGTACTTTAATCGGGGTACTGCCCGGTCTCGGGCCGACCGCGACTATCGCCATGCTCCTGCCCGTTACTTTCGTCCTGCCGCCGGTTTCTGCCCTCATTATGCTGGCCGGTATCTATTACGGATCTCAATACGGCGGATCGACGACCTCCATTTTGGTCAACATTCCAGGAGAAGCAGCCTCCGTGGTCACCTGTCTTGACGGTTACCAGATGGCCCGCCAGGGCCGGGCCGGCGTGGCCCTGACCACAGCGGCCGTTGGATCGTTTTTTGCCGGGACCTTCGCCACTTTATTAATCGCTTTGTTCGCTCCCGCACTGGCAGCGGTGGCGCTAAAGTTCGGTCCTGCGGAGTATTTCTCTCTCATGGTACTGGGATTGGTAGCGGCCACCGTGCTGGCCCAGGGATCGTTGCTTCACGCTATCGGGATGGTAGTGCTTGGTCTGCTCCTGGGACTGGTGGGCACGGATGTTACTTCCGGCGCCCAACGCTTCACCTTCGGTATCCCCGAACTGGCCGATGGAATCGGCTTTGTGGTGGTCGCCATGGGTATGTTTGGCCTGGCAGAGATCACTCGAAATCTGGAGGGTGATGAAGGCCGCTCAGGCATGGCCAAGATCACCACCCTGCTGCCGACCAAAGAGGATTGGAAACGGATGGTCGCCCCGATTTTAAGGGGGACCGTTATCGGTTCGGCTGTCGGCATATTACCGGGCAGCGGCTCGATCCTGGGATCTTTTGCCGCCTATTCCATTGAAAAAAAGGTATCGAAAAATTCCGCCCGATTCGGACAGGGGGCCATCGAAGGGGTGGCCGCCCCGGAGGCGGCCAATAACGCCGGGGCTCAAACGTCCTTCATTCCCATGCTGACTCTGGGAATTCCCTCCAACCCGGTCATGGCCCTCATGATCGGGGCTATGATCATTCAAGGCATACAACCCGGACCATCGGTGTTAACCGAGCAGCCGGCGCTTTTTTGGGGGATCATCGTTTCCATGTGGATTGGCAACCTTTTTCTGGTCATCCTCAACCTGCCCCTGATCGGGATCTGGGTGCGGATGGTCATGGTCCCCTACAAACATCTTTATCCGGCGATCCTGGTTTTCTGCTGCATCGGTGTGTTCAGTCTTAAAAATACCGAGGCGGATGTTTTCATGATGGCGCTTTTCGGAATAATGGGCTATCTTTTTTCCAAACTGGACTGTGAACCGGCACCGATGTTGCTGGCCTTTATCCTGGGCCCCCTGATGGAGGAGTATTTACGCCGGGCCATGCTCCTGTCCCGTGGTAATCCCTGGGTCTTTGTTCAGCGTCCCATCAGCGCGGTTCTGATTGTCCTGGCCATTCTGGCCATGCTCGCCGTCTTGCTCCCCTCCTTCAAAAAAACAAGAGAGGAAGCCTTTAAGGAGTAGAGCTTCGGAAAAAGGATTCAAGGATTCGAGGGTTCAAGTGCTTTATTCCAGGCCTTTCACTTCGCGTAGGTCCTTGCCCCCCTGGCCGTTGGAATCCTCTTTCATACTTGTGGTCACGGGGATATAACAAAAAATGATCGGCCGGTAATTCAATAGGATGGAGGTCCTTGAATGTCGCTATTAAATAGAGAAGGGGTGAATATCTTTTACGAGGTGGACGGGGTGGACAATGACCGGCCCCCGATCATATTGACCCACGGGTATTCAGCCACATCGGAGATGTGGAGACCGAACCTGGAAGCCCTTGGTGCCCAAAGACGCATCATTACCTGGGACATCCGGGGACATGGGCGCAGCGATTCTCCGGAGGACCAATCCTTGTATTCATCGGAATTAAGCGTGGCCGATATGGAGGCCATCCTGGATGCGACCGGAACCAAAAAGGCCGTGGTGGGCGGGTTGTCCCTGGGAGGCTACCTCTCCCTGGCCTTTCATCTCCAGCACCCGGATCGTGTCGCCGCCCTGATGCTCTTTGACACCGGTCCGGGTTTCAAACGGGACGAGCCCCGGGAAGCCTGGAACCGTACGGCCGAGGCCACAGCGGCCGCCTATGAGGCCCGGGGTCTGGAGGCCCTTCCCAACCGCCCCGAGGTGGGCCGGTCCACCCACCGGGGGGCTTCAGGTCTGGCAAAAGCAGCCAGGGGGATACTGGTTCAGTACGATGCCCGGGTTATTGAATCTCTGCCCCGGATTGCCGTTCCGGTTCTGGTAGTCGTCGGCGCCCTCGATACGCCTTTTCTAGCGGCTTCGGATTACATGGCCTCCAAAGTGCCGGGCGCCATCAAGGCGGTTATTCCGGAAGCCGGCCATGCTTCCAATATCGACCAGCCTGAAGCCTTCAACCGGATCGTCCTTGATTTTCTGGACCGGATCTAGGGAGGTCCGATTAAACGGAAGAGCCCTTAGGGACCTTGCAGGGCGGGTTTCAAACCCGCCCCTACGGTTCATTTCATAATTCGTGGCTTTCAATAAGTTTTGAGTTTGCCGGCCCACCCTTGCCCGTTACTCCCCAAACAATTTCAGGGTATTGATCTTGCCCAGCAGATTAATCCTTCGCCTTGTTTTTATACATCAATGGGATTAACATATAATCCAGACCTTGTGGTTTAAGGAAGCAGATTTCAGGAAATCATGGCCAGGCAAGCAGAAGAAAAGAAGGCAAAAAATAGTCTATTGGACAAGCTGATTCAGGGAAAAATATCGGAAGCACATAATCTCTTCGCGCTTTGGGGAGAGGCCCTGCGTCTGGACCCGCTTGTTGGCTCTCTTCTGGAAAGCCTGGGAAAAAAGATTGCTGCTTCCTGGGAGGTTATGGAGGCTTCTGGCGTCTCCCTGGCCTGCAAACAGTGTATGGAGGAAGACGGCTGCAGCTGTTGCGGGGCGGGTATCGAGAACCGGTACACCTCCCGGCTCCTTTTGATCAATCTTCTTTTGGGGAAGTCCCTCACGGAAAAACGGTTTTGGGAGAACAGTTGTTTCTTTCTTACGGAAAACGGCTGCAGCCTGAAAGCCCGTTTGGTATTGTGTGTTAATTACCTCTGCCTGAAGATCCAGAGGTTGGGGGCTCCGGAAGAGTTGACCCGGCTGCAAAATATTACCGGGGAGGAAATGGATGAAAGTTTTATCCTGGAAGAGGCTGTTAAGAGATTCATTGAGAAAAAAACATACGGTAAACAAGGCTTTTAAAATTTTCCCAATCCTCTTTTGTCTTTTTACGCTCACCCTTGCGGGTTGTGAGAATACGGATATTCAGACCGCTACCGATGCCGGGATCGATGCGGTAAAGGCCCTGGCCCTTTCGGATAAGGATGTCCTCGATCTGGCCGAGCAATCCGCCCGGTATTCAGATCAAAAACATACAATGGCGCCTCCCGAAAATAAATATTCCCTTCGTCTGCGTCGGATCGTCGGGAACCCTGGGAAAGACGGGAATCTCAATTTTAACTTTGGGGTCTATCTATCACCTACGGTCAATGCCTTTGCCATGGCCAACGGGACCATTCGTCTTTATAGCGGTTTGATGGACAGGCTTAATGATGGGGAACTTCGTTTCGTCATCGGTCATGAAATGGGGCATGTCGCGAAAAACCACCTGCGCAAAAAAATCCGTCTGGCCTATGCCGCCAGCGCCGTCCGAAAAGGGGTCGCCTCTCAGAAAAACCTGGCCGGGGAGGTGGCTCGATCTCTGCTGGGGGATCTGGCAGAATCTCTCATGAATGCCCAGTTTTCACAACTGGAGGAAAAAGAGGC
>CAZSTT010000062.1:3841-7402 GCA_964609705.1 uncultured Thermodesulfobacteriota bacterium
GATGGCCGCGCCCTCTCGGGAAGGGAGGGACCTCTATGCCGATGAGCACCTGCGGGCCCGGGGAGGCCCTGCTTGGGAAATAATCTACTTGTTTTGTTTTCCATGCCTAGGGGCTGAATTGGAATGAACCTATGACCGAAAATAAAATAGAGAAGAACCGGTTGCGGGAGATTATCAAGACGGTCAATAACGATCCGAATCTCGCGGCTGCGCAGCTGGGACCACAGGCCATCACCGGACCTTTGGCTGAATATATCTGGGAAAGTCGCATGGCTTCAATCCCGGAGGAGATTTGCGAACTGGCCAAAAGGCATATCCTTGATACCCTCGCCTCGCTGGTGGTCAGTTCCCGGCTGAAGCCGGCCCGGCTCGCCTGTGAATTTGCCTTGTCTCATGGGATGGGAGCGACGGCCGCACACCTTCTTACCACCCGGCATAAGACGACGATTTTGGATGCCATTTTTGCCAACGCCATAACCGCCCATGCCGCAGAGATCAATGATTTCTGCCCTTCGGCCTTTGTCCAACCGGGGCCTCCTGTCATAGCCACGGTGTTTGGGATTGGAGAATCCATGAAGGCCTCCGGGGAAGAACTGTTGCGAGCGGTCATTACCGGCTACGAAATTACCTGCCGCCTTCCCAAGGCCCTTGGCCTTAAGAACCTCCAGACTGCCGGATTGTCCTCCCACGGGATCGGCCCCACCTTCGGGTCCGCTGCGGCCGCTGCCTCTTTGCTGAAAATCCCACGGGATCGGGTTGGACATGTCTTGGCCTATTGCATTCAACAGGCTTCCGGATCATTCAATTGGCTGAGGGATCAGGAGCACATTGAAAAGGCCTTTCTCTTTGCCGGGATGCCGGCCCGTAACGGAGCAACGGCCGCCCTGTTGGTCCACCATGGATTCACCGGGGTCAGCGATCCCTTTTCCGGCACGCCAAACTGGCTGGTCAGCTCCATATTTATCGGTCCGGATTCGGACCTGGATAAGGAACGGCTGGTCCGCAATTTGGGCATCGAATTCGAACTGCCTCTGGTAGCCTACAAAAGATACCCGGTAGGGGGTCCGACTCAACCGGGCGTAGAAGGTCTTCTGAGACTGATTCAAACGGTAGACCGGGACGAGATTAAAAAAATTGTCATCCGCATGCCGGGACAGCCGAATGTTTTCAGCGAAGCAGCCATGCCTGCTTTAAATCTCCGTTACTTGGCCGCTGTTATCCTGGAGGATGGTGATCTGACCTTCGATTCGGCCCAATCCCGGGAACGAATGGCCACACCGTCGATTCAGGAGAAGATGAAAATGGTTTCTCTGATTCATGATCCTTCCCAGGAACGGGAGCCCCGCGTCGAATCGGCCCTGGTGGAAATAATGCTTAAAAACGGCAGACAGGAAAGCCTCTTTATTGAACATGTCCTGGGATTCCCGGAACGCCCCATGAACCGTGATGAGGTGGAATCCAAGGCTTTGAACCTGATCATCCCTCTTCTCGGGAAGGATAAGGCCAGGCAATTAGTTGAGCGGATATGGAATTTTGAAAGATTGCCGGACCTCCAGGAGGTTATTGGTCTCCTGGTTCCAAGTGATTGAAAGCGACACCGGTTAAAGGTTGGAAATCAAATTTTCCCCCTATGATTCCAGTTCAAGCGGCACCTTTTCCGCCTTATTGAAATCCTTCAGGAAGAAAAACGATCCTATAAAGAAAAGAACCGCAGCAACGACAAGAAAGCCCGGCAGTACCATCATAGCGGTCTTGATGCCGGAGGCATCGGAGATGGCGCCTATGACGATTGGTCCCAGGGACCCACCCAACAGATTAATGAAAATCACCGCCAGCGCGTATGAAATGGCCCTCAGCCCGGGATGGACGACCTCCTGGGTCACGGCAGCCGCTGCCGGTAAAAAAGAGATAATGGATACGCCCATAATCAGTAGACAGACAAACTGGATCTTACCGTCAAACAGGGAGAAGGCCGCGAAGGTAAAGAAGGCCGTTATGATCGTGGTTATCGCTGCCAGAGGAAGCCGTGAGTTGAGGCGTTTCTTTACCCACAGATCAGATAGAAAGCCCCCCAGGGGTGCGCCGATAATGGACAGCAACATGATCACCCCGGCTTTGGTCCCTGCCCGGTCGATGGGAATCCCGCCCGTACGGTTGAAATAGGTAGGCAGCCAGGTAATGATGGACACCGCCACGAACTGCACCGCGGCCATGCCGAGGTAAGTGAAAATGAGTGTCGGTGTGCGCAAAAATTCCCTGGCGATATCACCGGCCTTCATCCTGATCTTTGAGGCGGCACCATCTGCTCCCAGAGTAACCGTTTTTACGAGCTCAACGGTCTTGTAGTCCTTGATGAAAAAAAACAGGACGGCCACCATCAGACCGGGGAGAGCGGTCAGCCCGAAGGCGGCCCGCCACCCCCAGCGTGTGGCAATGATGCCCCCCAGGGCTATGGCCATGGCCGTTGCCAACGGGATCGAGGCATTCCACAAGCCCATCATGCGACCTCGCTTCTCCAGGGGGTAAAGTCCGGTAATCATGGCGGTCCCGCCGGCGCCGTAACCCGCTTCTCCAATGCCCAGAAAGGTCCGGGCCGTGAACAGCTGCGTGAAATTGCCGACCAAGGCGCAGGCCATCGAAGCGATGCTCCATAAGACCGCCATGATGCCGATAGTCTTTCTGCGGCTCCAACGGTCGATGATGATGGAGCCGGGAATTACAAAGACCACGATGGACCAGTAAACCGTTGAAACCAGCAAACCGCTCTGCATGTCCGTCAGCCCCCATTCTTTCTGGAGGAAAGGGAACATGGAAGAGACCATGTAACGGTCAAACACGTCAAAGAAATAGAGCAGAAAGAGGAGCACGAAAATATAGGTCCGATGGCCGCTCTTCAGAATATATCCTACCCCTCCGTTAGAGGTGTTTGTAGCTTCGGTCATGCGCTGCCCTTCTGACTTGGATTAATGGTTTCCTTTAGATCCAGCCTAAGATGGATTAATGAGAGGATCAGGCCAGGCCCCAGAAGCGCCGGGCATTTTCCGAGAATATCATTTTTCTTATTTTATTATCCCCTTCCGTGGCAATGAGCATTCGGGCCAAAAGCGAGGCAACCGGGAAGAAGGGCCAGTCAGAGCCGAACATGAGCCTTTCGGGACCTGCTTCGGCGATCATCTTCCTGATATGGTCCACGCTCTGTCCCTGGATATCAAGCCAGACATTTTTATTTTTTCTGGCCAGGTCGATAGCCTGTTCGTTTTGAATCCCGCCGGAATGACAGAGAACGATCTGCAGGTCGGGAAATTCCTCTATGGGTTCGCAAAAATGGGCTATTTCGGCGTGCCGTCCCGTATAGCCCATGGTTTGATCGGACTTGACAATTCCTTCCTTTCCCACCAGTCCGCAATGGATCAGGACCGGCAGCCGGAGTTGGGAGCATTGCTCGTAAAAGGCCCAGGCCCGCTTGTCATTCGGTGTAAAACGGGCCATGTTCGGATGCAGTTTGATACCTTTTACGCCTTTCAATTTCAAGGCCTTGGTCCTTTCCACGGCCTCCGGCAG
>CAZSTT010000062.1:7502-17065 GCA_964609705.1 uncultured Thermodesulfobacteriota bacterium
GAGATGGTCATATGCAGGCAAGGGGGTAAATGCTGGCTGTCGATGGTCCAGCGGTATTCTTTCATCTTCTCTCCCAGGGCAAAGATATTGAGCGCATCACTGCCGATGGCGAAAACGGTGGTCAAAGGTTTCCCCAGGACATACAATTCCGGAATGGCTTGGATGCCCTCGATCATCTTCTGGGTCGCCTCCATGCTTTTGGCCGCCAGACGCCTGTATCCTTCCAGGCCGAGGTATCTAAGGACGGCCCAGCTGGAAGCGATGGGCCCGCCCGGCCTGGATCCGGACACGTTCGGGGTGGCGTAGACGCCGCCGGGCCAGTCGGCATAAACGAAAAGCTGATATTTCCGCAGCTCCGGATTCCGGTAAAGAATGACGGATGCCCCCTTGGGGGTAAATCCGTATTTATGAATATCCGCTGATATGGAGCACACCCCGGGGATCTGAAAATCAAAGTTGGGAAGAGGATAGGCCAGCCTTTTAATAAAAGGAAGCTCCAACCCGCCCACACAGGCGTCCACATGCATCCAGATGTCCTTTGCGGCAGCCAGCTCAGCCAGTTCTTCTATGGGGTCGATGATTCCGTGAGGGTAGGAAGGTGCGGAGCCGACCATCAGGACGGTATTCTCCGTAATGGCCCGGCTCATAGCTTCCGGATCGGCGGCCAGGGTTTCCTGTTGCGTGGGGACAATGACGGTTTTCAGCCCCAGGTAGTGGGCCGCCTTGTTAAAGGCCGGGTGAGCCGAAAGGGGCATAAGGAGCTCAGGCTGAATAATATGAGGCTTCCTGGCCCGGGCATAATCACGGGCCGCCTTGACGGCCAGGAGGATACTCTCCGACCCGCCGGAGGTCATATTACCCACCGTATCCGAGTCGCCGTGGAATAAATCGGCCATCATGGAGGCCACCTCGGTCTCCATTTTCAGCAGGCTGGGAAAGGCAAATGGGCTGAGTCCGTTTTCTACCATAAACAAAGCATAGGCTTCTTCGGCCACACGGGAAGTCTCATCACCGGGGTTGAAGACCAGACTGAACATGCGGCCGTTCTTCCAGTCGCTATCGCCTGATTTCAGCGAACGCAGTTCTGATAAAAGCTCCTCCCGGGGCATTCCTTTCTGAGGAAATTCAAGTTTGGCCATGGTTTTATCTCCTTATTTGTTTTGGATTCATTCGGATTATCGGTCACCTCAGGCGGAATTCTTGCGGAGCACCCTGCCCGCGTTGGCATCAGCATAGTATATTCCAGCTTCCACTACAACCTTACCATTGATGATCACGGACGCTATTCCTTCCGGCAGCACGTCGGGGTGGTCGGGAGTGGAGAGGTCTCGGATGGTGTTGTCATCAAACACCACCAGGTCGGCATGATATCCTTCCTTGATCTGTCCGCGGTCGTTGATTCCGTATCTGGCCGCAGGAAGAGAAGTGATCTTGCGCACCGCCTCGGGCAAAGGCAGGATCTTCAACTCACGGACATAGTGTCCGAGAAACCTGGGAAAGGTCCCGTAAGCGGCCTGGGGCGGTTTTCCCTGGGAAGGGATGATGACATCAGACATCACCGACATCTGCGGGTGAGAGAACAGGGCGCTGCTGAATTTCTCGATCCAGGGCCGCGAGGGAAAACCGGCCCGGATGGTGACCATTCCATCGGCCCCCAGGGTTATCTGCCTGGCCGCCTCCCACGGGTCTATCCGCCTTTCCCTGGCTATATCCATGATGGACCGGCCTTCCAGCTTTTCGCCTCCGGTCGTATGCACGGACAGGATGCGGATGATATGCCAGCCGAGGGCCTTGGAATAGTTGTCGGACCAGGCCCGCTCGCCCCACGGCGGCCATTGGGGGATGATGGTGCGCATGTCTCGTTTTATTTCCGCCCAGGTCCCCTCCTCCGCCAGCCGTTTCAATAGCTCTTCGGTCCCTCCCACGTGCGACCAGGGGGGAAAAAGAGCGGCTATCGTGGTGTTGGCCATGATATAGGGGACCATGTCCATGCCGAAATCCAACCCTTCCGCGCTCTCCCGGTCCACGATGGCCAGTCCCTCCTGGAGCGCGGGATTAGGCAGGGAGGGCAAGGGGATGAGGCTGCTGATCGATTCTATCAGTCCCACCAGGTGATAAAAAAGGGCCGCCTTTTTGCCCAGGAAAGGTTTGGAATGGAAATGGGATATCTGCAGTCCGGTTTGCCCCCGGCGGGCGATCTCGACTGCTTCTCTTACCGCGTCAGGGAAGGTCGTGCACTGAGCGCGCAGGTGGGTTGCATACCGGCCGCCGTATGTGCCGCAAACGGAATTCAGTTGCCCGGTAGGTGACCTGCATGACCTCCACTCCCATTTCGCCGGAATAACTCAAGGCCTTCTTTCCCTGGAGCCATAATTTTTCCACCGGGTTACTTATCGAGGCCAACTCGTTGGCAACGTAGGCATCATAGGTTTCGTCGGTTTTGGAGAAGACGTCCACAATGACCTGTTCCTTGGACTTGTAGTAGACATAGAAGGCCCCTTTCGAGACCCCGGCGGTTTCGCATATCTCATCAACCGTGACCCTGTCAAACCCATTCTTGAAAAATAGCCTGAGCGCCGTCCTGTTGATTTTCTGGGCGGTTACCATTGCTCTTTTCTTTCGATCGGTCAGTTTGCTTTTTCCCAAGGCCCTATTCCAAAACAGGTTTCGACTTTATTGGGAAAGTATAGAGTAAGGACCAGACAGTATCAAGAAGAAAAGAATTGGAAAGAACTTGGGGGTGAGTCAATCGATTCCTTTTTAATAAAGGCCGGGGGACCCGTTTAAAACTTGGAATTCTATTTGACGATTGGGAGAAAATCTACGCTTGAGACAAGCGCAAACGATGGGTCCGTGCGATCTGCTTCTTGAGTTCCGGATGCACCCCTGCCTGGCCGGCAAACTCCGGCCATCGGGCGACCGAGTCTACCACCCGTGATAGGATATCCGAAGCCCCCTTGATTCCGAATTGTTCGGCAACCATCAGAATGTCCTGCCTTGTGAAATGATTCCTCTTTCCACTGATGCTCATTTGGTGACGGTTGGTCCATTTTCCGGAAGAATTATAGGCCCAAACCACATCAAAAGCCGGCGAGAGCCGCCAAACTCCATCCCGGTCCATCAGGAAGGCGATATTCCTGGTGTGATCGTCCTGATTTCGGGCTACCACGTTGAAGGCCATACGCCGGAACATTTCCTGCATGACCTGGTGGCCCAAGTTTAACTGCTGGATAACAGACAACGACTGTTCATAGCCGTATTCTCCCGCCGCATTAAAGTCGTAGTGGGCCAGAGCGCACAGGGACTGCAAATGTATTTTTCCATCCTGGTTGTCCCGATCAAAACGGCGGGTCATGAAATGGGCCCGTCCGTTTTCCTCCAGCAGGCGGCAAGGCATCATCGTAATACCCGCCGCAACCGCCATTCGGTGGTAAGCGTATTCGATCCGACCGAAACCTTGTGGATCTCCCAATGCAGCTTCATTAACGCCATCAAACTTGAGAATCCAGGGCTCGAATCCAAGTGGTGTAGGAACCTGTCCGGAGCGAACCTCGTACGTCTCCGGATTCCAGGCAATAACCGCCTTGGCCCGGTTCCCACCCGCAGATGTGCCGACGCGGATGATGGTATTTAAAGCCTCTGCTTTGGACCCCTTAAGGTTTACGGCCCAACTGGTCCGGTGGCGGAAAATTTCGGATGCCAATTCCGTAAGCTCTGCAACCTCGATGGGCACCGCCCGGCGCGCCTGGGGACCGATCGCCGGTTTGAACTCCAAGGCGCCCATGCCCCGCGCCCCCATATAGCATAGCCTTTCTACCGGGGAAAAGTCCTTAGGCGTGCGCCCTTGTCGAGCCAGCCACAAATCAATAATGCGGTTTCCAAAACGGTCCGGCAGGGCATCGGCCAGTAAGCCCGGCAATCCAAGAAAGGTGTCACGGTTCAGTGCGGGAAACGAAAAAACGCCTGCTTTTAGCGGCATGGTCAGGGGGGCGATTTCCAATCCCCGGCGTACGAAAGCGGGATCGTACTCGAAGTTTCCAATGGCCCGGTCATTATCCCAGGCCGCGGCCCCCACTTCGCGTCCCCAGAGGAGGACCGTCGCGACCTGGCCCTTTCTCCCCCGCTCAGCCACAGGCTTAACCCTTCTTTAAGGCAAGGTTTTGCCGCCGACCGACCGCGCGCAGTCGCTCGCGGCCTCTAAACTTTGCCAATTGCAAAGGGCTAAGTCCCGGCTCCGGCAGAAAAGCGTCCAGTTGGTCTAAAAGCCCCAGGGTGCGGAGAAGGCGAATCAGGTTCTCCAAGGTACACCCTCGGCCGCCCTCCAGACGTTGGACGACAATCCGTGCCACCCCGGCCTGCCCGGCCAGATCGGTTTGGGTGATATTGCGGTTCAGCCTTTGACGGCTTACCCGTTCACCCAATTCGGCCAGGATGGCCTTATCACTCATGGTCCTGAAATTCATGATCACCTCTTCGGCTGATCCTGCGGAATTCAATCGGAGACCAGTCTGACTTATCTTTAATAAAATGTCAATAATTAAGCATTATAAATAAATCATTATTAATATTATTAGCCATTTCGGCACTATTTATAGTGCTTACTTAGATATTCAGCTAATATATGGAAATTCTTAGGGAGGATGGGCAAGATAGGATTAGAGGAGCAACATTCTAAACTAGAAAAGAAAATCCCATTAAATTTGAGTTAACATAACACTCAACCACGCCGCTTCGAGATCGTAGGCTTAAGTGGGCGTTTCGGCTTAACAATTTTTAACCTCGGCTGGACCATCGACTGAATACCTTTAAGGTTTTTTTCGCAATTCTTCCATAGTGAAATGCCAGACATATTCCAATTTTCCAATTCTGGCGTGTGTAGTGTTAATATTGGAAAAAAGTTCAGTACGCGTAATGTAATTGTGGCAGGGTTGAAAGCGAACATAAGTAATTGGGCAAAAGTCGCCTGATACTCTGATAAAAAAATATGAAATAATAGAATCGTCTTGACTTGCCCTAAGATCCATCATAAGGTCATTGACTCGCCCGTCATAAGGGCAGGTAACACCGTTTGGGCGGCCTGCGACCCGCACCACCCGTCGGCACCGAAAGCAGGAAGATTGGATTTTCGGGTGTAAGGGTTTTGGGTTTAGGTTTGATGGCAAGGGGTCTTACAAGCATGAGCCAATGCCCAGCCCTCTTTATGCGTGGAACAATCCTGAAGGGATGTAACATAGAGTCGATCATAAACCATTTTCATGGTTAGAATACCCCCTTTTTTATCAGGGGCACAATAGGGGCATAAAAACAAAAATGCCTTATGGAAAACTTACCATAAGGCATTGATTTTTTTTGGTAGCGGGGGCAGGATTTGAACCTGCGACCTTCGGGTTATGAGCCCGACGAGCTACCGGACTGCTCCACCCCGCGATAATTTAAAAAAATAATATAATCTTTCTTTTTTTGCTTGTCAATTATTTTTTTGAAAATTTATTTTTCGATAAAAGGATACTTTCTACTCTTGCTCGGTCTGTTCTTTCTTGGAATATGAATAATCAATAAAGGATTTCTTTATTATTAATACCAATCTTCCAGGGGAAGACCTTTTATTCGCTTAAATTCTCTTGTATTGTGGGTCACCAAAATCCCCTTGTTCGAAACAGCCGTAGCGGCGATCAGGATATCATAGGGTCCGATCAAAAGCCCCTGCTTCTCAAGATCTATCCGGATGGATGCGGCAATGACGGCTTCGGAATGGCCGAAAGGAAAAATGTGGACAACGGAAGTCATTTCTTTTAGCTGACCTTTCCTTTTCTGCGGGGAGGTTGATCTGGCGATTCCAATCTCTAATTCAAAAATCACAATTGAAGGGATGCCGATATCTTTTGGCGACTGAGCCAATAGATGCCCCGACACGGCCCCCGACCCCTTAAAAAAATAGATCAAGGTGTTGGTATCCAAAATATACATCAAACGGGTTCCCTTGGGATATCAGTGCCTTGGTTCTTACGGATTTCCTCGGCGTCAGGTAGATCTTTCCAGGCCCCGGCCAAGTTTTGTATATGGGATGGCCAAACGTTCTCTGTTTTTTCCCGAATCAAATCGGCTATCCATTTACTTTTAGAGCATTTCTTTCTATTAATCATCGCTTTCATTTTCGTTTCGGTCACTTGATCCAGATAAATCGTTACCTGCCCCATATCCAATCTCCCCCCCCCAAAAATCAATAGGCATATAATTTAACATATATGTGGATTTTGTCAACGGCCAATTAAAACGAATTTACACCTGAAAATATTTGGAAGATTATGGTATTAGAACAGGTCCCTACTCATACCGCAAGGCATCGATGGGGTTCAGCCGGGAGGCCTTGTGGGCCGGGTAGTAGCCGAAGAAAATCCCTACGGCGGCGGCAAAGAAAAAAGAAATCATCAGAGCCAGGATGGAGATCACCACATTCCACCCCGTAAATTTTGAAGTCAACTCGGCCCCCAGCACTCCAAGGCCGATTCCGATCAGCCCGCCCACCAGACTTAAGACCACTGATTCCGTTAAAAATTGAAAGAGGATATCGATTCCACGGGCGCCTACCGCCATGCGGATACCGATTTCCCGGGTCCGCTCGGTGACCGAAACCAGCATGATATTCATGATACCGATTCCCCCGACCAGCAAGGAAACCAGCGCAATGGACCCCAGGAGCAGAGACATGACTTTGGCCGACTGTTCGGCCGTTGCCATGATCTCGGTCAGATTCCGGACTGTGAAATCGGCTAGTTGGTCGCCTTGAGGTTTATGCCGTTGGGTTAAAAGATCATTGACCTGTTTTTCCGCCGCGGCCATCAGGCTGATATCTTTGGCCTGAGCCATAATCACCCGGACCCGGTTGGGAAGCCGGCTTCCAAAAACCCTTTTTTGGGCGGTGCTCAGGGGAATATAAATGGCATCGTCCTGGTCCGTCCCATAGGAGGATTGTCCTTTGGGGGAGAGGACACCGATGACGGTAAAGGGTATTTTTTTGATCCGGATAATCTGCCCCAGAGGATCCTCCGATCCAAAAAGATTTTCAACGATCGACTTTCCGAGGATGGCCACCTTAACCGCTCCGGCCGATTCCTGATCGGAAAAAGTTCGTCCCGAGGCCAAGGTCCATTCCCGGATCTCAAAATAGGACGGAGTAGTTCCGTTTACACTGGTGTTCCAGTTTTGGTTTCCGTAAATGATTTGGGTTACCCCCCCCCAGATCGGGGCCACGGTTTTGATGGCCGGGCATTCCTCTTGGATGGCCCGGGCATCATCGGAGGTCAGAGAAGAGGCGGTGCCTCCACCCATGCGGGCCCCTCCGGCCGTAGTAGCACCGGGAACAATCATCAAAAGGTTGGAGCCCATGCTGGCAATCTGCTGGGCGATCATTTCCCGGGCCCCGGCCCCGATAGCCACCATGACAATGACCGCCCCAACGCCGATGATAATCCCCAGCATGGTCAGAAAGGATCTCATCTTATTGATCTGCAAGGCCCGCATAGCCACTTTGAGAGAGGAGATGGGTTTCATGGTTAATCGGTCTTCCTGGGTTGTTGGGGTCTATCCTGCAGGACCAAACCGTCTTTGAATTGGATGATCCGTCTGGTAAAAGTGGAGATATCCTGTTCATGGGTGACCAGGATAATGGTTATTTTCTGCTCTTCGTTCAACTGGGTCAGAAGCTGCATGATTTCCACGCTGGTTTTGGTATCCAAATTGCCGGTCGGTTCATCGGCCAGGATAATGGATGGGCGATTGACCAGGGCCCGGGCTATGGCCACCCGCTGCTGCTGGCCGCCGGAGAGTTGGTTGGGATGATGGTCTTCCCGTCCCGAAAGACCTACCGAGGCCAGGGCTTCTATGGCCTGGCGGCGGTGATCCCGGGACGGAATGGGACCGTAGATCAAAGGCAGTTCCACATTCTCCAGGGCCGAGGTGCGGGCCAGAAGATTAAAACCTTGAAAGACAAAACCTATTTTTTGATTGCGTAAACGGGCCAATTCATCCCGGTTCATGGAACCGATGTCCTCTCCACCCAAAAAATAGGTGCCGCTGGTCGGCACATCCAGGCAGCCCAGAATATTCATAAAGGTTGATTTTCCGGACCCGGAAGAACCCATGATGGAAACAAATTCTCCGACCTCAATGGACAGGGTAACACCATTTAAGGCCGGGATTTGAATATCACCGACTTCATATATCTTGAACAGATCTTTGACTTGGATCAGGGTTTCCATGGCCGGCTAAAAGCGCATTCCTCTCATGGGATTGGCCGCGGGTTTGTCTTTATCATTTTTTAATAATTCGCTGACCACCAAATCCTTTTCCTTAAGATTTCCTCTAACGACCGTGATCTCGGTATTTTTACCGTCACTGCTGCCGGTCCGGATCACCACCGGCCGAGGTTGTTTCTCAGGCTCAAGGACCCAGAGAGCCCGGATGTTTTTAGGAATACGGCTCGGATCGATTTGCGGGGTTTTCCGTTTGGTTATTTCCGCCGCCATGGCCGGAGGCATGCGGAATTTCAATACCGAATTGGGAACCATCAGGACGTTGTCCTTTTTTTCCATGATGATATTGACATTGGCGGTCATACCCGGTTTTAATTTCAAATCCGGATTCCTGACCATCAGAACGACATCATAGGTGACTACATTCTGGACTGTGGTCGGGGCATTGCGCACCTGAAACACCTTGGCCTTAAAGGGTTCTCCTGGAAAGGCATCGACCGTAAAGAAAGCGAATTGACCCACCTGCACCTTGCCGATGTCGGCTTCATCCACATTGGTATCGATTTGCATCTTCTCTAAATCCTGGGCGATGGTAAAAAGGGTGGGAGCCTGCAGACTGGCGGCTACGGTTTGGCCCACATCCACATTCCGGGCCACGACCGTTCCGTTGACCGGAGATCGAATGGTGGTATAATTAAGATTAATCCTGGCCGTTGACAGGGCGGCCTTGGCTGATTCGATTTGGGCCTGGATGGTCTTCCCCTGGGTAAGGGACAGATCGTATTTGAGTTGGGCCTGATCCAAATCATTTTGGGAAACCAGATTGTCCTTAAAAAGGGTTTTATAGCGAGTCAGAGTCCTCAAATTGTCGGCCAGAGAAGTTTTTTGATTCTCCAGTTGGCCTTGAAAATTTTTCAGCTCCGCTTCCGCCTGATCTACCCTGGCCTGAAACAAAGCCGGATCGATCTGGGCGATAACCTGCCCTTTCCGGACCGAGGAATTAAAATCAGCGAATAGTTTAAATATAGTCCCCGAAACCTGGCTGCCTACCTGAACCAGGGTGACCGGATTGACGGTTCCGGTAGCGATGACCTGAGAGACAATGGAACCTCGGGTAACGGCCTCGGTTTTAAATTGAGGGGCCTGTTTTTTGGCCTGATAGGTCCGGTATCCCCAAAACCCCCCTCCTCCCAAAACGATGAGAATGATTAAAACAATCACGATCTTTTTCATGGGTCGTCCTTCTGCAATTTTTTAAATTGGACCTTTTGTATATCAGAAAGTTAAAAAGACGGGAAGAAAATTAATGGC
>CAZSTT010000063.1:0-3790 GCA_964609705.1 uncultured Thermodesulfobacteriota bacterium
CGGGAAAAAGCGGCCCAGATAGGGACTTCTTCCAGGGAACTCCATGCCGATGAAGGGGATTTAACTAAAATTATTATTGCCAAAGACGGAATCGCCGTCATTGTTCACCCCAAAAATCCGGTAAATAATATCTCGATTGAACAACTTCGGGGGATTTTTACCGGAAAAATTCGCTCCTGGGCCCGCTTAGGCTGGGTCGATAAACCGATTTATTTTGTCAACCGCGAAGAAGGTTCCGGCACCAGGGATGCCTTTGAAAGCCTGGTTATGAAAAAAGGGGAGATTTCCGATGAAGCCCTGGTCCAGGACTCCAATGGTTCGGTCCGGGAAATCATTGCCAATAATCCCCAGGCTATCGGCTATATTTCCTTTGGAGTTCTGAATCCTCAAGTAAAGGCCTTAGCCGTCAATTCAATCATCCCCAATTTAACCACCATCAAAACCAATCAATATACTCTGACCCGGCCTTTCATTTTTGTTCTTCCCCCACAATGCACTGACCTGGCCCGGCAGTTTGTCGATTTTGTTCTAAGTCGGGAAGGCCAGCAAATTCTGGAAAAAGAAGGTTTGGTGGGAATCCGTTGAGATGAAAGAAAAGTTGATCGAAAAATTTCTGACCCTCCTCGCTTTTTCGGCCATCGGAGTCCTTTTGCTTATAACCGTCTTTATTTTTAAGGAAGGGCTCCCTCTCATTTTAAAGGCAGGCCTAAATGACTTCCTGTTCAGTGCCAAATGGGCACCGACCAAAGGTCATTTTGGGATTCTTTCCATGATCATCTCCTCTTTGGCAGTGACCCTGGTTTCCATCATCCTGGGGGTCCCCCTGGCCCTGGCCTGTGCCGTCACCCTGGCCGAATTTTGTCCTCCCCGGCTATTGGTCTTCCTGAAACCGACCATTGAACTGCTGGCCGGGATCCCGTCGGTGGTTTTCGGATTTTTAGGGGTCATCCTATTGGTCCCGTTCATCCGTGAATATCTGGGTGGGCCGGGATTGTCCCTGTTAGCAGCCGCCGTCATCCTGGCTATCATGATCCTGCCCACCATCACCAGTATTTCCATCGATGCCCTTCAAGCCGTTCCCCTGTTATACAAAGAAGGGGCACTGGCCATGGGGGCTACCCATTGGCAGGCCATCCGGCTGGTCCTGCTGCCGGCCGCCCGTTCCGGGGTTGTAACGGCTATCATCCTGGGGATGGCCCGGGCTATCGGTGAAACCATGGCCGTGATTATGGTGGCCGGTAATGCCTTGAAGATACCCGGTTCCCTGCTGGATCCGGTTCGAACCCTGACCAGCACCATCGCCCTGGAGATGGGTTATTCGGCCGGAGATCATCGAACCGCCCTTTTTGCCGCCGGGATCATCTTGTTTATCTTCATCATGGCCCTCAACATCCTGGCCAATCTTTTGATGCGGAAAAAATAATGCGCTTGAATCCCATCCTAACCCAAAAACTCATCAAGACCTTGCTCTGGTCCCTGACCGGTTCAACCATCGGCATTTTGTTTTTTATTATTATTTTCATTTTTATCAAAGGGCTTCCCCAAATTTCCTGGGCTTTTCTTTCCACCAATCCGGTTGATATGGGCCGAGGCGGGGGAATTCTGGCCACTATCGTCAGCACTATTTATCTCATCGGGATCGCCCTTTTCTTCGCCACCCCCCTCGGCCTGGGAACAGCCATCTATCTTACCGAATACACCCGGGAAGGATTGATTACCAGGATCATCCGTTTCGGAACCGAATCCTTAGCCGGTATTCCTTCCATCATTCTGGGCCTTTTTGGATTCGCCATTTTTGTCATGGCCCTGGGCTGGGGCTGGAGCCTGCTTTCCGGTGGCCTGACCCTTTCGGCCATGCTACTGCCCACGATTATTCGAACTTCGGAGGAATCGATCCTGGCGGTCCCCCAGGAATACCGGGAAGTTGCTTTTTCTCTCGGCGTGGGTAAATGGAGGACCATCACCCGTGTCGTCCTCCCCGCAGCCCTCCCGGGAATCATGACCGGCATCGTCCTGAGCATCGCCCGTTCCATTGGTGAGACCGCAGTCATCATCTTTACCGCCGGATCTTCCTTGCGTTTTCCGGGATCCATCTTTGAATCCGGTCGAACCCTGGCTGTCCATTTTTATATTTTAGCCCGCGAAGGGATCTCCATGCCCATGGCCTACGGAACAGCGGCCATCCTGGTCCTGCTTATCCTGATTATTAATATCAGTGCCTATCTGACCATGCGTTTTTTTATGAAAAGGTACTCATGATTTCGACTGCGGATTGAATAATGACTCTCCCTGATCAAAATAAAATTCAGATCCAAGACCTGACGGTTTTGTACGGCCGGGAACCCTGTCTTCAATCCATCTCCCTGCCCATACCCAGAAATGAAATTACCGGGATCATGGGGCCTTCCAACAGCGGGAAAAGCACCCTCCTCAGGCTATTAAATCGATTATCCGATCTGATCCCGAATATTTTAATACGGGGACAGATCCTTTTGGATGGGACCGATATCCTGGTTCCCGGTTTTGATGTCAATCGGCTTCGGGCCAGGGTGGGCATGGTCTTTGCCAAACCGATCCCTCTGCCTCGATCCATTTATGAAAATTTAACCTTTGGCCCCCGGATGCACGGGGTGAAAGACCGCCGCCTTCTGGATGAGCGGGTGGAGCAGAGCCTTCGGGCGGCCATCCTTTGGGATGAAGTGAAGGACCGTTTGTTTGAATCGGCTCTGAATCTTTCCGGCGGCCAGCAGCAACGGCTCTGTGTGGCCCGGACCCTGGCCATGCAGTCCGAGGTCATCCTCCTGGATGAGCCGACCTCCGGCCTGGACCCGATCTCCACGGCCAAGATTGAAGAGGCCTTGAGAAGCCTTAAAAAGGATTATACGATTATAATAGTCAGCAACAATACCAAGCAGATTGCCCGCATTTCAGACCGGGTGGCTTTTTTTTTGATGGGGGATTTAGTGGAATACGGCCCCCCGGATAAGCTCTTCACCAATCCGGTGGATAAACGAACTGAAGATTATGTCTCGGGAAGATTTGGCTAAAAGGGAGGATTCTTGCCGGCCATCACCATAAAAAATCTGGATCTGTATTATGGTTCCTTTCAGGCCTTAAAGGGGGTATCTTCCTTTTTTAAAGAAAAAACCATTACCGCCTTGATCGGCCCCTCGGGCTGCGGGAAATCCACCCTGCTCCGTTGTCTGAACCGGATGAACGATCTTATTGATGGAATTCGGATCGAAGGACAGGTGTTCATCGGGGAACAGGACATTTATACTCCGGGGACTAATTTGATTCAACTCCGAAAAGAAGTGGGCATGGTCTTCCAAAGACCCAACCCTTTTCCCCTCTCCATCCTGGAAAATGTTATTTTCGGCTTAAAGATTCATGGCCAGCTTCCTCCGGGGAAAAAACAATGGGAAGAAATCGCCTTTCAGGCCTTATCGGCTGTGGGTCTATGGGAAAACCTCAGAGATAAACTAAAGCAATCGGCCTTGAGCCTGACTCTCGAACAGCAGCAAAGGCTCTGCTTCGCCCGCATTGTGGCCCTGAAGTCCAGTATTATCCTGATGGACGAACCCTGCTCCGCCCTGGATCCCATGGCCACGGAAAAGATCGAGAGCCTGATGCTGGACCTCAAGGAAAACTTCACCATCGTCATTGTCACCCACAATATGCAGCAGGCGGCCCGGATCTCCGAAGAAACCGGTTTTATGCTCCTGGGGGACCTGATCGAGTTCGGACCCACCGGGCAGATCTTCACCAAGCCCCAGGATGACCGGACCAA
>CAZSTT010000063.1:3890-16682 GCA_964609705.1 uncultured Thermodesulfobacteriota bacterium
TCGTCACCGGCCCCTGAGGGCTGTTCTGGGGCCTATGGCACTGGAGACACTCCTGGTCTCTGGTGATTCCGGCATGAATATCGGCGTAACGCTTGACCGAGGGACCATGCATCCCTAAGTAATACCTAACCATACATCCGCTGAAGGTCATGACCGCCAACAGGGCAAAGAGAAATAGCTTGATCGTTCTCATGAAACCTCCTGACTCAGTTTTCCATCTCTCATCTGGAAAGACCGGTCACATAGATTAATGAGTTCCGGGTCATGGGTGGAAAGGATCAGGGAACAATGCTGTTCCCTGGTCATTTCAAAAAGCAGCCTTATCAGGTTTTTCCCTGTCTCCGAATCAAGACTGGCGGTCGGCTCATCCGCCAGGACCATTGGGGGTTTATGGGCAATAGCCCGCGCGGCGGCAACGCGTTGCGCTTCCCCACCGGAAAGTTCATTAGGCAAGGCCTTTCCCGCACCAACCAATCCGATCCTTTCCAGAAGGAAGGCCACTCGTCTTTCCCGGTCTTTTTTACCGGCTCCGTTCAATATAAGAGGAAAGGCAATATTATCGAATACCGAATAATAGGACAACAGATTTCCGTATTGAAATATAAACCCCAGGTTGCGCCGCTGAAAGAGGCTTATCGCCCGGTTGCTTAATTGATGAACCTCCGTTCCGAAACAGAGGATGCTTCCCTCATCAGGACGCAGCAACCCGCCGATGCAGTTCAAAAGGGTGGTCTTTCCTGAACCGGATTTGCCGATGATGGCCGCAGTGGTTCCTTTCTCCACCGATAAAGAGACATCCGAAAGGGCCTGTACCTTGCCCCGGCCGGAATAAAAAGTCTTGCCTATATGTTCAACGCTGATCATGATCTAGATCACCTTCAGTACCTCGACCGCCTTTTTACGGGCCACCAGCAAGGCCGGCCAGAGGGCCGACAGTAAACCAAAACCAAGCGAAGCAGCCGGTGGAGTTATTAAGGCGTAGGCGGTCATTCTGGGGAAAATCAATCCTGAAACAACAAAATATTGATTGTGGGAGGTCCAGGCTGAAAGATCGATGCCGCTGTGGGAAAAAAATAAAACCGCCGTTACCCCCAACAGGCCGCCGGCCACACAGGCGGCTATATTGATAAGTACCACCTCGGTTATAATCAGGAAGGCCACTTCCCCGGCGCTGACCCCCATGGCCTTCATAATCCCGTATTCTCTCAGGCTTTTAAAAATGAAGACGACAAAGGCGCAGCCAATGCCAAGGGAAACAACGCCGAAGACCAGAATGATGACGATGCTCATGGAAATATAATTAAGGTTAATCAGTTGCTCAAGGTCCGGCATAAATTCCTTCCAGGTCCTGAAGGCATAATCCCGGCCGAGACGGGCTTGGTAAAAGGAAACGATCGTTTCCGGTTCAACCCCCTCCTGGAGAAAGACCGCCGCCTTCCATGAAGAAGATTTTACAGGAAGGACAGCGGCCGGACAAAATACGGCCACCAGGTCCAGGGAAGGAATCCCGGTTTTGTAAATTCCGGATACTTTAAGATCAACAGGGTTTTCCATATTGTCAACATTGAAATGAAGGGTGTCCCCTATATGAGCCCCCAGTTTTTCGGCCAGGGTCTTGCTAAGCAGAATTTCCGCTGATCCCAGGCGTATATTTCTTCCCTCTATGATTTTCCTGGCCATGGCCGTGGTTTTTTCTTCAGAGATGGGATCCAGGCCGATCATTTCGATGGCTTCAGTCCTGTTTTCCAGAGACAGCATTCCCGGCACAGGTATCCTTTTCAAAACCTGCTTCGTGCCTTTTACCTTTAATTCTTCAGGACCCAGGGAGTTCGGCAGGCCGGTCGCAGAGATATGGCCTGAAAATAGACCGACAGAATTGCGGATCATGGCGTCATTAATGCCGACCGCCATGGAGGAAAGAAAGATAAGACTGGCCACAGCGGCAACCACCATCAGACCCAGAGCAAAGGTGGACCGGCCTGATCTGATAAGGAAAAAGAATGCCGATCGGATCCAATGGCTATAAGGTGTTGAGGAGATCATATCATTCAGTCCGGAGAAGGTCCGCTCCGATCCTCTTCGAGAGAAAGGAGACGGCCGGCTCAACCAGAAAATGATGCCGGGGATCCAACAACGTTTGGAATCCTGTTTCCAAAAAATAAAGCGCTTTTTGGGAGGCAGCAATTTTTGCATTTGGGAATGACGACAGGATGTCATTTTCTTGATCCAGGCCATCCCCTATGAACAGGAGGTGATTGACCTGTTCCCGTGTTTCCTCTCCGCAATTATGATAGAGAAGGGAGAGGACATAATTATGACGATGCTTTCTAATATCATCGGGAAGATCAACCAGGTCATCCATGATCTGGCATCCCATGCCTATCTGGTAAAGGGCCTGTATTATTGATTTCCAGTTTGTTTCGGAAGTCTTTTCCAGTAACTGCGGAATCTGCCAGGGGGCCTGGAATAATAACCCGGTCTTATAATGATGCACGGACTGAAGTACTTCTTCCGGAGCCAGGATATGATTAACGCCGGCTTCTTCACCTGCTTCCTGAACGCCGCTTCGTAACAGGGCATGCAGGGAGAGCGTGCCGGCCTTTAATACCCATTCAAGCGGTAACTTTTCTTTTTTCATGGCCTTTAATAATAGATCAAATATGACACGGTCCGACACCATAATGTCCAGAACGGATCGAAACCTGGTGCCCCCTTCGGGCAGGTCCGTCTCCAGGGTCTTTTTATACTCATCATCCAGGATATTGTCGCACCCCGTTACCATACCCCTTAAGCACTGGTTGATGGCGACATAGAGGATCCGGCGCGTGCCGTTTATCCCGGCCCGGTAATAGGAATAAAGGAAAAGCAGGGAGAAAAAATTATTCTTCAGGACAAAATAGGATTCGGTCGGGTTCATCAGCATAGTTCCGCTGCCCTCAAGGATACGGGAAGCGCTTGCCCAATACAGGCCGAGTCCATCGCGGAGCTCTGACTCCAGGAGAAGAAAAAAGGCTTGGTCACTACCCAGATCCTTATCTTGTTTTATTTCCTCAATCTGTTCGAAAAAATCCATAGGTATCAATCTCTTTTTTGTCAAAAATAATGACCAGGCAGCCAAAGCACCCAGCGTCCATGGTTGGAGGATTGCCTGGTGATCGATGGAAGGAAGAGTACCAAATCTTAAGTCAGTTATAAACAATTTTATTTTGCCCAAATTAGTTTCCATCCGGAAATTCGAATTTCCGGATGGAAACACCTGGATTCCCGCATGAAGCTCTCGCCAGAAACCCTTTTTCAAAGGGTTTCTGGCCCCAGGTGATGATCGGTATCGAAGTGTTCTCATCCGAAAAGGTCTTTTCCGGATGAGAACGAATTAGAAACCCTCCCTATACTGGAAAAGACTTTTATGTTTCTTGATATCCCAAGATCTGTTGTGTTATAAAAAAGGAAAATTTCCTGATAAAAAAGCCTGTTGGTTAAATGGAGGAGGCAGGATATGGCGGGTATATTGGAGGGTCTGAAAGTAATTGACATGGGTCATTTTGTGGCGGTTCCTTCCACGGGAGCCGTATTGGCCGACTGGGGGGCTGAAGTCATCAAGATAGAACCCATTGACGGGGAGGCCCAACGGGGGTTTCTTGACCTGAGGCTGAAGCTTTCCGAAAATGCGGTAAACTGGAGATTTGAAGTACACAATCGGAACAAGAAAGGCATGGCCCTTAATCTAAAGACCGAAGGGGGAAGAGAAATCCTTTACAAACTGGTGGAGAGGTCGGATGTCTTTATGACCAACTATGAATTAGGGGCCATCAAGAAGCTGAAGGTGGACTATGCCGGCCTCCGAGCGGTTAACCCGGGAATCATCTATGCCTTGCTGACCGGCTATGGAACCGTAGGGCCGGACAAGGACGAGCGGGGTTTTGATTTTGCCGCTGCCTGGGCCCGTCCCGGGATACAGCATTTGATAAGCGAATCCGGAGGTGCCCCACCCCAGCAGCGCGGAGGGATGATGGACCGGACGGTGGGGATGCATATGGCCGCCGGCATTTTGGCCGCTCTGTTGCATCGGGAAAAAACAGGCCAGGGGCAGGAAGTGGTTTTTTCTCTCTACCATTCCGGTGTTTGGACCCTGGCCGCCGATCTTCAGGTGGTCCTGGGCGGGCAGCCTTTAAGCCAGAATGACCGCACTAAGGCGATCAACCCTCTCTGGAACGCCTATCGCACAAAAGACGATCGCTGGCTCCAAATGGCCATGCTTCAGGCCGACCTTAACTGGTCGGACTTCTGCAGGGCTTTGGATCGGACGGACCTGGAAAAAGACCCGCGGTTTGACAGCCTGGAGACCCGGGCGGAAAACGCCGAAGCCTTGATTAAAATTCTGGATGCCGTCTTCACTTCAAAGGATATGGCGGCCTGGGAAAGGCGATTGAAGGAGAATCATTGCATCTTCGGACGGATAGCCACACCCGATGAAGTTATTCACGACCCCCAGGCCGAAGCCAACGAATTCTTCACCGAAATAGAGCATCCCCAGGTGGGGAAGGTGAAGTATGTTAATTCACCGGTTAAGTTCGTCCAAAATCCTGCTTCACTGAGAACAACCTCACCCGAACTCGGTCAGCATACGGAGGAAATCCTTCTGGAACTGGGCTACAGTTGGGATGAAATCATAACGCTCAAAGAGCAAAAGGCGATTATTGAGTGATCCCCCGGGTATCCGCCCCAGTCATCGAAAAGGCAACACATCGAAAGGATTTCCCGTAATCCTTTTGCGGTCTGCCGAGTTGATAAGAATCTCCTTAAGGCTTTTTATAGGGCCCCTCCCCGAAACCCTCCCGAAATCCATAAAAAAAGGCGGAGAAGGGTCATCTTCTCCGCCTTTTGCTTACAGATTCCTGCTAAACCGTCTGCCCCTTAGGGGCGTCCTATCTCCGTCCGCCCGAACCGGTCGAGGTCACCATCCGCAAACCCCGTTCAGGACGGGAAAAATTATGACAGGCCGAGCAATCATACTTTTTGTCGGTCACGTGCTTGGTATGAAGCACGGAATAGGTCGGCATCTTCTTCTGTTCGTGACACTGAAGGCAGGTAGTTGCCGAGGACCCCTTGAGGGTGTAGCCTAAGGTCTTGAGATTCATCTGAGTGGCCCCGGTCGTGTGACACTGGCTGCACTTCAGGGCATTCCCTTTGGGCATTACTTCATGGGTTATCAATTGATAAGTATCCGATTCGGCAGTCCGATAAAGGGTGGCGCTGTTGAAACCCATGTTGGTCAGGCCGGCCTTGACGGCGGCGTCATACTTGCCGGTCCCAAAATAAACCGAGGTATCCAGGGCCAGAAGAAGGTTCAGATTGTCGGAGAAAGGCTGAAAGGCCCGCTTGTATTTGAAGGGGAAAAGCTTTGAGGCGGTATCTCCGATGGCCCCTTGAGGGCGGGAAGTGGCATAGGCCCCCGTCTTGGTATCCAGCCAGGCGGGTTCTTTAAGGCTATAGTTCCAACTAGTTCCATTCCAGAAACCATAAGCCGGTTTCAAATTGCCGCCTCGGGTGATGGCCGGTTCAAAACGGTTGAGAGCGACATTCCATTCAGGAACCCGCCAGTCACGGTGAATCTCAGTCGTCTCCGTAGCGGCCGTATCCGCTGCGTTTCTGGCATAAGCGGGAATATGGCAGGTCTGACAGGCCACTCGTGCTATGTGGCTGTTGACCTCGGTCGTCTGGTGTCCTTTGGCCGTCAATTTGTTCGGGTGGCAGGTCGAGGTGCTGCAGTTCATCTTTACATCCAGGTCGGTCTGACGAAGGTCTGAACCCCGGCCGGCGATCCGGTGATCCTTGGTCGTATGACATTGCTGGCACTTCAGATTGGCACCGGTGGTTGCCATGTGAACATCAAAGCTTCGGTCCCCGGTTGTTCCGTGGGCTAAAGCCATATCGCCCCGTTTGTTATTGTCCCCTCCGCCTCCTTTGGCATGGCACTGGAGACAGTTGACCCGCTCCGGCTTATGGACCGTCTGAACGGCCTTATCTATAGTGATAGTCATGTTGGCCGTATCAGGAACGAAAAGTCCGTTGACCTTCTTGCGTTTATAATCCTTCTGATGGCAGGTGAGACAATCAATGTTTTGAAGCTGGGCGAAGGTGGGGGTAGCCTCGGGTTTGGCACCCAGTCCGGTGTGACAACTGCCGCAGGCGTTCCAGTTACCCAGGATGGAAACGCAATAACTGTTCAGGGCCGTCTCCAGCTTCCCTTGGATATCCGGTCCGTTGACAGTGTAGAGGGCCGGTCCCTTCCACTGGTAATGGCTCGAGGCCTGCATCTCCCTGGCCTCGGCCTCATGGCAGGGCAGGCAGGTCTGTGAGCCCTGCCAGATCAGCCCGGAATGGGGATTGGATCCTATGGCTCCACCCGCTATGGAAAAAAACACCGCTGTCAGGAATAGAACCAATAAAATTCCAGCTCCGCGAATTAATTTTTTCATAATTAATGCCTCACTTGTTTTAAAGTGTTTTAATGCTTTTGGTATTTATTGGTTTCTTCCCCCCCACAGGGAATAACCCGGCCCAAATTCTTTTCTATAATTTATATAGAGCAAAAGATATGCCAGCTGTCTTCATCTAATGTATCTTATTGATATACAATAGTATAATTCACTTAAGAAAAAAATGGATTATTATGACTGAATGGTTTTCCCAACAGGTTGAAAGAAACGGCGCAGATTATCTCCTACAGTTTCAGTAGGATTTATAAAAGCAAAGGACCTCCAGGACCAAAAAAGTCCTTTTCCCTGCTTATCGAAATTTGGCTTTGAGAGTGGGCAGGCGGGCCCCAGGAATATCAGAATGTTTCAAAAACAGAACGGTGGAAAATCCATAGATTTAGAAGGATTCCCGGAACCCGACAACCAAGAAAAACGCTTGGGATGATTTTAGGACTGGAAATTCCAATAGTCGTGCTTATCTTAAATTCTACATCCGACTAATTTCAGACATGGGATCCATAGGAAAGGTTGCCGAAAGAAATATGCCTAAGCCCCAATCCTCAGGGGGTATTATTCCCCAGATCGTCGATTTTTTTTCATCCGTCAAACTGGCCCTGGTCCTTCTCCTGACCCTGGCCGTCACCTCCGTCCTGGGGACCATCCTGCCCCAAGGGGAAGCACCGGCCTTTTACGGGCAGAGATACAGTCCGACGGCCGCCGGATTAATCCATTTCTTTCAGCTTGCCGACATGTATCATTCCTGGTGGTTCCAATGGCTGTTGTTCTTACTGGCGATTAATCTGATCGCCTGCTCCCTGAAGCGATTCCCAACTATTTGGAAGGTGTTCAGGGCCTCCCCCCGTCCGGTTACCGAACCAATGTTCGACTCCCTTCCCTTTAATCGGAAAGTACCCCCGCCTGACCCGGCCCTGGATCTCCAAACCTGGGTGAAGACCGTGCTGGGCCGTCGGTATGGGAAAATGGTCTCTCTTTCTCCGGCCGAGGGAAAGGCCTTTTACCTGGAAAAGGGCCGTTTCAGCCGCTTCGGGGTTTACCTGGTCCATTTAAGTGTCCTGGTCATTTTTTTGGGTGCCCTGATCGGATCCTTCTATGGTTTTAAGGGATCGCTGGAACTTCGGGAGGGAGAAAGCAGGGACCGGATTTTCATAAAAGGCCGGCAAACGAATCAAGATCTGGGATTTTCCATCAAGCTGGATCGATTTTCTCTGTCTTATTATCCCGACGGCATGCCTAAGGAATACCGGTCGGACCTGAGTATCTGGGAAGAAGGAAGGGAAAAAGAAAAAGCCGTCATTAGGGTCAACGATCCTTATACCTATAAAGGAATAACCTTTTATCAGTCCACCTGGGACCAGTACCCCACCACGGTTAATTTATCCCTGAAAAAGGGGGAGCAGGAATTTGAACTGCCGATTCAGATGGATCGAATCACCCCGATCCCGGAAAGTCCCTATGCCCTGCAGGCCGTCCGTTATGTTACTAATTTTTCCAACCTGGGGCCGGCCCTGGGAGTTTTCCTGCTAAAAGACCGGGTTGAGATCGAACAGGGATGGATCCTGGTCGATCATCCCGAATTCCGGGGCAATCGTCTGGGCGAATTTCTAATAAAAGTCAAGGAAATCAAGACCCGATATGTGTCCGGCCTTCAGGTCAATCGGGACCCGGGCGTCTGGTTCATCTGGATCGGCTGTTCTCTGATGCTAATCGGATTCATCATTGCTTTTTACCTTTCCCATCAACAGATCTGGGTCTGGATCAGGGAGAAAAAAACGGCCAAGGGAAAAAGCAGGACGGAAATCTTAATCGGGGGAACGGCTCATAAAAACCGAGAAGCCTTTGTCCGCCGGATGGAAAGCAAATTTAACCGTCAAGCCCCGCCAGGGGCGTGACACCACCAAATATGAAAATAGATCGGGATCCCTCGAAATCTATTTTCGTACTAATAAAATTTCGGAGTCTTGAAATGAATAGTTCCTTTTTACTCAGCCTGGTTACTTTCGGCTATTTTTTTTCCGCTTTAATATATTTGCTGGGTCTGGTTTTTAGAAAAGACGGGTTCAGTCTGGGAGCCTCCTGGATCCTCAGGGCCGTGCTCCTGATCCACACCGGGGCCATCATCCTGCGCTGGGTGGAATCTTATCAGATGGGCATCGGTCATGCCCCTCTTTCCAACCTGTATGAGTCCCTGATCTTTT
The DNA here is from genome assembly GCA_964609705.1 of uncultured Thermodesulfobacteriota bacterium. GTDB lineage: Bacteria > Desulfobacterota > RBG-13-43-22 > RBG-13-43-22 > RBG-13-43-22 > RBG-13-43-22. The sequence goes on from CAZSTT010000063.1 coordinate 12,586, forward strand.
TTGCCTGGACCATCGCCTTGATTTACCTCTGGATCGAATGGAAAATTAAGAACAGGATCATCGGGGCCTTCGCCACCCCCTTCGCTTTTCTCTCTATGGCCTACGCCTCATTTTCTCCGGATATAAACAGCCGTATCCAGCCCTTGTTGCCGGCCCTGCAGAGTAACTGGCTGATCGCCCATGTCATCACCGCTTTTCTGGGCTATGCCGCCTTCGCCGTATCCTGCAGCCTGAGCCTGATGTACCTGATTAAAAAACCGCAGGCACAGGGGGACCGGAAAAAAAACCCAAAGGGATTCCGGTCTTATTTCCCCGGTCTGAGCCTGTTGGATGAGCTGATCTATCAAACGGTCATCATCGGATTTTTGCTGCTGACCGTGGGGATCGCCACCGGTGCGATCTGGGCCCATTCGGCCTGGGGGGCCTATTGGAGCTGGGACCCCAAGGAAACCTGGTCTTTGATCACCTGGCTGGTCTATGCCGCCCTGCTGCATGCCCGGCTGATAAAAGGTTGGTACGGGACCCGGATCGCCTGGTTTTCCATCATCGGGTTCGCCTGTGTCCTTTTCACCTATTTCGGGGTCAACTTTATTCTCTCCGGATTGCATAGCTATGGAAGCGCCTGAGAGGGTAAGGGGTACACGAAAAGGCAGGCAAAAGAAATGAGGGAAAAAACCTTCCGTCCCCCGGCCTCCCGCCTGCTATAATTTCCTCCTTTATTTAATTTCCTTTAAGCAAAAGAGAAGACTGCTGGATAGAATAACGGCTGTCCCCAGAAGGGTCAGGCCGAAACGAAAACTGATGAGATCTCCAGACAGCCCCAGAAGATAAGGCATCAGCCCTCCACCCAGGATAACCCCGATGGTCAGGGTGAGCCCGGTGGCCAGGCCCCTGATTTCCCGGTCAAACATCCGGGCCAGGGAGACCAGTCCCAGGGGAAAAAACCCGGTCACCACCACGGCTTGCAAAAAAAGTAAAATTCCGACCCAGCGAAGGGAAGCCATCCCCAGCAGAACGGTGAAAAGTCCGGTCAATAACAGCATGACAAACATAATCTTCTTCAGGCTGAAGCGGTCCACCAGAAACCCGCACAAAATGGCCACGGCAACCCCTCCCAGCCGCGACACCCCCAGAATGGTGTTGGCATAACCGATACTCAGGGACAACTCTTTGGTCAAATACAGGGGAACGATAAAATAAACCCCCATATTGGCCCCCCCGGCAAAGACCCACAAGACGGCCATAATCCACAGGGATCGCCTTTGAATCAGATCACGGAAGCGGGTTTTTTCGGAATGTCGGATCTTAAACTCCTCAGTTGAAAAGAAGAAAACAAGGCCGGTCAGGAGAAAGATCCCGGCAAATAGCGGAAAAATCCCTCGCCAGTTAAAAAACTGGAGGAGAAACAAAGCCAGGAAGGGGGTAGAGAAAATACTGATGGAAGCTGCGGAATCATGGATGGCAATGGATTTGCCCCAGTTTTTTTCATCAAAATACTCGGTCAGGAGAGGCATCACCGAGGGGAGATAGACCCCGGTTGAAAAACCCAAAAAGAAGGAAAAAAAATAAATGGCCGAAAACACTTTAAAGAAGGGAATCAAAAAACAGACCAGAGAGGAAACCGCCAGGGAAAGAATGATCGACTTCTTATATCCCAGCCTGCCGGAAAAAAACCCTGAGAAAAACATGGACAGCCCGTAACCGATTGATTGAAAGATGAACACACTTCCGGCCCGGGCGTGACTGACGGCAAACTCATCCTCCACCAGCGGCAGGATGGGGGAAAAAACAAGCCGGACTCCCAGATTATTGAACCAGAGGAACCATAGGAAAAGCAGAAAAAGGAGGGCTCGGCCTTTGAGTTCGTTATGGTGTTTCACAATTCAATCCAATAAAATCTTATTACTTCTCATCCCGAAACGATATTTTCGGATGAGAGCGATCAGCGATTTGCGGTCAGCTTTTAGAAAAAGTTTAAACCGTGAACCGTTATTTTCTTAGCAAAAGACGGCAGTATGTTGGAAAGGGTATGGGATGTCAATATCAAATCTTCCCGGATTTTTCCTCTCGAGAAAGCCTTGGAGACCGTTGTTTCAATCTGGACAGCCAGGGCCGATTTTCTTCTTGACCGGTTTTCCTTTCTTGTCTTATATTCATTGGGCTCTGCGCGGACCCTGGGGAAACGCCAATACTTTTGAAAATAAGTAACCCAACCCGGACCAGCCGGAACCAAGATGTGAATATACAAACCAGGTTAATAATACCTCAATTGGTCCGGGTCCAAGGTGTGTTCTTTAATAAATTCTATCCATTTTGCGTAGAACTTTATTCTTTAGTAACCTGAAGGAAGAAAGGGGAATTAATTAATGACCGAGGAAATTACTTATCCTGAGTACAACATCCATTATCCGCTCCTGCTCAAAAATTGTTTTAAGCGGCCGCTGTCTTTATATCCGGATGATATCGGGGTCGTCTATCGAAATGACGCCGGTCAGTATTATCGATTCACCTGGAGGCAGTGGCATGAACGCACCTGCCGTCTGGCCCATGTCCTCAGGGCCCTGAGTGTTAGCCCGGGAAAGCCCGACCAGCCCGGGGACCGGATCGGGACCATGTCTTTAAACCACCACTGGCATCTGGAGACCATCTATGCCACCACCTGCATCGGGGCGGTTTCCCATCCGATCAACATCCGGCTTTCCCTGGACCACATGGCCTACACCATCAACCACTCGGAGGATAAAATTCTATTCTTCGATGACACGGTCCTGCCCCTGGTTGAAGCTCTCTACGACCGGATAAAGTCCACCGTTCAGAAATTCATTTATATCTCCGAGAAACCGGGCAAGCCTGAAACGCGGATAGAACCGTTATACGAATACGAAGAACTGCTGAAGGAACAGCCGCCGGCCATGGACTGGCCCGACTTTCACGAAGATACGCACGCGGTCCTTTATTACACCACCGGGACCACGGGCCTGCCTAAAGGGGCGCTGTTCACCCATCGACAACTCTTCTTACAGACTTTATACACCATGGGAAACCGATTTCTGACCCCGAGACAGCCCGATGATCCCCCTAACCCTAATACGATCGTGGTCATGATCAATGTCCCTCTGTATCATATCCATGCCTGGCAGGCCCCTTTTGCCAATGTTTATGCGGCCTCCAGGATTGTTTTCCCGGGCAGGTTCACACCGCAGAGTTTTTGCGAACTGGTGCAGACGGAAAAAATAAACGCCACGGCCATGGTGCCGACCATGCTGGCTATGCTGATCGAATATCCGAACTTTCATAAATATGACCTGAGCAGCCTGACCACGGTCGGCACCGGCGGGGCCGCCCTGCCCCTGGGTCTGAAAGCCAAAGCCGAGAAGATGTTTCCCCGATTCACCGTCGGCTCCGGTTACGGCATGACCGAAACCCTGGCGGGCGTTATCGGCGCTACCATCAAGCGGGACATGGTGGACTGGCCCAAGGAAAAACTGGACCAGGTCCGGGTCAAGACCGGTCTGCCCAACCAGGCTATCGACGTCATGGTAATGGGGGAAGACGGAAAGCCGGTGCCCCGGGATAACGAGACTATCGGAGAAATCGTCCTCAGAGGCCACTGGATCATGCAGAAGTATTTCAAAGATCCGGAAAAGACCAACGCCGCCTGGCGGGGCGGTTGGTTCCACACCGGAGATGCCGCCAAAGTGGATCAGGACGGGTACATCATCATCGTCGATCGGATCACCGATGTCATCCGCAGCGGGGCCGAGATGGTGCCCACTGTGCTTCTGGAAAACCTGACTTGTAATGCCGACTTTGTACTGGAAGCCACCTATGTCGGTGTTCCCGATGAAAAGTGGGGTGAGCGGCCCATGTGCCTGGCTCGTTGTCTGCCGAATTCGGGGAAGACCGAAGAAGATCTCCTGAAATTTCTGGAAACGGAAGGGGTCGAAAAGGGCAAGCTGGCCAAATGGATGCTCCCCGATTACATTGTTTTCTGCGATGAAATACCCAAGACCAGTGTCGGCAAATACGACAAGATCGCCATCCGAAAAAAATTGGAGGACTATGTGGAGAAGGCCAAAAAGCTGCACAAAAATTGA
>CAZSTT010000064.1:0-7161 GCA_964609705.1 uncultured Thermodesulfobacteriota bacterium
GGTATCGGAGTGTTCTCATCCGGAAAGGTCTTTTCCGGATGAGAACTAATTAAATAAATTTCTGACCATTACAGTACTGGAAAGTAATCGTCTTCGGTAATTATCCGTTGTGCCGGCATTGCGGTCCTCCAGGTCCGGCCTTTGGCCTGAATACTTAGAATCAAGGTCTTTTGCCCGGGCCAGTATATTCACCCGGACGTCTCTGATAGCTGCATTACTGAAGTCCCCAGGAAAATTACGCCCTGGAACACAATACCAGAATCCGGATGGGGGGGTGTTATCTCGATAAGCCAGTTGCAGGGCTTCAATATTCGTGGCAATGTTTTGGAAAGTCCCGTCCCCCTGTTCCAGCTGAAGCGCTGGGTGGCTGGGGTCTGAAGTGTTGTCGATTCTGTAAGTCAACAATTTGACCCGGGTTACCTGGGCTCCGGTGGGAAACCCTGCGGTCGGGAAAAGATTGATGGAATTTGGGGGATTGATAGAGGCCCCGGCCGCATGCAGAAGGTTTGTACCATTGATGCCGGTGATCTGAAGGAGTACGGCACTGGATCCGACAGAAATCATAATTATATCACCGTCCCGAAATTTTCCTATATCGGCTGGTTGAACGGGTATCGGTACAGAGTCATTGGAATTGGCCAAGGCCGCTGTGGTGGTAGTTGAAAGCGGTGGCTGGTTATCGGCATATAAAATCCTTATCTGGTCGGAGAGTGTTGTGCTGTTCCCAGGTGTTATGGCAAAAATGTTCTCTTGGGCCCCATTTGCTTGGTTGTAAAAACTGACTCCAACTTGGGGTATTTGAAACCCAGCCATCCGAAGGTCCATTACCAGGCTGTCCAAGGAAATTTTGGCATTCCGTTGCATTTCAGTCACCAGATTCTGGTTGCTATATGAATTAGCTTGGATAATGAATATATTTAGAATTGCCGTGGTAACCAGCCCGCCTAGTAATAAAGCAATTAAGATTTCTACCAGGGTAAAACCATTCTTATTATTAAGTTTCATCTCTGTCCTGTTATTAAGAAACATCATATTTAAAATTGGAAATATTCGTTTGTAGGTTGTATGACTTGCCGCCCGGGCAGGTTACCGTCACTACCACTTGTTTTGTTATGGAATTAATAGGAGTTACGGTCCAACTCCTGGTATATTGACCTTTGCTATCACTCCCGTTAACAAGTTCAGCGAAATGATCCAGGGCGCTCCTTTTTATATCTTCCAATCTATCCTGAGCCAGGTTTAACGCTTCCGTTTTCTGACTGATATTCGCATTATTTTTAGTAGCCATAATCTGCATCATGGATACGGCCAAAAGACCGAATAATACAATTAACATGGCCATCATGACTTCGACCAGAGTAAATCCTTTACTTTTCCTGATGAGGCTTCTCGTCTTCGTAATATGGTTCATCAATCTTCCTCCCTTATCTTACCTTACCCCCCTGAAGTTGTGATACTGATTCCACCTCCTTCGGATACATTAACCGTACAGATTTTACCCACCGTGTTTTTCAGGGTAACCAATCCGGAGGCGTAAGACGAACCGGTCCGAATAGAAAGCCCACGGGAATTAAATCCACATTTTGTGTCGCCTCCCGTATTAGTAAAGACCGCGTTGTCGATAGTGACCGTAGGGTAATCCTGCATGTTTATTCTATAAATGATTTCTTCGTTCGTTTCCTTTACCCAGTTCTTGGCTGTTCCGCTCCCGTTGGCGCCGTCATCGACAAAAACCACTATGCTCTGGGGAGAACTTATCTTGACTTCTACAACGCAATTGCCATTGCGGCTAATGGCTGTTGTCCTGGCTAATTGAATGGCAGCCGCCATTTCATTGGCTGCATTTTTGATCCGATAATTACTCAACATAGCGGATATCACGGGAACGGCGATTATAGAAATGATCCCGATGAGGGCAATGACGACTAACAACTCAACGAGAGAAAAACCCCTTGAGTCGGAGTTGTTAAAGATTCGTGGCCTTTTGGGGAAGGAAATAAGCCCTGGAGAATTTTCAGAAGAGTAAAACTTCTGTTTATTAAATAGAGTCTTCATAACCGGCGGATCAGCCACCCTTTCCGAAAGAATGAAATCGGGTCTGGATCTTTGCGTCCCAGCCTTACGGTCCGGTTTGCCTTTTTCAGTTTTAAAAATTGAGTAGAAAAAAACCTCCCTGAAATTTATGAAGTTGAAAAAAAATTATTGGTATAGTTGTCTCCAGGAAGTCTTGACAAATGGAAGCAGTTGCAGGGCATTATTTTCTGAAGACAAAACCTTATCTATGTCGGAAGTTCCACCGCCTGAGGTATCCCAGGTAGGATTTCCCCAGAGATTATCAGCTGTGGTATTGATATTGCCATCCGGGCCGGCAATATTGGCCACAAAGACCCCACCGGTTATATTCCCGTTTCCAGCCCCGGTTCTCGTTAGGCTGCCTTTCCCAATGACCAGAATAATACCATTATAATCGATATTTCCATTAAAGATCAGGTTCCCCGTAACCAAAAGGATTCCGGCCCCGGTTGTTCCCCCCGGAACCGTGTAATCACCATCGATAACCACCAGTTTGGGGTCCAGTTGAGTTCCCAAAGTGAATCCAGGATTTGAGGGGGAGTTGAAATCAGCCATACCTTTTAAACTTTGATAGAGGGTTTGAAGCTGGGTTAGGTTTCCCCAGGGGTCGGGGAAGGTCATATTGACCACAGAGGGAGTTTTGGGGTTAGTGGTTCCATCATATCCCAAACCCTGATAGTTATCCCTTCGGTTTTCAGGGATTCCATCAATGGCCGAAGTTCGCGAGGTTGTTGAGTTGACGGCTATAGCCGGATAACCATATCCATTGGCCTCGGAAGCATTGCTGTTTCCGGCTCTAAAGGTCACATTGGGACCCGGCATGGTAATGGCCCCGGGAAGATTGGGAATGGGGACCCGTAATACCGTAGCCTGCACGACGGCGCGGGAATTATCCGGCCCCGCGCCAAAAGAAGTCAAGGTCACTTGGGAATTAGTGTCTGTGGTTGAAGTCACTCCATCGGAAAGGTCGTTGGTTAAATACACCCTGAAGTTCCCATTTCCAACCGTCGTCGTATTAATAAAAAGCACATCATCGGTTGTAGTAAAATTGTTGATATTGGTGCTGTCCACCAGTATACCGTCTACCCCTCTCAACAATAGAAGCTGGGCAGAAATAGTACTTCCACTGGCTATTCGGCTTCGAAGAAGCTCTCTGGCCTGTTCAATCCCGGCTTCGGCCAGGTAGAAGGCCTGTTTGGAAGTCCGAGTGTTGCCGGTGATCTTCGCTCCGATGGTAGTGACATTGACAGCGATAATACCAATGACCGACAGGACCACGAGCATAAGGATGGCGGTGATTAAAGCAATCCCTTTCTGCGTATTTATTATGATGAAGAGCTTCATGATTATTCTCCTAATTTCTTCTTTTCACCGAGGTGGTGGTGCTGTAACTGCGGTATCCTTTGATCTGGGGATCGATCTTGGAGGTCCGGGCCGTCAGGGTGATATCTATTCTTTGAATACTAGCAATTAAGGAGGTACTACTGTTGTTGGAATCGAACCCATTAAAACTGACTGTCGTAATATGATCAGCCAGGGGTTGTCTGTCCTCGGCTCCGACGGCAGCGCTGTTGAAACGGAGAATATTGTCCGAAGAATTCCAGGAAAATATTCGGGAATTTGAATCATTCATAGAGGTAAATCCGATTTTGTCTCCACTGGCGGCACAAGGTGCGTTGGTATTTTCCATACAATTCAAGGAACTCATATTCCTGAGTTCCCGAACGATAAAATCCAGGGCCGACCGGGCATTCTGCTGCATTTCCACTTCCAGGTCCTGGGAGATCTGTGATTTATTGGCACTCGCAAAAAGGCTGAATACGGTGGTAAGTAATACCCCCAGAATAACGATCCCGACCAGGATTTCAATCAGGCTGAATCCCTTGTCAATAATCGGTTTCAGAGACGTCTTACCTCGAAACCACAGTTTGATAAGTGGCATTATGGCTTTGCCCTTTTAAGGTCCAATTGACGATAACTGTTATCTGTTTCATGAAGCTGGATCCCGCATGGTTTTGAATGGTCCAGGATCGGGAAAATATCCCACCGGATTGTCCCTGGCCGTTCATGGGGTTATTGGTGTCCTGCGTGGTGCCGATAACCAAGGAAGCAAAAGGAGTGTTTTTTAATTGTTCCATCCTGTTTTCAGCCAAAAAGATGGCCCTGGTCATTTCCTTGGAATCGGAATTGCCCCGAATGGACGTCAACTGGAGATTGATCAGGGCCAGTAAACCAAAGGATAGGATGACCGCAGCTATCAAAAATTCAACCATTGTAAATCCCTGCTTGTTTTTTAAAGAAAGGACCGTCATGTCGATATAATCCTGCCTGTCCATAAGGTAGTTACTGTTTTGGTTTCTTCCGAACCTTGAACGGTTATCGTGGCATTTTGGGTTAATCCGGTTGGCCCAAAAGTTAGAACCCCCCCCCCACTTTTAACCACCGTTATGGTCGGGTATTCCTGCGTCAAATTTCGGGTAAAGATAGTGCTTCCACCCTGGGAGAAACTGTATGTGGTTGTGCTGTTAAAAGTTACCGTTATGGATTGATTATTTTTAATAGCGGTCATTTTGGCGCTCTGCAGATCCCCCCAGACCAGCCGGGCCGCTCCATTTAAACGGTAATGGTCGATCCAAACCCGGGTTTGAGGGACCGCGATAACGCTTACTATGCTGATAATAGCCAGAACAGTTAAGATTTCAACAAGGGAATAACCCCGGTGGTCGAATAAGGAGGGGAAGATTGATTTCCTTAGATGAGGAAAAAAAAGAAATAGTTTTGAAGGAACCGCTTTTTGATTGGAGTTTCTTTGTTTCATAACCGGCGGATCAGCCACCCTTTCAATACTATTGAAATTGGGTCTGGATCTTTGCGTCCCGGCCTTACGGTCCGGTTTGCCTTTTTCAGTTTTTAGTAGGATAGCAAAACGTTAATGAATGTCAGGAAGAAATACTCCTGAATTAAAATGAAATCATCAATTTTAAAATCTTTTTACCCCTGGAAAATAATAGATTATCACCAAAATATTATGCAAAAATAATGCCATGAAAACAACCCCCAGGTTTTAAAAAATTTCCTTAGATTTCAAGTGTATACTTGATTTAGTCCTTTAGCTGTTATTTAAGGAAAGGACTGTTTGGCCAAATTTTTGTTTCCTTTAAACAAAAAACGGCAGTTTGTTCTTTTTTTGCGAGAGAAGGATTTATTCAGAAGTTTTTAAAGGGCGACCGACTCTGGCCTGAACACTTCGAATCTTACTTTCGATTCTTGGTGACGGACCCTTCCGATAATCAAACTTAACCTGAAGACTGATCCGGTTGGAATCCTGTTCGAGAGTGTGAAAGCAACGGGTAAGCAGTTTAAGGAGATCGTCCCATTCACCTTCAACCACGGTTCCCATGGGATTCAATCGATATTCCAAGCCGCTTTGATCTACCAGGGTCAAAATTCTGGCCACATATTCGCTGAAGCTGTCCCCTTTATCCAAGGGGATCATTGAAAATTCCATAAGGGTCATATAGTAACTCCTTATTTTTTCTTGAATAAATCGGCCATGGTCCCCAGTTTCCCGGTTTCCTGGACTCGATCCCGGTATTCGTTTAATTCAGTCTGGTTCTGATTATCCAAAATCGATTGTTGGGAAAGGGAAATTCTCCCCTGTTCATCAATTTTGATAATTTCCACCAGAATTTCATCCCCTTCCCGGTATCCTTTGGGAGACTGGTTTTTCCCAGCATCAACTATCTGGCTTTTATGGAGAAGACCCCGTTGATGGGAGCCCAGTTCAGGAAGATCTGCAAAAAAACCATAGGGTTTTATAGACCGGATGATTCCCTTGACCACCAATCCCACCGCAGGAAGCCGGGGACCCGGAGATGTCAGAGGGGATTGAGTCGCGGCAGTTTGATCCGGCAAGAGATCGAAATCGTCCTGGGCCGTAATCAAAGAACCTTCGTCGACCGCCATTTTGACTCGCCTTCGAATCACATTCCCGGTTCGAACCATTTCCTGTTCCGGGGGATCGATGTCCATACCCGAAAAAGGGGAGACCTCTTTGATCGAAAGAGATATCCTCCGCTGTTCCCTGTTGATCTCCAGGACTTTGACCTCGACTTCCTGTCCTTCTTTAAGCATTTCCTTGGGATGGCGGATGCGTTTATGGGATATTTCCGAAATATGGACCAATCCTTCGATCCCGGGGGCCATTTCAATAAAAGCCCCAAATGGAGCCAGGTTGCGAACCCTGCCCAAGACAATTTCCCCTTCATTAAGGCCAAGTCCTGTATCCCAAGGATCGGGTTCCAAAGCTTTCAGGGACAGGCTTATACGTTCCTGATTTTTTTCATCTGTTTTTATTTGCAGGACCTGAACGGTTACTTCCTGACCGGCGGCCAGGTGATCGGCCGGATCGTTCACCTGACCACGGGAGATCTCTGAGATATGGACCAGACCCTCTATCCCGCCCAAATCAATAAAAGCCCCAAAAGGGGTCAATCTGGTTACTTGCCCTTTGAACACTTCACCTACTCCAAGACGTTTGCGGGTCTGCTGGGCCAGGGCCTCTTTTTCGGCCTGTAACACCGCCTTTCGGGAGAGGACGATATTCTTCCCCTCTTCTTCAAACTGGGTGACTTTGAACTTTTGAGTGGTTCCGATAAATCCTTCAGGCCGATCCAGATAAATCAGGTCCATTTGAGAAAAAGGGCAGAAGGCTTTTGCCCCTGAAACAACGACTTCCAGCCCGCCCTTATTGGTTCCGGTCACGTTACCTTCGATGGCTATTCCAGCTTCAAAGGCCTTTCTCAACAACTCTACCCCGGCGCCCCCGGAGACTTTGCGCAGGCAATTCCCCAACTGGGGGCCTGACGGCCCGTAGCCGATAAAACCCAGTTCCACTTCCATCCCCGGTTTAACGATAATCTCCCCTTTATCATCCACGAACTCCTGTAAATCGGCCCAACCTTCCGATTTAGCGCCATAGTCAATAAAAACCGTATCTCCGGTGATGAGAACCACCTTTCCTTTAACCGGTTCCCCAGGTAAAAGAGGACCATCAACGGCCAACCGGTCACTGGCCTCAAAAAGTTC
>CAZSTT010000064.1:7261-11560 GCA_964609705.1 uncultured Thermodesulfobacteriota bacterium
GGAAATCTGTTTTTTATTTTTCAGGTAGTCCATAACCATGGCCCGGATTTCTCTTCCGGAATCAAATAATACAACCCGGTTTCCCGGGAGGGGGGAATCACCATTCTTTATCCCTATCATTTGTTTTAGAAGATCATAACCATCACCCCCGGCAGCCAGAAAATCATTGGTAGCCAAAGTATACCAGCCTTGAGGGTCCCATTGTTTCCCCCCAACCAGGAAGGAGGTGATCCTTTGCCCCTCCCGGGCGGACAGGCTGTAGCCTACCCGGATACCGGAAACCTGAGGAAAACGGCCGCCGGTTCCGATCTGACCGGACAATCCATATTCCATGATATCTTTCAATTCTCTACCGCTGACCATGAGGACAACCGGATGGTTAAAAAAGGGCAGAATGTTAAACAGATCCTTCAGGCGGATCGGGCCTTGCAAAATATCCGCTCGAAGACTTCCGCCGTTGATCAAGGCCACGTCCGCACCGGTTTCTCTTCTCAGAATATCGGCCACCAGATTTCCCAAATTGGTTTCCTGAGACCTCGACCCGGTTCCCCTTAAATCTACCTGGGCTTCCCCAATAATCGTTTCCAGTAGAGCTCCAGTTTCCTTCTTATACCGGTCGACAATTTCCATGACCACCGGGTCTGGTTGTTGCAACTCCGGCTGGATGGTAACAAGTCGGCCCTTATAGTGAATTATTTTTTTGTCTTGAATCGTAAGATCCAGGACTCCTAAGACTTTGGCGTGTTCCCAGGCCTGAACAATCAAGGTTTCTTTGACCTTCATGGGTGATTCAATGCGGGTGTGCGTATGACCGCCGATAATAATCTGGATCCCCTTGGTTTCATCGGCCAGACGAAGGTCAGCCGACAGACCCAGGTGGGATAAAGCAATCACCAGATCAGGGTTATCTCCCAACTCCCGGATGACCTTTTGGCCGGCGTCGATTACGGGGCTGATGGTCAGCCCTTGCACATTTTTGGGGTGGGTGGTGATGGCGGTTTCTTCGGTGATAAGCCCGATAATGGCAATGGTAAGACCTGAAACCTGTTTTATGATATAGGGGTTGAAGAAGTCCGGCATTCCACGCACATTGGCCGCCAACACGGGGAATCGGGCCTCCCGAATCCTTTGTTTGAGAACCTCCTGCCCAAAGTCAAACTCATGGTTACCAAGGGCCATGGCCGTGAAATCCATGGCGTTCATGACCTCGATGGTCGATTTGCCCTGGAAAAGGTTGGCCCAGGGGTTACCCTGGATCATGTCCCCGGCGGCCAGCAACAGGGTAGGGCGTTCTTTCCGTAAACGATTTACTTCCGCGGCCAGAGAAGCCATTCCCCCCAATTTCCCCGGACTTCCGGAAGGTTGATGAGGCTCAGCAAAACCGTGAAAATCGTTTACATAGAGGAGACGAAGCTGGACCGCTTCTCCGGCCCAAACTAAACTCCCGGATATCGATAAGAACCAAAAGCCGATAATGAGGGTTATTACTTTATTTCTCATCTCTGTTTTTTTTATTATTCAAGAAATATTAAATTCCTTCGATTTCTGATTTTCTTGCCGACAAGGCATCCAAGGTCTTTGTTCGTTGATTACTCAGGAGCCGGGCCCAATATAACCGATCTCGGAAAATAATGCCAGAAATGTTCGGATCAGAGGAGATTAATGGTTTACCTCGGACTTCACTTTTGCTGCAAATTGCTTAACCGCTTCAGGAATCATTCTTCGGATAAAGGTTGGTTTCTCAATTTCATTTAAAAAGATATATTCAGGATAACCGGGATGATCAGGGGTAAGGTCCGGGATATCGGTCAAAAGCGATAGAGCTCCTTGATGATACTCCCGGATTAATCCAATAATGGGCTTGTCGGCCAAGGGAATTTCATAAACCCATCCTAAGCGACGCATACATTCAAATCGGACCTGATCGATTAGCATAAAGTTGACATCCAGAAGAGGAAGGAGTTTCTCCGAAGGCAAGGATTCGAACTCAAAACCCTCCCCCAAACCAAGGCCCCCCATCAGGAGATCGTGAATCATCTCCCGGCTTCCTGTTTCATCTTCAGCCAAAAACAAAATCAATTCATCGGGGAGATCGGACCATAGTGAATGTTCGTCCAGGATCGGTAGAGCTTTAAATCGGCGTTGCCATTCTCGAAACCCTCTTTGGGCGGCTTTACGATTTTTTAAGGATTCAAGGGAAATAATTTTTGCCATGGACTTTATAACTTCGAAAATAAAATTTGGCTATAGGCAAGAGGCTATAGTAACTAAAGAAAAAAATTCAACGCAAAATGGATAGAATTTTTAAAAAAACACACCTTGGACCCGGACCAATTGAGGTATTATTAACTTGGTTCGTATGTCCACATCTTCGTTCCGTCTGGTCCGGGTTGGGCTATGGGAAAAAATCAGGAAACTTTCATATCTATTGCCTCTTATCTTCTGCCCGTCGCCTGATATTCCAGTTAAATATAACCGAACTGGAAGAAAATACAATTAAGAAAATAATTTGACACACCGGAAGAAATCTGGTATGAAATTCTATACGTTATGAGTGCCAACCCCGAAGACCACCCCTTACGGTTGATTGATCAGGTGCGCTCTCTTTTTAGAAAAAAAAGAGATACCCTACCGGAATCTGTTCTGGAAAGAGACTTTCAGGACCTGATCGATCAGGGAGAAGAACAGGGACTTCTGACTCCCGAACAAGGGGACATGATACAGAGTATCTTTGAATTTAAAGATACCATAGTCAGGGAAGTGATGGTCCCCAGAACCGAGATGCTGGCGGTAAGCTCGGATGTGACTATTCAGACCATTATTAATCTGACCCAGGAACATGGCCATTCCCGTCTTCCGATTTTTGAGGAAAATTCCGACAATATTGTGGGAATGCTTCATGTCAAAGACCTCTTACCCTATTGGCATCTGTCTCCGGACCAGCCTATACCTCCCGGAATCATCCGCCAGGCCACCTTTGTCCCGGAGACTAAAAAGATTGTCCACCTTTTCCGGGAATTGAAATTGGAGAAAGTCCACCTGGCCATCGTTCTCGATGAATACGGCGGTACATCGGGGATGGTGACCATGGAAGATATTATCGAAGAGATTATCGGTGATATTGAAGATGAATACGACCGCCAGGAACCGCGTCTTAGGCCTTTGGATGACGGGAGGGTTGAGGTCGATGCCCGGCTGGAGATTGAGGAATTTGAGCAGTTTTTTAATTTGAAGATTGAGGAAAAAAATTATGAAACGGTGGGAGGCTTAATTATTTTCCTTCTGGAAAGGGTCCCCGGCATTGGCGAAAAGATCCATTTCCAGGGCTTGGAGATGACCATTATGGATGCCGACAACCGCCGGATCCGCCGTCTTGTGGTGGAAAGGAAAGAAGACGCCTCTAGTGAAAAAGGATAATATGGACCTTCCCGCACGGAGTGTCTCTTTCTCCCAGATTGATTGGAAGGATACGACCTATCGGATCACCTACCACCGGCCGGTTGAGAAATTAGTCCGTTCCATTGAGACTATCGGCCTGCAAGAGGCGATTATCCTTCAGGAAATAAAATCAAATCATTATCGTATCGTGGCCGGCTATCGGCGTCTTCAGGCCCTTCAGAAAATAAGAACGGAACCAATTTTCTGTAAAATCGCCCCTTTTGAAACCGAAAAAAAAGATCTCTTCCTCTTTAATTTTCATGACAATTTGGACCGGGGTTTTAACGTGGTCGAGCTGTCTTTGGTCTTAATGAAGTTGTCGGCCTTTTTTGAGGAAAAGGAACTGATCCACCAGTATCTGCCTCTTCTGAATTTACCCCCCCGTAAAGAAACCATGGATCGTCTATTACGTCTCAATGAAATAAGTCCGATTTATCGGCCGGCCCTGTTGCAGGGACGACTGTTTCCGGAAACGGTTGAACGGGTGGTTCGGGATTTTTCCCCCATCGCCCATCTTATTTTTGCCTTATTCATTTTTCTCCATTGGGGTTTTCAGAAACAAAAAGAATTTTTAGCGGATCTTAAAGAGATTTGCTTCCGTCGCCGGGAGGAACCGGAGAAAATTCTTTCCGCTTTGCCGATCGTGGAGTTATTGAATCATTTCTCCTGGACGCCGCAGCAAAAAGGAGAATCCCTTCGAAAATATTTCCGGACCCGTCTCTTTCCCATCTTGATCGAAACGGAAAGATGTTTTGAAGAAATTATCTCCCCCTTAAACCTGGACCAACGGACTCGAATTTATCCTCCTCCCTTTTTTGAAGGAGGCCGATATGGTCTGGATGTCCGATTTTCGAACCCAAA
>CAZSTT010000064.1:11660-14185 GCA_964609705.1 uncultured Thermodesulfobacteriota bacterium
ATCGGATCAAACTGCCCGGTCGATTGCAGTTATTGTATTTTACAGGCCTATTTCAACCAACCCTTTGTCCGCCTGTTCGTCAATACGGAAGAGATTTTTTATAAACTGAAAACCTATGTCGATACTCATTCCGGGGAAATTATTCGCCTTGGAACCGGAGAATTTACGGACAGCCTGGCCTTGGATCATTGGACCGGTTTCAGCAGGCTTCTGATACAGGAGTTGTCTTCCTATCCTAATGTGCTGGTTGAACTGAAAACCAAGACCGCCATTATTCAAAATCTTCTCCCAGAGAATCCTTCTAAAAACATTCTGATTTCCTGGTCCCTCAATCCTCAGGAGATCGTGAGAAAAGAAGAGCGGGGAGCGGCTTCTTTGAATGAACGTCTGGAATCGGCCCTGATCTGTCAGGAAAAAGGATATCGGTTGGGATTTCACTTCGACCCTATCTTTTTATTCCAAGGATGGGAGGAGGCCTATCAACAAACGGTCCGACTCCTTTTCTCCAAAATATCCCCGGAGAAAATCGCCTGGATCAGTCTGGGTTGTTTTCGATTCATGCCGGCCTTAAAATCGATTATTCAACACCGACATCCGAAAGCCGAATACATTTATCAGGAGTTTATCCCGGCCCTGGATAACAAAATGCGTTACCCTCAAATTAAACGAGTGGAAATATACCAAAAAATGCTGGGTTGGCTAAGGGAGAGCGGAAAAGAAATCCCGGTTTATCTTTGTATGGAGAACCCATCCGTTTGGGAAAAAGTCTTCGGTTTCATTCCGGGTATCGAAGTTCCCACCCTCAAGGAGATGTTGGACCAACGGGTGAAGGAACTATGGGACGGGAAAACCAGTTGAAAAAAGTTCAGAGTGGGGAGTTCGGAGTAAGTGATTTTCACTCTTAACTCCGAACCCTGAACTCTGAACACTATATTTTGACTGATCAGACGGGGAGACTTCTACTTTTTTGGCTTGGCGATCGCTCCGGGATTAAATTCCACCCCGGCATTTTTCATCGTTTTTTCCACAAAATCCGAGACGGCATCCTTTCTCATTTCCTGGAGAGCCTGATCCTTCACTTTATCTTTGATCTTCTCATAAGGCTCAAGAAGGGCGTCCTTCTTTTCTTCCATTTTGATAATATGGTAACCATATTCGGTTTCCACCACGCCGCTGATCTCCCCCGGTTTTAAAGCAAAAGCCACCTCTTCAAAGGCGGGAATCATGGATCCTCTGGGGAAGAAATCCAGGTCCCCCCCTTTATCCTTGGTTCCCGGATCATCGGAAACCGCCGCGGCCAATTTAGAAAAATCCTCTCCTCCCTTAAGCTTATTAAGGGTCTCTTCAGCCTTGGCCTTGGCTTTTTTCTTTTCCTCCTCAGGGGCGGAGGGTTCGATTTTAATAAGGATATGTTTGACCCGGATCATTTCCGGAGTTTTAAATTCATCACCATGATCCTTGTAATAAGCCTGGGCCCTGTTTTCCGTGATGGTTATTTTTTCAACCACCTCTTTTTGCAGATAGACCGTAGCTAAAAAATTATTGATAATCATATCCTGTTGGTTCCTGACTTCGGGTTTTTTATCAAAGCCTTTTTTCTTGGCCAACTGGGCGATGACTGTACTCCGGACGATCTGCAAGAGAATGTTTTCTTTGATCTGAGGATTGTTTTCAATGACTTTTTGTTGTTCCGGTTCATAGTAACCAATGACTCGGTTGAGGTCGGCCGTGGTAATAATCTTGGTTCCGATTTTGGCTAATATTTCCTTGTTCTGAGCTTGAACTCCTGGGGAAATAATAATAATGGCCAGGATCATGACTGCTAAAATTTTCAAAAATCTTAATTTCATTCTTTTCTCCTTTTCTGGGTTGGATGTTTGATGAAAGATGGCCACTCCTGGAAGAATTCGGGCAGGCGATTCGGGATGAACTGTCAGCCCGATAGCCCCTATGAGGCCGCCAATTGATTTCTATTGATTGTATGGGAATTCATCTGTAAAGATCATAAAAAATTTATATTATAGCACACTTTCCCATATTTACTATACAAAAAGTAGACCGAGGAAGAGAAGGAAACTTGGGTAACAGCCCGGTTCTCCTTTGCCTTGAAAAAAGGATTACTTGCTTTATGGGTTTATACCCTGGATTAGGTGAACCTTTTGCTGGATTAGACTTATTCTCGGGAGATAAGGTTAAAAATTACCGTTGTTAATGAGTGCCCGTCCGGAAATTCGAATTTCCGGACGGAAACTCATTACTCTTTTTGAGTATTAAAAAACTAAAAAGTTTGAAGGCATGAGAGGGGTTGATAGAAATTAACCGTTTTATTTTTTGGCGCGCCTGGCAGGATTCGAACCTGCGACCTACGGATTAGAAGTCCGTTGCTCTATCCAACTGAGCTACAGGCGCCTTATTTTTTCCCCATTGGTTGGCGTTCGAGTTCCTAATTTATTAAACCTAAAGGCGAGCGAAGTCAAAGAAAAATAGTAGGGGGATGTCTTTTTATTAAACCCTCAGGCCACGCT
>CAZSTT010000064.1:14285-16664 GCA_964609705.1 uncultured Thermodesulfobacteriota bacterium
CGGTCGGATTATCGGCTCCCCAAGGGAGCCTCTTCGAAAGCCACGTCATTAAAAGGTTCCTTAATTTCTTATTGACTTTTGATAGTCCGGGAATTATAAAAGCGTATCACAAGATCTTGGAAGCAACTCCGGGCGACTGCTGAAGATAGGCTTTTGTTTTTTTCGCCGGCTGATCAGCCAATCCGGTCCAGATCGAGTCTCACATACTATTTTTCAAAGAAATTTCTGAAACTTCCATAAAGAGAGAAACTGGAACGTATGACGGGTCCCAACGATCTCGTCCTGATTTATTTAGAAAATCATCCCGTTTTTTTTGCCCGTATTGAAAATATAATCCCGGATAGGAAACCCGGCTGGGTCCGAATGAATTTCTTAATTCTTCAAGTCCCGGTGTCTTTGGGAGAATGGATCCTTTTGCCGGAATATATTCAGGGTGAAGAATTTACCATGGGAGGTAAGAAAGTTCACATCGAGAAAGTTGAGGTCCCCCGGGAGGAACCGGATCTTCCTCCTCCCCATTCGGAAGGAAAAGTAATTTCTATTTCAGATCGCAGGCGAAAAAATTAATTAATCCAGTAATCCAGAACCATTTTCAAGGAAAGCATCCCATGGAAGATCTGCAGGAATTAACCCGCACCTATCGCCGAATCCTTCAGCTGAAAACAGGGCCGGTCGCCGTTCGGATTATAAAAACTTCTGAAGAAATTCCAGTCCTGCTGAAAAAACCGGAGACCCCGATCCCCAGTTTTTGTTTCGGAATCATGGAGGCTTTTAAAGGAAAAAGTATTTTATTGGGACGTTCTGATGTTAAATGTCTGATGGGACTGAGCGCTCTGGGATTTCGAAAAGAAACTTCCAAGTCGGGAAAACACAAACAAGGGGTCCAAATCGGGGTGTTTGGAAACGAAGAGGCCTCCGAAAATTATTTCTCCAAGGGGATCTCTCTCCCGGCCGGCCAAACCCAAGGGATCGCCCTGAGTCCTCTGGAAAAAGCGGTGATGGGTGTCGATGTCGTTCTGTTTAAGGTCAATTCAGAACAGGCCATGTGGTTGTTTGCCGCCAATCAGTATCTCACTGGTGAACGGAACGATTTTTCTATTGGAACGGGATTCCAAGGGGTTTGCGGCGATGTAATCGTTTATCCTCTGCTGCATAAAAAGGTCAATATGACCGTGAATGGGGTAGGGGATCGCCTGTCAGCGGCTATGGGCAAGAATGAATTATTCGTGGGAGTTCCGGCCTCCCTGATTAAGAAAATTGCCTCTAATCTGAAAGAAATTTGCCAAAAACCGATTTTTAAAGGCATGCATTCCCCCAAGGGGATGCAGAAAATATCACCCTGGCGGAACGGCCCCCATCATTAGAAATCCGCTGCCGGATTCAATAATAAAACTCCCGCGTCACTTCCTGGTTATTTCTTCGGCCAGACCATTCCTCTCGCTGAGAACAACTTCCACCCGGGCCCAGTCGATTTGATCCAATAAGCCGTTATTTCGAGCCAAGGATTGAACCTGATTCAAATAAGAGAATGGTTTTTGGTAGGTATTGGGATGAGCTTCCAGGAAAATTTTGCCATTGGAAGTCACCGCCAGTTTCAAAGGTTCATAGACAATGGTTATCGGAGTTCCTGGTTTTATCAGGCGGAAAAGGCTTTCGATGTCTTCGGTGATCATCCGAATACAACCGTGGGAAGTGGAATGGCCAATACTTTCCGGCCAAATCGTAGCATGAATCCCATAACCCGGAATCGATAAGGGGATCCAATAGTTCCCCAAGGGATTATCCGGCCCGGGAGGGACCTTTTCTAAGATAACTTTTCCTTCCCTCCTCATTTCTTCCTGGATTGATTTCGGGACCTGCCAGGTAGTATTTTTGTGTTTCCCTCTGATATTAAAAACGCCCACCGGGGTCGGCCAGTCAAATCTTCCAAGACCTACCGGAAACCGTTTGACCAGGACACCCTGTTCAAACAAATATAACATATGGCCGGGGATGTTCAGCAATAATCCATCGGTAACCTGGTCCTGGGGAATGATGTGCCGATTGTTTATCAACAGCCGTTGGCCGATGGATAATTTGTAGGGAGCGAGGAGATTGTTTTTTTGGGCCAGGTACTCCCAGGTAGTTCCGGCACGCCCGGAGATGGAATATAGTGAATCTTTGTTTTTAACCACATAAGCGAGTTCACCCCCCTGGACTTCTGAAAATATCGGCCAAGAAGGTTGATAGGCCGAGCCCAGGGCCGGGTGACTTTTAAATATTCCCAACAGCAGAAAAAAAGTCAAAAAAAAGATTCGGGTTCGTTTATTCAGATTCAAAATGAAGGTTAGAGGAGGAGCCGGCATCAGAATTATATTTTCCACTTCCTGGATTTAGATA
>CAZSTT010000065.1:0-1487 GCA_964609705.1 uncultured Thermodesulfobacteriota bacterium
CATCCGGAAATTTCAATTTCCGGATGGAAACTAACTCGAAAATAGGGCCTCAATTGGGGCCTGGTAGGGACGGGTTTCAAACCCGCCCCTACGGGTCATTTTTTGGATCCAATACCCTAACGTATTAATACCATTCTAATTTATATATCATATATTTCCGCAAAAGCCAAATGATTCAAGTAAGAGATTTATTTTGAAATTCATTGGTGAATATGCTATAAACATTGAAAAAATAGAGGTATCATTAATAAATCTTATTGCACGAAAATATGGTTCGAGGCTACTTTTTGCCCGGACCTGTTTTTGTGTCTCGGCTTCTGAAGGAAGCCTCTTGAAGAGCTCGGCAAAGCCGAGCGGATCGGGGTGTCACGCCCCCAGACGGGGCATGAGATTTGATAAAGCATAACGATCGCATCCCCGCAGTTCGCTCCAGGGATATTCAATCCTCTTCTTTAACTTTGTGGATCGCCATCCTTTAGCTCCTTAAAAAAAGAGAAAGGTTCTGTTTACGTGAAAAAAATCGGCATAAAAGGAACGGGGTCTTATTTACCGGAACGCATCGTTCCCAATTCCTATTTTGAAAAAATTCTGGATACCTCTAATGATTGGATCGTCAGCCGTACCGGCATCCAGGAACGGAGGATGGTCCTTCCCGGACAAGCCTTGTCCGATATTGCCATACCGGCCTGTAAGCAAGCCTTGAAAATGGCCGGCCTCTCTGCCGAGGATTTGGATTTGATTATTGTCGGGACCTCCACACCCGATATGCCTACGCCCTCCACCGGTTGTTTCCTTCAACATCGTCTGGGGGCAAAAAAAGCGGTAGCCTTCGATATCAGTGCCGCTTGTCCGGGGTTTATCTATGGGTTGACGATAGCCCAAAAGTTTATGCAGGACGGCTCTCATCAACACGCACTGGTCGTCGGAGCGGAAATCATTTCCGCCCGGATTGATTATCAGGATCGGGGCACTTGCGTCCTTTTTGGTGATGGGGCCGGGGCCGTGGTCCTGGGGTATTCCAAAGGCCGAAAAGAAGGAAAAATCCTGGCCACTGAGATCCACTCCAATGGGAACCTCTGGGGATTGCTTAATGTGCCCGGAGGGGGATCCCTCCATCCTCCCTCCCATGAAATGGTTGATGCCGGCCTCCATTACCTCAAAATGCAGGGAAATGAAGTATTCAAGCATGCGGTTCGTTCCATGAGCGATGCCGTTCGGAAGGTCTTGGGAAGCTATGGGATTACCTCCCGGCAGGTCGACTGGTTTATCCCGCATCAGGCCAATATGAGGATCATGGAAGCCGTAGCCAAACAGGTGAAAATCCCCATAGAAAAAGTGATCATCACGGTCCACAAATACGGGAATACCTCGGCAGCTACTATTCCTACCGCTTTGGATGAAGCGTTTCGAAGCGGACAAATTCAAAAAGGGGATCTGATTTTGACCGCTTCCTTCGGAGCCGGATTTACCTGGGGAGCGGCTTTATT
>CAZSTT010000065.1:1587-3076 GCA_964609705.1 uncultured Thermodesulfobacteriota bacterium
ATGCCAATTTATGAATTTTGCTGTGACCAATGCCATAAGACCTTTGAACTGCTGGCGGTTCAAAGAGATGACCTGATAGAACCCGTTTGCCCGTCCTGCCAATCGCCTGAGATCAGCCGGGTATTGTCGAGAATTAATGTGGGAAGTTCCGGAAAAGAGGGGTTATCAAGGCCGCAAGTGAGTGAGCGAAGCTGCGCCTCCGGAAATTGTGCCACTATTGATATCCCCGGTCCAAGCAAGTAGTCTTGCCCTGACCCTTTCCTTTTTCATCAGTGAACAAAGGCTCCCATAAATAAAGTCCTTTGGAATAAAGCGATCAAGGGAATCTTTTCCCAAAATACGAACAGGTCCTAAGATTGCCACCGATCCATGTAACTTGACAAGCAGCCGGAAGTGTATTAAAGGCTATTAGCTTAATTTTTATTTAACCGATGAACGAACTGTTAACCCTATCGCACTTTGATTTTACTTTGCCCCCTGGATTAATAGCCCAGGAGCCCTGTGTTGAAAGAGATCGGTCCCGGCTGATGGTCCTGGATCGACAAACCGGGAATCTCGAACACCGGCATTTTATGGGGATTACCGAGTATCTGATTCCCGGAGATATGCTGGTGGTTAACGATACCCAGGTGATTCCGGCTCGTTTGGAAGGGAAGAAAAAAAGCGGGGGGCGGGTGGAATGCCTGATTTTAAATTTTACGGCCCAACCGGTTTATGAAACTTATACCACTCCCTGTCTGCTTAAGGCCGGGGGGAAAATTCGAGCAGGGGATCAACTCTATTTTGGCGAAGGTCTGACGGGAGAGATCCTTGCCCCATTCCTGAACGGAACGGCTCTGGTACGATTTTATTTCGAAGGACAGTTGGACTCCGCTATCAAAAAATTCGGGCGGGTTCCTCTGCCGCCCTACATTCACCGGGATGTTAACGATCCTATTCTTTCGGAGCTGGACCGGGACCGCTATCAAACCGTGTATGCCCGAAATCCAGGCGCGGTGGCTGCTCCCACCGCCGGACTACATTTTTCCGCCGATCTGATAGCGGCCCTAAGGGACAAAGGAATCGGTTGGGTCCCCCTGACCTTGCATGTCGGCTATGGGACCTTCGCCCCGGTTAAAACGGACCAGATATCCGAACATAAAATACACTCAGAACCTTATCACGTTTCAGCCCAAACCGCCCGGGTGATTCGGGAACAAAAAGAAAGAGGGGGCCGGATAATCGCCGTGGGGACCACTTGTGTCCGGGTCCTGGAACACCTGGCCAGGAAATATGGAACGATCAAGGCCGAAGAAGGGGATTGCGATCTTTTTATTACCCCGGGTTTTTCTTTTCAAATGATTGACGGATTGATTACCAACTTCCATTTGCCCCGGACCACCTTGCTGATGCTGGTTTCCGCCTTTGCCGGGATGGAAATGATTCAAAAGGCTTATCGAGAGGCCATTGAGCGCAAATATCGATTTTTTAGTTATGGAGATGCGATGTT
>CAZSTT010000065.1:3176-16575 GCA_964609705.1 uncultured Thermodesulfobacteriota bacterium
ATCGAGAGGCCATTGAGCGCAAATATCGATTTTTTAGTTATGGAGATGCGATGTTGATTCTTTAGAAAAAGACAGGGGTCAAGGATTCAAGGGGTCAAGGTTTCTAGGGAGAGATTTCGGGGTGATGGTTGGAAGATAATAAAACCGTACATTTTGTGTTATAACCGATCTCTTTTATAAATCCTGAATCTAAAACCCTAAAACCCTTGAACCCTTGAACCCTTGAACCCTCGGAACCTAGAATCCTTTTTATTATGTTTTCCTTTCAAGTTGAACATCAAGAGGCCCAAAGCCTGGTCAGGAGCGGGAAAATAACCACTTCCCGGGGCGAGATCCGAACGCCGGTTTTCATGCCGGTGGGTACCCAGGGATCGGTGAAAGCCTTAACCCCTGAAGATCTTTTATCCCTGGGGGTTGAAATTATTCTGGCCAATACTTATCATCTGTTTTTGCGGCCGGGGCATGAACGGATTGCCCGGTTGGGAGGTCTCCACGCCTTTATGAATTGGCAGCGGCCGATACTGACCGACAGCGGGGGGTATCAGGTTTACAGTCTGGGGGCCTTGCGAAAAATCAGTCCCGAAGGAGTCTCTTTTCGTTCCCATCTCGACGGATCCAGCCATTTCCTTACTCCCGAACTGGCTATTGAAATTCAGGAGGCCCTGGGATCGGATATCGCCATGTGTCTGGATGAATGCACTCCTTATCCGGTGACCTATGAATACGCCCGCTTTTCTCTGGAATTGACCAGGGACTGGGCGTTTCGCTGCCAACAAGCCCGTCATAAAAAGGAACAGGCCCTGTTTGGGATCATCCAGGGGGGGACCTTTAAAGATTTGAGAAAAGAGAGCGCTGAATCCATAGTGAATATCGGATTTGACGGTTACGCCCTGGGAGGATTGAGTGTTGGAGAGGAAAAGTCCTCAAGGCAGGATATCATGGCCCATACCCTGCCGCTGTTGCCGAAGGAAAAACCTCGTTATCTGATGGGACTGGGGACTCCTGAAGATTTGATTGAAGGCGTCAATCTGGGGGCGGATATGTTTGATTGCGTTCTGCCGACCCGCAACGCCCGAAACGGCATGCTTTTTACCAGGAACGGTCCGTTGATTATTAAAAAGGCCGAATATGCGGATGATCCTCAACCGGCGGACCCGGAATGCGGCTGCTATACCTGTCGAAATTTTTCCCGCGCTTATCTCCGCCACCTCTACATTGCCAAAGAATTACTTTCTTACCGGCTGAATACTCTGCACAACATCCATTATTTCATGGAATTGATGCAATCGGTACGGGAGGCCATTGCCCAGGACCGGTTCCTGGAATTTAAAAAAGCATTTTATAACCAGAGAAAGGAGTAATGTTTATGTTTCCATTTACCGCTGTTGCCGAGGCCATGGGGCTTCCCGGAGGAGGATCCGGAGGGTCCGGGGCAGGAGGATTTGCAGGATTGATCCCCCTGGTCTTGATGTTCGTGATTTTTTATTTTTTGTTGATCCGGCCTCAACAAAGAAAGGCCAAACAGCACAAAGAATTGTTGAGCAATTTGAAACGGGGGGATTCGGTCATCACCTCCGGAGGGATCTATGGCCGGATCGCTGAGATTAATGACAATGTTATTGTTCTGGAAGTGGCCGATAAGGTCCGCATCAAAGTGGCCAGAGGTTTTGTCTCCGGCCTGGCCGGGGCCGGGCAGGAAGTCCCTCAGCCCCCCAAACCGGCCTGATTCCGAGGCGTGAGGCGTGAGGCGTGAGGCGTGAGGCGAAATCCTTATTAATGATGCCTCAAGCGAAGCGATCCTTAAGCCTCAAGGGTAGCGCCCCTCTATCTGGAGTTATTATGGATCGAAAATCTCTTTATCCCTGGCTGGCCTTGAATCAAATCGCCGGTTTGGGAAAAGTCGGTTACGCTCGTCTGATAGAGAGATTTGGATCTCCTGAGAAGGTGTTTCAAGCCGATTTAGGGGAACTGCAATCGATTGAAGGGATCAGGAAGAATATCGCCCTGGCTATTGTCAAATTTAGAAGAGCTGAAAGAATTGACCGGGAATTAGATGAGTTGGAGAGACAAAAGGTCGGGGTCCTGACTTGCAAAGATCCTCTGTATCCAGCTCTGTTGGCCAAGATCCATGATCCTCCGCCCTATTTATATTACAAAGGAAACCTGGCCGATCGGGATGATCGATCTCTGGCTGTAGTCGGATCCCGCCAAGCCTCCTCTTACGGGATCAAGGTAACCGAACGGCTGGTTTGGGCTTTATCCCAAAAATCTTTGACCATAGTCAGCGGCCTGGCTCGGGGTATTGACGCCGCAGCCCATCAAGGGGCTTTGATGGGCCAGGGCAGGACCGTCGCCGTGCTGGGTTCCGGTCTGGATGTTATTTACCCTAAAGAAAATAATAGGCTCTTTGAACGAATCGTTGAATCGGGGCTGGTCTACTCTGAATTTCCATTAGGGACCCTTCCTGAGCGCCAGAATTTTCCGATCCGAAACCGCATCATCAGCGGGATGTCGTTGGGGGTGGTCATTGTTGAAGCGACCCAGCGCAGTGGGTCTCTGATTACGGCCCGATTGGCTTTGGATCAGGGTCGGGAGGTTTTCGCCGTTCCCGGAAGTGTGGACTCTTTTAAAAGCTCCGGAACCCATAGTCTGATCAAGCAAGGGGCCAAATTAGTGGAACATGCCGGGGATATTTTAGAAGAACTTCTTTGGGAGGAATCCCCCCCCGAAAACGATCCGGGTTTAAAAATGAAGATTGATGAAAAACCTCCTTCTCTTTCTCCCCGGGAAAAACAAATCTGGGACCTCCTGTCCGACGGGGTCCTTCACGTGGATCAGGTGGTCCGGCAGTCCGGGATGGGCATATCCCCGCTGCTGTCCCTATTATTGGAGATGGAACTTAAAGGATTGATCAAACAATTGCCGGGAAAATATTTTAGCAGGAGATAAATTTGGAGTGTTGGAATTCTCTTGAACTATCTCCATCATTTTCCAATACTCCATTACTTCAATACTTCATCACTCTAGTTTATTTTTTTATTTGGAAGGAAATATGGAAAAATCGTTGCTGATCGTGGAATCACCGACCAAGGTCCGAACCATCAAGAAATA
The DNA here is from genome assembly GCA_964609705.1 of uncultured Thermodesulfobacteriota bacterium. Lineage (GTDB taxonomy): Bacteria > Desulfobacterota > RBG-13-43-22 > RBG-13-43-22 > RBG-13-43-22 > RBG-13-43-22. The sequence goes on from CAZSTT010000065.1 coordinate 6,288, forward strand.
TCTGGGGGACGAGTTTGAGGTCAAGGCCTCCCTCGGTCACGTCAAGGATTTACCCACCAAACTACTGGGGGTGGATGTCGAAAATCACTTCAAGCCGGAATTCCAAATTATTACCGGAAAAGACAAGATATTGAAAGAGTTGAAACAGGCGGCCAAAAAGATCCGCCATATTTATCTGGCTCCGGACCCGGACCGCGAAGGGGAGGCCATTGCCTGGCATCTGGCCGAAGAACTGGCCGGGAAGGATAAGGAATTTCATCGGGTCCTGTTCCATGAGTTATCTCCCAAAGCGATACAGGAAGCCTTGGCGCACCCGGAGGCGTTGAACGAACAACGCTTCCAGTCTCAACTGGCCCGCCGCATTCTGGATCGGCTGGTAGGTTATCAGATTTCTCCTCTCCTCTGGGACAAAGTCAAAAGGGGATTAAGCGCCGGGCGGGTGCAGTCCGTGGCCGTTCGACTCATTTGCGACCGGGAAAGGGAAATTCAGGTTTTTATTTCCAAGGAATACTGGTCCATCACCGCTTCTCTTCAGGCCGGTCTCCCGCCTGATTTTGAAGCCAAATTGACCAAAGGGCAGGGGAAGCCCATCAAGATCACCCATGAAGAACAGGCCAAAACGATCACCGACCGGTTATCGCAAGAAACCTTTCAGGTGGCCCAAATAGAAAAGAAGGAGCGTAAACGGAATCCTCTGGCCCCCTTTACCACCAGCCAATTGCAGCAAGAGGCCTTTCGCAAACTGCGTTTCCCGGCTAAAAAGACCATGTTTCTCGCCCAGAAACTTTACGAAGGGGTGGAGGTGGGCGATGAAGGATTGGTCGGCCTGATCACCTATATGCGAACGGATTCCACCCGGGTCTCCCAAGAGGCCCTGACCGCTGTTCGTCATTATATCCAGGGCCAGTTTGGGGCGGAATACGTACCGGGGAAACCCCATTTCTATACCAATAAAAAGTCGGCCCAGGACGCCCATGAGGCCATTCGGCCCACTTCCATGAATCTATCCCCGGATACCCTCTCCCGTCAATTGGACAAGGATTTACTGGCCCTTTACCGGCTGATCTGGAATCGGTTTGTGGCCAGCCAGATGAAGGCCGCCCTGTTTGACCAAACCACGGTGGATATAAAGGCCGGGGAATACTTGCTCCGGGCTTCCGGGTCGGTCTTACGCTTTGCCGGCTTTACGGCCGTCTATGAAGTGGGCAAGGATATTGTTTCCTCCGAGGAGGAGGAGGAAGAGAAAAAAGGACAACTCCCTGTGCTTCAGGTTAATCAGAAATTGACTTTGCTCCAGATAATTCCCAAACAGCACTTTACCCAACCGCCGCCCCGTTATACCGAGGCCACCCTGGTCAAGGAGCTGGAGGAAAAGGGGATCGGCCGTCCCAGTACCTACGCGGCCATCATCTCCACGATTCAGGATAAAGACTATGCCAAGAAGGAGAAATATTTTTTCTTTCCCACCGAGCTGGGTTTTGTGGTTAATGACCTTCTGGTAAAAAATTTCCCCGGTATCCTGGATGTCCAGTTCACCGCCCAGATGGAAAACAACCTGGATCAGATCGAAGAAGGAAAAATGGAATGGACCCAGGTGCTGGAGGATTTTTATCAGCCTTTTTCACAGACGTTGGACCGGGCCCGGGCGGAAATGAAACAGGTCCGGGGCAAGGGGGTAAAGACCGATATCGTCTGCTCAACCTGCGGAAAACCCATGACTATCCGCATCGGGAAAAACGGTCCTTTCCTGGCCTGTTCCGGATATCCGACCTGCAAACAAACTCAAAATTTTATCCGGGATGAGAGAGGCAATATTCAGCCGGTAATCGTAGAGAGTCCTCAACCCGATCCTTCGGGAAAAGAATGCCCTCAATGCGGGAAACCCATGGTGGTCCGTAATGGGCGGTTTGGTTCTTTCTGGGCCTGTTCCGGTTATCCGGATTGTAAACAAACCCAGCCGATTTCTCCGGATGGCCAATCCTCCGAGGAACCTTCTCCGCCAGTGGTCAGCGATCAGGCCTGTCCCAAGTGCGGAGGGCCCATGGTGGTGAAAAAAAACCGTTTTGGCGGGAACTTCCTGGCCTGCGAAAAATATCCCAAATGCAAATCCACCCTTCCGGTGGCCACGGAGTTTCCCTGCCCGACCCCCGGATGTTCCGGAATGCTGGTATCCCGGGTGGCCCGAAAGAAGGGGTTGAAGTTTTTCGGCTGCAGCCGCTATCCGGAATGCAAGACCATGATCTGGGGGAAACCGGTCAAGGAAACCTGCCCGCAATGCCAGGCCCCTTTCTTAGTGGAGAAGACCACCAAAAAAGAAGGGACGGTTTGGTCCTGCGCCAACAAGGAGTGCGGTTATCTTCAAAAGCAGGAGGGCGAATAAAGGGGATTATTTTTTTCAGTTTCTCCAGGGAAGATAGGCTTTCATAGTCTGACGGACCTGTTGAAGCCAGGTTTGGGAGTAGATGTAATTAACCATCATTCCGCATGATTCCATCAAGCCCCGCGGAAAATGATTGGCAGCGAAGTTTATGTTTTTCAGTCCCACAACTGCGCCGTTGCCCAGGTGAAAATTGGCCACGGGATTGAGGGGTTTTCCGCGCCGGTCCTTTTCCTGGGACAGGTAAAAATAGACCAAATCGGTCAAAGGCTTTTCCAACAGCTTGGGATATTCGGGGTCTTTAATCCATTGCGGGTTGGACAGGATTTCTAAAAGGGCGGCGTTCAGATCGACGGCCGGTTGGCCTGATTTTGTTTGATGGATTTCAAGAAGGGACTGCCGGATTTTTTCCGGGAATAACTTCGTCAAACGATCCCGGTTCATTTGAAAGGAATGATTTTCTCCTTTGAGGATCGGCTGGAAATATCGCTCCCAGAATCCCGGGATCGGGCTCAGGGTGGCAAAGGTTTTTATGCCGTTGTATTTTTTCCCCAATGTTTCAACGACCTGGAAGATGAGAACCTTGCCCAGACCTAAACCGGACAATCCATTCTGGGTATTGTTGATGGAGTAGAAAATAGCCGTGTCCGGGGATTTTTTATTGGGATGATCCTCTCGATTTTCCATAATGGAATGGATGGAGGTGGCCATCCCCCGGGTTAAGGCGACTTCGATGAACGTGATCGGTTCATCGGGCATCAGGCTGTGATAAAGGGCGAAACATCGACGGTCCGCGCCCAGTCGGGAGCCCATTTCTTCCAGGCTGGCCATGGGATGAACCAGGTCATGATCTTTGAGGTACCTGATCTGACGATAGGGAGAATCCAGGGTGATTTCATTGAGAAAAAGGAATCCCCCCTGGAACCAGAGATCGAACAGCTGGGCAATGTCCAGGTCCAGGGGCTCCAGGTTGACCGGATATTGACGTTGGGCGGCGATCACATCGGCCCTCAGATCCAGGAGAAATTTCAATCCGCCGGAAAAGTTAAGAAAATTTCTAAAGATCCGAATTCTGGGGGATTCGATTTTCCGGCGAAGGCCGATCAGCCCTTGCTGCAGTTGGGTCGCGTCCTTTCCTTCATCGGCCAAGACCAGGCGTAATTCTTTTTCAATGTCTTTTTTGTTGACTTCAAATTTCCGGATAACCTCTTCAAAAAACCAGGGATGTTCTTCCGCCGGGATAGACCGGTATTGGTCTTGGAATTTGATCAGTAACTCCAGGGCGACTTCTTTTTGGTCCTGAATGGTTTTTAATAGACTTAAAAGAATATTGATTTTTTTGGCAGAACTTTTGCTTGGTTCCATTTCACTTTCTTTTTCATCTTTTTATGGTTTTTGAAATTATAGTTGAGGGCTTAAGCCTCCGCCGCCGGGAGAAAATTTTTTCCCCAATCGGTTTCTTATCTGAACCGAGAGGATGTTAATAATTTTAGGCCCCAGCGGTGGAAAGTCAAGTCAATTCATTGTCATGGTTGCAGGCGGGCAGGATTATGAATGACCAGGGATCTTTTAAAGGGATCACCATCATCGGCGGAGGCCTGGCCGGGTGTGAGGCCGCCTGGCAGGCGGCGAGACAAGGGATCCGGGTCTGCCTTCTGGAGATGAAACCCGTGCGTTTTTCTCCGGCCCATCATTCCCCTTTGCTGGCCGAACTGGTCTGCAGCAATTCTCTCCGTTCTCACGATCCGGAAAGCGCGGTCGGGCTGCTCAAAGAAGAAATGCGTCTTCTGGGTTCTCTGGTCCTGGAGGCAGCCCTGGCACACCAGGTGCCGGCCGGGAAAGCCCTGGCGGTGGACCGGGACAGGTTCGCCGGTTTCATTACCGATCAAATAACCAACCATCCTCTGATCGATGTTGTTAATCAGGAAGTGTCCTTCATTCCCAACCAGGATCCCCTGATTCTGGCCACCGGTCCTTTAACTACCGATGAATTGGCCCAGGGGCTCGATCAGTTGCTGGGTTCAACCCAGCTGCACTTCTACGATGCCATTGCCCCGATTATCTTTCGGGATTCCATTGATTTTGGAAAAGCTTTTTTGGGATCCCGTTACGGACATGGGGGGGACGATTATATTAATTGCCCCCTTGGTGAGGAGGAATACCGGCTTTTCCTCGATCAGCTTCTTCAGGCCGAACAGGTCCCGCTCCATTCCTTTGAGGGGCCCCGCTATTTTGAAGGCTGTCTGCCTATTGAAATCATGGCCCAGCGGGGAAGGGACACTCTTAGATTCGGCCCTATGAAACCGGTGGGGCTGCCCGATCCCCGAACGGGTGAGATCCCTTTTGCGGTGGTTCAATTGCGGCAGGACAACCAGGAGGGAACCTTATTCAACATGGTAGGTTTTCAGACCAAACTGAGATGGCCGGAACAGGAACGCGTCTTCCGGCTCATCCCCGGTCTGGAACAGGCCGAGTTTGCCCGATTGGGCAGCATCCATCGTAATACCTTTGTTAACGGTCCGGAAGTGCTCCTGCCCACCTTGCAACTGAAGAAAGACCCGCGTATCTTTCTGGCCGGTCAGATTGCCGGGGTGGAAGGTTATGTGGAATCCTCGGCCATGGGGATTCTGGCCGGGATCAATGCCGGGCGGCACTTGCAAAATAAGAAGTTGGTGGTTCCCCCGGAAACGACGGCCATTGGCGCTTTGGTAGCCCACATCAGTCAGGGACCCAAAAAAGATTTTCAACCCATGAACGTCAACTTCGGGCTTTTCCCTCCCCTGGAAGGTAAAATCCCCCGACGGTTTCGCGGGAAAGCCTATGCCGACAGGGCTTTGGAATCCTTAAAGGGCTGGATCAACAGCTCCCTCTAAGCCAGCACCTCATTCCATTCGACCAGGCGCCACCTCCCGACTACCCCATTGACTACGAAGGGGTCCCCTTCGATGAATTCTTCGGCCGCCTCCCGGCTGGTAAACACTCCCAAAGCGCCGTCCGCCGGATTGACAAAGGGCCCGGCCATGAGGAGCACGCCCCGGGCATGGAATTCGTCCAGTCTGGCCCGGTGGGCCTGGAAATGGGTTAGTGCTTTAGATAGGCCGTCCTGGGCCAGTTCGTAGAACATGATAACTTTCATGGGTTATCTCCTTACCTGGGGGCGTCTGTCCCCTTCTCCCGGCCATCACCACGAAACATCAGGGTCTTGTATCCCCAGGCAATAATCAGAGCAGGGACCGGTCTTTCAGGATCGTCTCAATCCTTATTGGTTATGCCGTTCTTGAATGGATACTTTTCCTTCGTTATACTTATGAATTAGCATGGAGATGAGGGATTGATAGGGTACCCCTTCTTCAATTGCCTTTGCCTGGATTTTTTTCAGGTCTCGCTCTGTCATTCGGATGTTGATCCTTTTTTGTTTTGTCAAGCTGTTGCGGGCATATTCCTCATAACGTTTTTTTTCTTTCTTGGGGAGATCGGAAATCCATTCTTCGGTTTCGAGTGATTTTGCCAGCTCCATTTCTTCTTTATCGAGGTATTGCGCTCTTTTCACCTTTTGCCTCCCAAATACTTCTTTGTTGCTTTGCTGTTTGGAATTATTGTTTTCAGGAATATCTTCTCCTCATCTTCGACATACGGTATAGAGTACATGTAATCTTCGATCCTCACCAAGAATACCTTCTGATTCGGGTATTTCTCAGGGTTGGGATGTTTCACGCGGTCAATCAAATCACCGGAAACAATTGCCAGGACAACTTGCTCAAATGACACCCCACGTAGTTTCTTGAGTAGCTCATTCTTTTTATCGTTCCAATCAAAGTATTTCATAAAAGTGTGCCTATTGTATTCTTTCCTTAGAGTAGCTAAAGTTGATTCTTCTGTCAATCATATTGCGGACATAATATGGGCGTTACCTGGAGCTGCCTTTTTCGGCGGTCAGGTGGACGCCGTGGTTAGGAAATATAACGATAGGATCCTGGCTCATGTTCCTAGGGGCGGTCCACGAAAACTTACTGATTAACCGTGATTAATATCCCAGAAATTCCTGTGGGTTAATTCCGGCTAATTAGTTCTCATCCGGAAATTCGAATTTCCGGATGAAAACTAATTATTATAAAAGGGAAATATTCCCTTGACAAGTTATTATTATTTTTTGTTAATTGATAAAAATTTCAGAAGGATTTAGCAATTTTCTTAAAGACCTCTTCATCTCCCATCCTTATTATCCACCAGGGCGCCCTGGGTGATCTGATAATGTCACTGCCGGCCCTGTATTCTCTCCGTTTGTTCCATGAGGGAATCCCCTGGACCTTTGCTGGAAGCACGGAAACCTTGTCTCTGCTTCATAATCGTTTCTACGCTCAGGAAATCATTTCCATCCATCAAAAAGAATGGGCCTGGCTTTTTCAGGAGGATACCGAAATACCCCCAATGTTCAGGCACTATTTAACCTCCTTTCAAAAGGTTTATCTCTTTTCGACTCATCAAAAGGAGGGGCTGATCCGGGGATTGAAACGGGCGGGGTTGGAAAGAGTGGTTTGGGTTCCTTCTTTCCCGGATTGCGAAAAAGGGATTACACTGGAAACCCTTCAAAGAGGAGTTCTGGATGCTGAAAATATTCCATGGAAAAAAGCAGAAAAATATATCTTCCCTGCCCGGGAGGATATTGAGGAGGCCAGGAAGCTATTAAGGCAGTATGAAAATGACGGGGAAAGCCGTCCGCTATGGGTCATCCATCCCGGCAGCGGCAGTCCTCACAAAAACTGGCCTTGGGAACGGTTTTTAGAAACAGCCGAAATATTAAAAAATCTTTATCAGGTCAAGCCGGTTTTTCTGCTGGGTCCGGTGGAGCAGGAAATGGGTTTGATTTTGAATGGGATCCAGGGCCGAGGCTGGCCGGTCATTGAAGGGCTTTCCTTGCCGCTGCTGGCCGGCGTTCTCTCTCATTGTGCCGGCTATCTGGGCAATGATTCCGGGGTTTCTCATTTGGCGGCGGCTGTGGGTATTCCCACCGTCGTTTTATTTGGTCCTACCGACCCTGCATTTTGGAGTCCCCAGGGACCGGTGGTCAGGATCCTGAAGCCGGCCATTCACTGCGTCCCCTGTGACCGGGAAACGATGCGGTCCTGCCTTGATAAAGCCTGCCTGAACGATTTGGAAGTCCGGCAGGTTTTGGAAGTCATTGATTCTCTGTTTTTCCACTAATCGCAGGGCTGCCCTGGCGCCGCAATACGATCGGGCCTTCGACTTCGACGAGACAATAGATGCACCCATTCGGGTACGGTATGTTGACATCAATAATGGTCAGGCAGGATGCCTGACCTATTTTCAGATAGGGGGAGTACCACGAAGCAATAAACCGAGGCTCTCCGAACTCCGAACTCACAACTCTAAACTTCTTTTCAAAATGTCTGAATAGGATATCGCTTATCATCAAGAGCCAGGTCAAACCCGCCGGCCTCATCCTCGGTGATATTTTCGGCAATCTGATAATAGGCCGGACGCAGAAACCGGGCCGGAAATTGATTGTTTTTAACGGTACAGTATAGGACGCTTTCCGAACTGATTTTCAAGGTGCCGGGATCCAGAACTTCCTGGGATTCGTCGTTCAGGGTAAGACGGATTTGGGCCGTTTGCTTAGGTCCTTCCTGGATCAGGTCCACTTTTTGGACCACCAGCGGTGTATCTTCAATCTCCAAGTAGCATTTCTGGTTGTTCAGATGGACAATAAACAATCCGTCTTCTGTTTTTTCCATACTCTGAATCATCCAGAGAAAGATGGGCCGATGGATAATCTCGGCCCCATCATGAAACCATTGTCCTTCTTTACTGACGAAGATCATGCAGGGGGGGAGGGTTTTATTGTTCTCGGTCATAGTTCTTCCATAAATTCAGAATTTTTTTTTGCTGTCCAACAACAAAGTTACCGGACCGTCATTGGTGAGATGGACATCCATCATCTCCTGAAAACGGCCGCAAGCCAAGGGTATGCCTTTTTGCCGCGCTTTTTCAATAAACATTTCATAAAGAGGCAGGGCGGTTGAGGCAGGGGCCGACTCCGAAAAAGAGGGCCGCCTCCCCTTGCGGCAATCCCCCCAAAGGGTGAACTGGGAGACCACCAGCAGGGCGCCCCCGATGTCCATCAGGGAAAGATTGAATTTCTCCTGACCGTCAGGAAAGATCCGCAGATGAAGGATTTTTTCCAAAAGATAATCCACGTCGGCCTCGGTATCTTCCTTTCCGACTCCCAGGAAGACCAGGAGACCCCGGCCGATTTCTCCGACAATCGTTTCATTGATTAACACCCGGGCCTCTTTGACCCGCTGCACTACCAGACGCATGAATTTATTTTACCCTTGCCGGATTGGAAGACTTATTTTTTTGATTAGTAACATAAAACAGTCAGGGTGTCAAAAACAGGAACAAGGTACCGGGAGGATTTACCGAGGAGTTAATTTTTCAATCCTTCCCGGGCGATTTCGGCAATCTCCGGGTTGGCATGGGAGAGGAGGGCTTCCAGTCTATGGACCTTGCGTTGGTCTTGAAGGAAACCGATCAGGTAGGCGGCGTCTCCCACCACTTGTTCTGAGGAATCATCGAGAAGGGGAGAAAGGGCCTCAAAGAGGGCCCCATGAAGTTCCGGGGTCTGGTCGGTCAATTGTTCAAAGATGGCCATGGCCCCCAATTTGACGCTGAAGGCTTCGTCTCTGATCAGGCCGGTAATGATCGGCAGGTCCTGGGGGTGTGCCTTGAGGCGCTTTAAGGCCTGGTCCATCCTCTTTTCCAGGAGGTCGTTATGATAGAGCTGATCCAGGTAATCGGGGGAGTCCAATTTTGCCAGCCAATCGGTCAGTTCTTTCTCCCTGATCCGGCCGGTCAGGAAGACCTCTTCTTCCAGGATGGTGGTGGGAGCGGCCTTGGGATGGTAGCGTTGAACATATTCCGGAAAGAGTTCCAGATCAATAATCCAGACGGTGATCCGGTTTCCGACCACAGAAAGTTGATTCACCAAACCTACCACCTGGGCGCAGAAGGGGCAAGAGGGAGTGATCAGAACCCGGATAGTAACCGGGCGCTTTAAATTCCTGATGATTTGTTCCGAACCGGGGGCCAGGGAATGGGTTCCCCTGCCCAGAGACCGGATCAAAGACAAAAAGGGGGGCCATTCCAGACCGGCCGGCAAAGCCTTGTAATAATTTTGGGGCGGACCGGTTCCGGAAAAAGCCAGAAAGGGCGATTCCCCCCCCAAATTCTGAAACCGGTCGGGCCGTTCAAGAAACCCGCCGATAGATATCAGCTCTTGAAAAAAAGCGGAAAGGACCTCCGTCCCGAGGTCCCCTTCACGACCGGAAAAATAAGCCGTAACGGGTTTACTGCTCCTTTGCAGTATTTCCCTGATTTTTTCTTTTTCCATCCCCGAGTCTCCGGTCGGCTGTTAATAACTCTTTTGCTTTCCTTCGCTCTGGTATAGGGGGATTCTGGATATCTTGTCAATGAAAAACAGGGTACTGAATGGGGCTTCGGTTTTGACTCCGGCCTTTCTCAAAATTTTCATCCGGTTTCTCGGAGAAAAGGTTTCAAGGATTGGTATCAACGAATTTAGGTGATTGAGCCAGGCCAGGGGAGGCCTTTTAGGCGGGGGAGGAGTCATCTTGATAGGTTTGGAATTTTTTCTCCACCCGGACTATATAGTCCCGAGTTTCTTTGGGCAGACCTGTGGGATTTTTTTCCAGATTGCCCATACCCCAGTTGTAAGCCGCCAGGGCCAGCTTCTGATTACCCTGGTAACGGTCCAACAGCCGGCTTAAATATCGGGTGCCGGCCATGATATTTTGCCTTGGGTCAAATGGATCGGTCACCCCTAATTCAGCAGCGGTCCTGGGCATTAATTGCATCAATCCCTGGGCGCCGGCC
>CAZSTT010000066.1:0-5214 GCA_964609705.1 uncultured Thermodesulfobacteriota bacterium
AAAGTGGTGATTTGAGGGTTCTGGACATTTTTGGAGATATTGACGGCAATGATAATGTCAGCCCCTTTGGCCCGGGCCACATCCACCGGCAGGTTATTGGTCACGCCGCCGTCCACATAGGTCCGGCCCAAATATTCCAGGGGCGTGAAAATACCGGGAATGGAACTGCTGGCCCGCACCGCCTTGGCCACGGATCCCTTGTCAAAAACCCAGGTGTTGCCGGTGTTCAAATCGGTGGTTACGGCGTAATAAGGGATTTTCATTTGTTCGATGGTCTTGGCCCTGACCTTGGTTTGGACAAATTTCTCCAAACGCTCTCCGCTGACCGGGCCCATCTTGGCCGAAAGCACGGAATAATCGAAGATATCATCCTTTTCTATGGTGAAGGACAGCCATTCCAGATTGAAGCTGTTGGGATCGGAGGCATAAAGGGCCCCGATCAGGCTGCCCACACTGGTCCCGACGATCATATGGATGGGTATTTTTTCCTGTTCCAGAACCCGAATGACCCCCACATGGGCAAAGCCCCGGGCCGCCCCGCCCCCCAGGACCAGGGCAATCTTGGGCGGGGTCTTGCGTTCCTGGACTTTGGGCACCGTCTGGCAACCCCAGGTGCTTAGAAGTATGATTAACAAACCAAAAATTATCAATTTACTGTTTTTCATGAAACAAGCTCCTTTAAAGACCTGATTTTTAAATCGTCACCAACTCCAGTTTCCCCCAGACCCCAAGTTGCTCTCCTATAATAATCAGAACCCCCTCGACCTCCGGGATCTTTTGGACCCAGTCCAGGGCCGATTGAATATCGTTTTTTGTTCGAACCCGGTTCCCCACCGCCGTAGCCACGGCATCGGAAAGCAGGGCTGATGGAGATAAAATAGTTACGGCATCGGCCCGGCCGAAACTCAGGGAATGGCCCACGGTTCCGGAAGAGGTGCACAATCCAACCGGCCGGCCGGAAGGGGGTAGTTGAATTCCCAGCTTGTCGCTCAAAGGGGAATCTCCAGCATAGATACCCACGGTCAGGGGCTCATGGCAGACGATGAATAAATCCCCTCCGTTTTCAACAATGATATCCGGAGAGAAGGCCAGTAAATCCTGCCCGACAAACATGGCGATGGCGCCGGCCACAGCGGCCATGGGGCCGACCCCGGCGGCTTGACCGGCTTGCAGCATGGCTTGGACCAGGGGCGGGGCCAGCGCATCCAATGGGAGGGGCTCTAAGGAATCCTTGAATTCAGGGTGCTGCTGAATATAGACTTCCAGAGAATGACGGTATTGAAAAACCCGTTCATAGCCTTCAACGGAAAGATCTTTTCTGGCCCGCAGCCAGAGGTCGCTTTCCTTGACCTGGATGGTAAAGGAGACCCAGTCCGGAGAATGGATTTTACTGCGGTAAAACCGCTCCTGATATTCGGGCATAATAAATTCCGGTTTGAGGTTTAAGGTTCAAGGTTTAAGGTATAAGATTAGAAAAACCTGTTTTTACTAGGTGGTCGATGTTACCGGGAGGTATCTGGGCCTATCAGGTCCCCTTTTTTCGCATTCCTTTCCAACGAAAATTCAAATGTTTTTCCGAACCCCGGCCATTAAAGACAGGACTTCTCTTGCCGTAAACCTTAAACCTTGGACCTTAAACCTTTGTTTTATCCCATCGTCTTTTCTGATCCCCGTTACCTTCAGGTTTGGGAGGATCAGAATAAACCACCTCCATCAAGGGGGTACAGGAAAGCCCTTTTATTTCTCGTCTCATGCGAACCGAAGGCCGGATCGTATAGGTCTCCGGAAGATTCAGGAGGATCTGGCTTTTATCCGGGAGGCAGGCGCAAATCCGGACCGGACAGGCCCCGGAATGGGTTTCTAAAAAATCCTTTAATTCGGAAAATTGGGTTCGGGTCAAGTCCTTTACCTGTATTTTTAGAACGGCCTGCTGGGCCATTTTTTCTTCGGCCTCGTCCAGGGGCAGTATATCATTGGCAATGACCTTGATCCCTTTTTCATCCTTGGTGGTGATCCCGGTGATCCATAAAGGCTTTTCTTCTTTTAACACCTGGGAACATTTTCGAAAGATATCGGAAAAAACGATGACTTCACAAGAGCCGGTCAGGTCTTCAATCGTGGCGAAGGCCATCCGTTCCCCTTTTTTACTACTGATCTCCTTCAGAGAGGCCACCATTCCGGCCAGCCGCACATTTTCTTTGTCTTCCATTTCGGACAGGGACTGAATCTCGACCGCTTTCAGGTCTCTCAGACTTTCTGTATGCCGGGTCAAAGGATGACCGGTAATATAAAAACCCAAAATTTCCTTTTCAAAAGCGAGTTTTTGGCTTTCGCGCCATTCCTCGACCATAGGAGGTTCGATTTCGGGCCGGGTTAACCCCGTATCTCCTTCCATGGAAAAAAGGCTGAACTGGTTTTCAGACTGTTCCTTTTGACGTTGCTGTCCTATGTCCAGGGCTTCGGGCAGAAAGGCCATCAGCCGGGAACGGGCCACCCCCAGAGAATCAAAGGCCCCGCACTTAATCAGACTCTCCGCCACCCTTCGGTTCACCCGGCGTAAATCCACCCGCCGGCAAAAATCGATCAGGGATTTGAATTCTCCCCCTTGGTTCCTGGCTTCCAAAATGGATTCTATGGCCCCGGCTCCGACATTTTTTATCGCCGCCAGCCCGAAACGGATCTTATCTTCCACGACCGTAAAATCCAGGTGGCTCAGGTTCACATCCGGCGGCAGGACCACCATCCCTTTTTCCCGGCATTCGGCGATACACTTGGTCACCTCCGCCGAATTGCCCATTTTACTGGTCATCAGGGCCACCATGAAATCCAGGGGATAATGTGCCTTCAGGTAAGCCGTCTGATAGGTGATCAAGGCATAGGCGGCGCTGTGAGATTTGTTAAACCCGTAGCCGCCGAAGGTTTCCATTTTGTCAAAAATGTCGTCGGCCTTTTTCTGGTCGATCCGTTTCTTTTTGGTCCCCTCCAGGAAGCGGGTCCGTTGCTGGGCCATGACCTCGGGAATTTTTTTGCCCATAGCCTTGCGCAAGGTGTCGGCCTCGCCCATGGAATAATCCGCCAAAAGGGAGGCAATCTGCATGACCTGCTCCTGATAAACAATGATGCCCATCGTTTCTTTTAAGATGCCTTCCAGCAGAGGATGGGGATATTCGACCGGGACCTCTCCGTGTTTTCTCTTGATATAGTCTTTCACCATCCCGCTGTTCAAAGGACCGGGACGGTAAAGGGCGTTTAGCGCAATAAGGTCTTCAAAATTCTGCGGCTGGCTGTCGATCAAGAGGTTTTTCATGCCCGAGCTTTCCAGCTGAAACACCCCGGTGGTGTCCCCCCGGCCCAGCAGTTCATAAGTAGCCGGATCATTAAGAGGGATGAGGGTCAGATCAATCTTCTCGCTATGGGTCCGTTCGATGGTTCTTAAGGCATACTGGATGATGGTCAGGTTGTTCAGGCCCAGGAGGTCAAACTTGATTAATCCCATCTCCTGGACTGATTTCATTTCATACTGGGTCAGGGTTTCTCCCTTGGGACCTTTGTATAAGGGAACGGAGTCGGTTATCGGATGAGGGGAAATAATCACCCCGGCGGCATGGGTGGAAGCATGACGGGGCAGCCCTTCCAGGGCTTCGGCGATGGTCAGCAATTCATTGATGGTCGGATCGGATTCTTTGAGTTCCTTGAGCCGGGGTTCCATTTCCAGGGCCTCGCTCAGGGTAATGTTCAACACGGTCGGGATCAGTTTGGCGATCTTATCCACTTCGCCGTAGGGGATATTCAAGGCCCGGCCCACATCCCGAATGACGGCCCGGGCCTGCATCTTTCCAAAGGTGATAATCTGAGCCACATACTCCTGACCGTATTTCTCGGCAATATATTTTAGAACCTCATCCCGGCGTTCCACACAAAAGTCAACATCGATATCCGGCAGTTCTTTTCGTTCCACATTCAGAAAACGTTCAAAAATCAACCCATAATCCAAGGGATCGATATCGGTGATCTTTAAGGCGTAGGCCACCAGACTTCCGGCCCCGGAACCCCGGCCCGGTCCGACCGGGATCCCCTTTTCTTTGGCAAAACCCACATAATCGGAAACCACCAGAAAATAGCCGGAAAATCCGGTGGAGGTGATTACCGTTAATTCTCTTTCGAGACGGTCCCAATATTCCTGGTGCCGGGAAGAGGGAAAGGCCGGATCAATTTTTTCTTTGACGGCCAGCCGCTCTTTAAGACCGGAACGGGCCTCATTTTTTAGACGACTATCCATAGTCTCTTCCGGCGGTAAGGCATAACGGGGGAGATGGGAATGGCCGAAAGTCAATTCCAGGTTACATCGGTCGGCGATATGCACCGTATTTTTTATGGCCTCCGGCAGATCGGCAAAGAGCTGGACCATTTCTTCCGGGGACTTAAAATAGAGCTGATTCGTGGAAAAACGCATACGGTTGGGATCGTCCACCGTCTTTCCGGTCTGGATGCAAAGTAAAACATCGTGGGCCTTGGCCTCTTCCCGGGTCAGGTAATGACAATCGTTGGTAGCTACGATGGGGACGCCCAATTGACGATGGATTTCCAACAGGCCTTTGTTGACGATCTCCTGTTCGGGAATATCATTCTTTTGAAATTCCAGGTAAAACCGATCCTGATCGAAGATCTCGGCCAGCTCACGGGTTGTTTTCAAGGCGCGGTCAAAATCCCCTTTGAGAAGAGAATGGGGGATCTCTCCGTGCAGGCAGGCGGTCAGGGCAATCAAACCTTTGTGGTGTTCCCTTAACAGCTCCCGGTCGATCCGCGGCTTGTAGTAAAAACCTTCAAAGTAAGCCTGGGTGACCAGTTTGACCAGATTGCGATAGCCTTTTTCGTTTTTGCAAAGCAGGACCAGGTGGAAGGCATTTTCCTGGTGGGGATGAGTCTCTTTCTGCAGGCGGCTTCCCGGAGCCACATAAACTTCGCAGCCGATAATCGGTTTCAATCCGTGTTTTTGGGCCTGTTTATAAAACTCCACCATACCGAAGAGGTTGCCGTGATCGGTCATGGCAATCGCCGGCAGTTTGAAGGCCTGGGCCTTTTCAAACAACCCTTTTAGACGAATCTCGCCATCCAGCAGACTGTACTGGGTGTGGAGATGAAGATGAACAAATGGAGCGTGGTCCATAATAAAGTCTTGGTCCAAGGTTTAAGGTATAAGGTTTAAGGTTTAAA